>CAYOFL010000045.1:6083-22970 GCA_964403165.1 uncultured Ignavibacteria bacterium
AGAAGTGTTAGACTGGGTGGAAAAGAAAAAGATCATTCGGGCTTTGCAGGACAACAAGTGGAATCAGGCCAAAGCAGCTGAGGAGTTGGGCTTGAATGAAACCACACTGAGGAGGAGGATCAAGAAGCACAAAATCAAGAAGCTTGACCGAATCAAGCCGTCATAGATGACGATTCTCTTCCTTACTCACTTCTCCACAAATAACTTAGACTATATCCCTCAAAAGTCCCTCTAGCAAGCGCTTCGGCGAAAGTGGCATCTTTAGTAACCTTTTTCGCACATTAAAGTTACGAACACTCCTTCACTGCTTCGTCACTTTCGACGAGCCACCTTTCCATTACTCTGAGAAAACTGATCTTCGGCTTTTACTCTAAGCCCCTGGCCCACACAGAGTAAACTCACTGCTCATATTTTGGGCACCAGACTTGCAATAGTTCGGCTTGGGAAGACCCAAAAACCCTCAAACAAGGAGGTTTCCATGCTTTCCAGGCTGAATTCATTTGGGCTCCTCACCCTCATCGTCGTAGCGCTTTTGTTGCTCACCTGCGTTACCGGAAGCGTAGTTTATGCTGGCGGTGGAGGTCAGTGGCCCCCGCCTCCACCTGAAGAGCCCCTTCCAAGTGGATCAAATGGCGGCGACGGAAGTTCAATCATCAACGCAATTGCAATCATCTTGCAACTCATCCTTTAGAATGCGGGAATATCTAGGATGGTCGATACGACCCAGGAAGTTTACCACGAGATCAATCGAGCGGTCCAATCTTCCTTGAATGTGGTGTTAGAAGGAGAAAGTGGGGTAGGTAAGGAGCACTTTGCCGAACTGATCCATCGGGAGAGAAACTGGGGAGGCGAGTTCGTGGTCTGTGATTGTGAACAGACCGTTCGTAAACAGACAAGGATCGTCGAACAACTCACCTCCCCAGTTTTTTTCAAAAAACTTCGAAGATCGACACAAAGGGATACCTTTTTCATGAGAAGGGTTGATCTGTTACAGGCACACCTACTTGCCCAACTTTCTGATTTTTTTGAGGACTTGGGCAAAACGGAGGCATTCTCCAGAAACGAACTTCTCAGTCTTGGGGTGATCGGTTCTCTGCAAACGAGTGGACATAAGAAATCGCTAAACAACGTTCAACTTCATAAGTTCTTGAATAGTCTTTTCTGCCTCAAGATCAGAATTCTTCCTCTCAGAGAAAGGAAAGAGCAAATCCCTAAGTTGGTTGAGAAATTCATATCTGACTTTAATAAGGAACAGAAGAGGAATGTCTTAGGAATCGCTCCTGATGCACTCGAGCTTCTCTTGCAATATAATTGGCCCGATAATGTCTGTGAACTTAGAATGGAGATCGAACGAGCTGTCACATTAACCCGAAATTATGAGTCACTAGAACCGTCCACGCTATCGGGGAACCTTATTAAGTCTGTATCAAAAATACGTTCGCTTCGCTAAAAATGGCCAAATCAGACCGCCTACTTTTGATTTTAAATCTTCTGAGATCTAGAAGAAATCTCAACGCCTCTGATCTGGCTAATGAATGTGAGGTTTCTGAGAGGACCATCTTCAGGGACATTCAAGCGCTATCTGGAGCTAGAGTCCCAATCTATTTCGATGGCGGATACAAATTCCTTACCGATGCCTTCTTGCCACCTCTTAATTTCACCGTTGATGAACTCCTAACCCTGTACATAGGACTAAACTCCGATCTGGTTGAATCAGTGGACTGCCTGAGGAAGTCAGCCAAGCAGACATTGGCAAAGCTTGAGTCTTTGGTACCCGAAAAAATCAAAGTTGATTATAAAAAAGCAAAAGAGCAGATCACTGTTCAGTCGGAAAAGAGACACTCTGGTGAAGGTGTAGCTCTTGTATTCGAACTCCTCAAGCAAGTGATGCGGGCGGAGAAAAAAATCAAGTTGCGTTATGTTTCAGCTCGGTCCTCTAAGGTGATTGAACTGGTTCCTAAAGCTTTGCTCTATAAGAAAGGAAACTGGTATTTGGCGGGACAAATTAAAAAAAAGATAAGATACTTCCGACTGGATACAATAAAAAATGTTAGCCTTTCCTGAAGTCACTTCTTTCCGGAACAAAGCGAGGCGTTCCTTCAAAACGGGCTTGACATTTACCGATTTCTCCTGAGTATAAAAACCTTCCGCCTGTCAGTTTAAGCCATCCTTTTACGTTCCATCTTCCACCTGGAATTAATTCTATCCTGGTATGATGTCTGCCAGATTTGTGTTTGATGAATCCAGAAACTTCAAGCTTCGGAGACAGCGCCAGTTTTACCTCGAATTGAGAATCTGCTGTTTTTGATTTTCTTCTCTTTCCCCTCTCAAGCAGAATGTTGGAATCACCCTCAAGGAGTTTTGAAACCTGACTTATTCTTCTGCGGCTGATTTTTCCCTTTCTTATGAAAAGGGTGATTTTTTCTTTCTTTTGCTGCCTTGCAAGCCTACCATTCCATTTCCCATCGGCACCCAAAATCCCCAAAAAAGACTGTGAGCTTCCCAAATACTCCACTCTAGCGGAAATCTTCCCTCCTCTGATCATCAGATTAACTTCTCCGTCGTCTCCGAAGTTTCTGATGAAAGTGCAAAGTCTGCGTTTCCTTATGTGAAGTTTGATGGAGTGCGAAGTGCCTTGGCTCATAAAAGAAAACGTGATCAGGCTACTCTGGGCCAACTTTGAGTTCGTTTTTCGTTTTGCCTTCAACTCAGACTTCCCTGTCACTCAGGGCTATCACAAATTCCAGGTTGATTCCTAGATGTTTTGACTGACAGAAACTGACAGCTAAATATAGCCACTTTTCCTTCAGCAGTCAACATATTTTTCCAGAAAAAGCTCGCCCTTCTTTTGAAAGGATATTTCAATTAAGAAACGCTCAAAGGCTAAAGCTTTAAGAATTTCCACGTGTCTCTGTCATCTATTATCTCTGAGGTATGGGTGCCAGCTGCACCAACCTCAAAGGCGTTCATTTACCCGATTCAAGGAGCTATTCATGACTCGCCTTATGCTCATTTTCTCTCTGGATTCATAGTTGTAAATTAATTTTTGGCGCTCCGAGTTTGTCAAGGTTTAAGATTCTTTGGCGGTCTTGACTATCAAACTGAAAAATCTGATCTCTTGAGAAGAAACAATGTGGGGAGTTCAACCAACTGTTTCAATTCTGTTTCAATTGGGGTTAGGTTTACGTGGGTTTTGGTGGGTTATGATGGGCTATTGCAAAACTAACAACTCGTTATGTGTATTTGCAATAGCCCATCTGCCAAGAGGTTAAGAAAATGGCACGATAAAGCTCATAACCCGAAGGTCGCAGGTTCAAATCCTGCCCCCGCTATTTTTTTATTCTAACAAAAGAGCTTGTTCGGGCGGGGGTTAAACCCCCGCCCGATCTATAGTGCAAGGCTGGTAGCTCGTCCCCCGCCGAAGGCGGGGGAAGGTCGCAGGTTTGCTTCGGCTTACGGAGACCCCCACCCGTACGGGCGCTCGTCTGGGAAAGCCTCAGCACTGCCGCAAATCCCCCCCGCCGCCGCTATTTGAAAGAAACGGAATTGGTGGGAGTCGAACTTATGTTCGACTTTAACTGTTTCCATTTTGCTTCAAATCAACCCCCTTCTTTCCAAAAGTTCACAAATAACATCCTGTAAAACGGTAAAAGGTGTAAACATAACCCTCAATAGCTACAAATAATTCTACTTCTCTTTTCTGCCTCTGTTTTAACCTTACCCTGTACACGTCTAAATTTTTTCTGAGCAATCCAGTCGCCCTGTCTAGCAGAAAAGGATTTAAAACAGACCTTAAAATCTTTTGGTTATCGCACACGACGATTGTTGTAAGTAATCAAGTGTTTTGGAAGTCAGCTTGACAAAAGAGGTGAAGCTGTTATATTTGGGGAAATCTTTTGGTTTTTTTAACTTCAAGCTGAAGGAAGAGAAAAAGCCCGAAAAAATTTTTGATCTATGGCTTAAAGAAAAGGATTTTGAAATCGTGAAACCCTCCCAGCTTTTTAAATGAGTTTTCGTGTTCCCTCCCATTGAGGGAGGGAAAAAGTCAGTGGACATTGAACTGAACAAAAAGATAGGTTAGCCATATGCAAGAAGAAAGGCGCAATTCGCAAAAGAACC
This sequence comes from uncultured Ignavibacteria bacterium, assembly GCA_964403165.1. GTDB lineage: Bacteria > Zixibacteria > MSB-5A5 > MSB-5A5 > SM1-73 > SM23-73-3. The sequence continues at coordinate 10,203 of CAYOFL010000045.1, forward strand.
CTGCAGAAGAATTCCAACCTTACGTTCCCAAAGAGAAGCTCATTCCGGAGTTCACCCCCAAGGTGTTGATCTCCGGGATCATCTTCGGGATAATGTTTGGAGCGGCTAATGCCTATTTAGGCTTAAAAGCCGGCTTGACCGTCTCCACCTCCATTCCGGTGGCGGTGATGACCGTAGCTTTCTTCCGCTTTGCCAGACCTCTTTTTGGAAAGACCACCATTCTGGAGAACAATATCTCTCAAACCGTAGGTTCTGCCAGTTCCTCTTTGGCTTCGGGGGTTATCTTTACCATTCCCGCATTATTCTTATGGGGTTTGAATCCTACACTGGTGCAGATGGCAAGCCTGGCTATGTTGGGAGGGCTTTTAGGCATTCTTTTTATGATCCCCTTGAGGAGGTTCTTAATAGTCCAGGAACACAAGAAGCTCCCCTATCCTGAAGGGACCGCCTGTGCCAAGGTCTTAGTCGCCAGCGAGACTGGAGGAGCCAAAGCCAGCAACGTTTTTCTGGGATTGGGGATTGGTGTTGTATACAAGTTTTTCATCGGCTTTTTGCACTTATGGAAAGATAAAGTGCATTCCGCCATTCCGGGATTGCCAAAGGCACAGATAGGAATCGAGACCACCCCTGCTCTTCTAGGGGTGGGCTACATTCTGGGATTCCGCATATCCGGGATCATGGTGGCTGGCGGTTTGATCTCTTGGGTGATATTGATTCCGCTGATCAATTACTTTGGGAAAGGGATGACCGTCCCCTTGTTCCCTGAGACCACTAAGCTTATAGCCGACATGAGCCCGTCTGAGATCTGGAATAGATATATAAGGTATGTAGGAGCCGGAGCAGTCGCTTTCGGAGGTATAATCACCATCATAAGATCGGTTCCCACTATGATAAAGTCCTTCAAATTGAGCCTGGATGAGATGAAATCCAGAATGAAGAAAACTCCATCCCATACCTCGACCGGACCGGCAAAAATAGACAGAACTCAGGCTGATCTGCCCATTACCTATGTTCTTGGAGGTGTGGCTGTAATAATCCTGATTATCGCTCTGGTACCTCACATACTGGGCAATGTGGAATCCGTATCCATGAGATTGGTGGGGGCTCTGTGCATAGCCATATTCGCCTTTTTCTTTGTTACGGTATCCTCACGCATAGTCGGTCTGGTGGGAGTCTCCTCCAATCCCACCTCTGGCATGACCATCATGACCCTTATGGGCACCAGCCTGATCTTTGTGCTTTTAGGCTGGACAGATGAGATAGGCATGGTGGCGGCTTTGACCGTGGGCACCGTGGTTTGTGTGGGCGCATCCATAGCCGGTGATACTTCTCAGGATCTCAAGACCGGATTCTTAGTAGGTGCCACCCCGAACAGACAGCAGATCGGAGAGCTTATCGGTGCCGCAACTTCTGCTTTTGCTGTTTGCGGTGCGGTGTTGATTTTAAACAGCGCTTATGAATTTGGCTCCACTGACCTGCCCGCCCCTCAGGCAACTTTGATGAAGACCGTAATCGAGGGGGTTTTGCACGCTCAGATTCCCTGGGGTTTTGTTATTGCCGGAGCCGCGCTTAGCGGCATAGTTGAGCTTTTCCGCTTACCCTCTCTTCCTTTTGCAGTGGGGCTTTACCTGCCAGTCTCCACCATGACCCCCATCTTTGCTGGAGGATGCATAAGGCGTTTCATAGAGAAAAAATATGCACACGATGAAAGCCAGCTTAACCAGAGAAGAGAAAAGGGAATTCTTTTCGGCTCCGGGCTTATAGCTGGTGAGGGGTTGTTGGGTGTGGGCATAGCTTTGTATGCATTCTTTTTAGGAAAGCCAAAAGGCGTGGGCTTCCTCCTCTCAGGATCATTGGGAGATATCCTCTCTTTAGTTATCTTTGCCCTGTTAGGATACATCCTTTTCCGCCGCACGAGGAGCGGGCAATCTCACCAGCATCCGTAGGCCAACCGTTGGAGAACTTCCGAAAGAGAACAGTCGGATCAGTCCTGCATGTGTTCGCTGAAAAAACGGTTGCCAATCTAGCGAGAGAACAAGTATATTGTCACTGAGAAAGGCCTTAGGGAAAAGCCAATTCTCCCTGGGCAGCAGGAAAATCAAGAGGGGCACGATGCTGCAGGCCCGGAAGCGTGCGGTGTCATCGGTCACGGGAGGTTTTAGTGGATTGGGAAACTTCGTTCCTGAGCTTGGCTAAGTCGCCAAGCGACACAGAGGAAGAAAGATGTGAGAATGCAAAAAGAATGATCGGCGAGGCAATTAGATCAAGCCAGACTCTGCAAAAACTAGAGATAAATGTCTTTGCCCAAGGTTCGTACCGGAACAACACGAACGTGCGTTTGGACAGCGACGTCGACATATGTGTTTGCTGCATGGACTATTGTTACACAGACTATGCTTTTGCCAAAGGCCTCTCGGATTCAGATGTCGGATTGACTCTAGGTTCATACACCTGTTCTCAGTTCAAGAACGAGGTGGAGCAGGCACTTCGACAGTATTTCGGCTCCTCAGCAGTTAGTCGCGGGAACAAGGCTTTGGAAGTGCGTGCGAACACTTATCGAGTGGATGCGGACGTCGTGCCTTGCTTTGAGCATCGAAGGTACCAGCGTGACAGCGAAGGAAAACCGTATTGCATTTCCGGAACCGAACTTCGTCCTGACAAGGGCGGGCGGATCATAAACTGGCCGGAGCAACACTATAAAAACGGCGTGCGAAAAAACGACGCGACAGGTCGTCGCTTCAAGAGAATAGTACGTATATTGAAGAAACTCCGAAATCAAATGGATGAAAAAGGAATCCGAGCGGTGAAACCCATCCCCTCGTATCTAATCGAATCCCTAGTGTGGAACGTGCCAAACAAAGGATTCGGGCATGACACGTACATGGCCGATGTGCGGTGGACGCTTGCCTATCTATTCAATGAGACCCGAAAACTCGACGACTGCAAAGAGTGGGGGGAAATCAACGAACTGCTGTATCTTTTCCACAAGGACCAACCGTGGACCTGTTGGCAAGCAAATAATTTCCTGGACGCAGCTTGGAAGTACATTGGACTGGAGTAGTGAATTATGATAGCTCGATCGCACATAACGGCAGTAGTTTTCCTGGCGGCGCTCCTCTGGGGCGTCCTGCTCATCATTGACGGAGTGGCTGTGTCGATCTCTTGGCTGCGCCACTTCTCCACGGTGGTAGGTGTTCTATTGTTTCTTCTCGCGGGCTTCGACCTTTGGCTTTGGCGATTACCGTTCCTCCAGGGCTGGTTCGTCAAACGCCCTGATATTTCTGGCACTTGGCGAGTAACAATACGATCCAACTGGGTTGACCCGTCCACAGGCAAAACAGTTGAACCCATCGAGGGTTACATGGTGGTGCGACAGACGTTCTCCTCGCTGAGTCTGCGGTTGATGACCAGCGAGTCGGTTTCCGAGCTTTTGGGAGCGGAGATCATTCGCGCACCAGACGGCACGTTCCGAGTCACCGGTGTCTACAGGAACGAACCAAAGCTCTCTGTTCGAGAGCGAAGTCCCATCCATCACGGAGCCATTCTGTTGGATGTTGTCGGCAGACCGCGAAGTGCACTCAAGGGTCACTACTGGACAGACCGCGGCACCTCTGGCGAGTTGGAATTGACCGACCGTATCAAGAGAATTCTCGACGAGTTCGAGACAGCAAGAGAAGCTTTGAATATCAGCGGGTAGGGACAGTGTATGTCCCTGTCCGAACCTGAAAGCGGACAGCCACAAGGGTTCATCCTGAAGAGATTCACCCTGAAGGGCTGTCCCTACGGCTTTTCTTCACAGCAGATGAAGCTGGTTTAGCGGTTTTTTGCAGCAGATTGTTTGCCCCCCCCAGAGTCTTGAGAAAAGATGTTTTAATCTGCTTAATCCTAATAATCAGCTGTGAGGAAAAAAAGGAGAGCCATCCCGCCAATGGCGTTGATTGTTTCACCCTCTCTTTTGTTCCCTCCCGTTCCGCCATAGGCGGATAAACAAGGGAGAGAAGAGTTAATTCCCTCTCCCTTGATAGGTTCGACAAGCTCACTACAAGCGGGAGAGGGTGAATAAGAACCCCATAGCGGACGGCCGCGCGGCTCAAAAACCTTAAGGAGCTATCATGAAACCTCTTTGCATGCAAAAAGTCTTGTTTGTTTTTCTGGTCGTGTTGATTATGATTATAGGCTGCGATGAGTCGAGAGCTCCTGAGAAGGAGAAACCTATGACGCAAGAAGAACAGCTTGTGGGTACCTGGAAGTTCTTATCGATGACAGCGAAAAAGCCTGATGGCGAGGTGATTCATCCGTATGGCGAGAATCTCTATGGCATGCTCATATATACCGCGAGCGGTCATATGTCATTTTTGGGCATGCGCCACGACCGTCCAAAGTTCGCCTCAGATGACCCGTTTGAGGGCATGCCGGAAGAGATACAAGAAGCCTTCGAAGGATTCGACGCCTACTGCGGAACTTACGAAGTCGACGCGGAGAAGGGAACAGTCACGCACCATGTGCAAGGCAGCAAACTCCCTGGCTGGGTCGGCACGGATCAGGTCCGGCACTTTCGCTTTTCCGGCAATCGGCTGATACTCACCGCCAGCTTCCCGGTAAAGGGCGAAATGTGGGACTTGGAAGCCGTTCTGGAACGCATGTAATCGCGTAGGGGCGGAGTTCACCTCCGCCCACATCCGGGCGAACGCAAGGTTCGCCCCTACGCGCTATTGCAGCGTGTCATGCTGAGCGAGCGGACGCTCCCGTCTGGGTAAGCGAAGCATCTCGCCCTTAGATTCTTCGTCCCGCCTTTGGCGGGCCTCAGAATGACAAATGGGAGTGTAGGGACAGGGGTTTGCCTGCACTGAGCCCGCCTTTGGCGGGAGAAGTGTCCCTGCCTGGTGTTTCTGTGGGAACCGCGTAGCCGAGGCTTTATGCCTCGGTGCCAAGCCGTGAAGGCTTGGCTACGCGAGTCAAGGCGGACAGCCATCCCGCCAGCGGCGGGATCCCTACGGCTTTTCTTCACAGCAGATGAAGCTGATTTAGCGGATTTTTGCAGCAGATTGTTTGCCCCCAGGATCTTGAGAAAAGATGTTTTAATCTGCTTAATCCTAATAATCAGCTGTGAGGAAAAAAGGAGGTTCAACCCGCCAATGGCGTTGATTGCTTCACCCTCCCTTGCATTCCCTCCCGTCAAGGGAGGGAAAACCCGGTTCCCTCTCCCTCGATGAGAGAGGGTTAGGGAGAGGGTGAAAAGAACTGCCTGAGTAAAAGAATTTATGTCACCCTCCCTTTTATTCCCTCCCATCAAGGGAGGGAAAAGCTGCTCCCCCTCTCGCTTGATAGGTTCGACCATTCGACAAGCTCATGGTGCTGAGTCTTCGACCCTGAGCTCAGACCGAAGGGCGAAGTCGAAGCACAAGCTCACTACAAGCGGGAAAGGATGATTCAGGGATCACCGGGATTGAATCCCATCATACTAAAACCAGCTTGCCGAGCCACCCGCCCAAAGATTCTCATGCGGAAATCGTATAACCGATAACTATATAGACATGAATTCATAACAAAAGAAAGGAGGTTGGCAATGAAAAAGAAGCCCAAAAAACTGACCACGGCTTTTGGAATCCCCGTGGCTGACGACCAGAACAGCCTGACAGCCGGAGAACGGGGTCCCGTGCTGATGCAGGACGTTCACCTGCTGGAGAAGCTGGCCCATTTCGACCGTGAGCGCATTCCCGAGCGTGTGGTGCATGCCAAAGGAGCAGGAGCACACGGCTATTTCGAGGTGACTGCCGACGTTACCAAATACACCAAAGCCAAGTTTCTATCGGAAGTGGGCAAACGCACCGATGTTTTGGTCCGCCTCTCCACCGTCGGCGGCGAAAGGGGTTCGGCGGATGCCGCCCGAGATCCGCGCGGCTTTGCCATCAAATTCTACACGGAGGAGGGAAACTACGATCTGGTGGGCAACAACACGCCGGTGTTTTTCATCCGCGATCCGCTCAAGTTCTCCGACTTCATCCACACCCAGAAGCGGCATCCTGCCACAAATCTGCCCGATCCGGACATGTTCTGGGATTTTCTCTCCCTCACGCCCGAATCCATTCATCAGGTCACGGTCCTTTTCTCCGACAGGGGAACGCCGGCCACCTATCGGAACATGAACGGCTACAGCAGCCACACCTTCAAATGGTATAACCAGAAGGGGGAGTATTTCTGGGTGCAGTACCATTTCAAGACCGATCAGGGCATCAAGAATCTCAATCTGGCGGAGTCCAAGCGGCTCTCCGGCGAAGATCCCAATCATGCCACCCGTGACCTGAATGAGGCCATAGCTCGCGGCGAGCATCCCTCGTGGACTTTGGAGATGCAGATTCTTTCGGCGGAGAAGGCTAAGAGCTTCCCCTGGGATATCTTCGACATCACCAAGGTCTGGCCGCACGGAGAGGTTCCGCCCATCAAAATCGGAAAGCTGGTCTTGAACCGCAACCCGGTAAACTACTTCGCAGAGGTGGAGCAGGCCGCCTTCTGCCCTGGAAACGTGGTTCCTGGCATCGCCGTCTCGCCCGACAAGATGCTGCAGGCCAGGGTCTTTTCGTACCATGATACGCACCTGCATCGACTGGGCCCCAACTATCATCTGATTCCGGTCAATGTACCCAAGCACGCCCCGGAGAGCAGCTACCAGCGTGACGGGTCCATGCGCACCGACGACGGCGGAGGCAACGGCCCCAACTATTGGCCCAACAGCTTCGGCGGACCGGAGCCGGATCCGACCTCTGCCGAACCCCGCTTTGAGTTGTCAGGACAGGCCGGTCGTTATCCCTTCGACTTTCCCAATGACGACTTCGTGCAGGCCGGTACCCTCTACAGCAAGGTGATGACAGACCAGGATCGAGATCATCTGGTGGGCAACATTGTGGATCACCTGGGCAACGCCCAGAAGCGCATTCAACTGCGCCAGACTGCGATCTTCTATAAGGCGCACAAGGATTATGGCACCCGCGTGGCCAAAGGGTTGGGTTTGGATGTAAGTGAGGTCAAGCGTTTGGCGGAAATGACGCAGCAGGAGAGGGCAAAGGCCACCGAGCAGTAAACATGCTCTTAGCTTATAGGTCGGATAGTCTCCCGTCCGGGGGACTATCCGGCATCTGGTGTTTTACGTAGAACCAAGACTCATCTCACCCTCCCTTTTATTCCCTCCCATAAAGGGAGGGAAGCCCCACCCACCTGCATTCGGGCGAATCTAAAGATTCGCCCCTACATCTGCATTTTGTGTTGCCTATGCATCGAAAAATAGTTAGATTCGGTCAGGGAGGATATTATGAGTCAGGATAAGAACAAAATAGACTGGTCGGAGAAGTGCTGGAAGGAAATGCTGGTCTACCAGCGCGAATCAATGTGGCTTGAGGGTACGCTGGACAAGTTAGCCGCCTGGCTGGGTCTGAAGCATGGGATGACTGCAGTTGACGTGGGCTGTGGTTTGGGTTACCTGGGTTATACATATTGGCCCTATTTCGGCCAAGGCGGGCGCTACTTTGGCGTTGACACATCGCCGGAACTGGTCAGGGACGCGGAGAGAGCGGCGAAGGAGTGGGCTACCGGTGGGGAAGCCAGTTTCAGAATAGGTGACGCATATAAGCTGTCTTTTTCCGACGATTTCGCCGATCTGGTCATGTGCCAGGCGCTGTTGATACATCTGGAGAAGCCCGATAAAGCTCTTGCGGAGATGATCCGGGTGGCCAAACCGGGCGGGCTTATTATGTGCATAGAACCGGATAATTTATCAGTATTGTTGGAAAAATGGTACTGGTCTCTTCCGGAACTCAGTATAGACGAGCAACTGTTATTCAAGAAGGTAGCTCTTATCTGCAATGAGGGGCGGATCAAACTGGGTCAGGGCGATGGCAGTATCGGCAACAAGGTTCCCTTCATGATGAACAAACTGGGTCTGGGTGAAATCGGCATCAGGCAAAATGATGCGGTCTGTTATATCGAGCCTCCTTACGAAGGTCCCCGCCAACAAGTCCTGCTGGAGCATGTGAAGAAACAATGGTTGGATCAAGAGCGGTACAGGACTTGGATGGATCGGGAAAGAAAGGAGTTTATAGCCGGAGGCGGCAATCCCGTAGAGTATGAACATTATCGAGAAATACACGAGAGAAACATGCGAGCGTTTCGACAGCAAATCAAGGATGGTGAGTATTTCGTCTGCGGCTCCGGCCACATCTATATAATTAAGGGAAGAAAACCAAAGAGGAGATGAGCTACTTTTTGATGGTTCGATTATAGTCTCAAGCTCCCACACAAAATGCGGGGTAGAGTTACCGAAGATGTAAGGGTGGAGCTTCAGCTCCACCCGCGGTCCTTGAACGGGATGTTTGAACAACTCTTATCGCAGGGCTAAATGCCCTGCTCTATGGGTGAGCGTTGCTGTTCGCCATAGGGGCGGGAATTCCCAGACGAGCGCCCGTACGGGTGGGGGTCTCCGTCATCCCGCCCTGCCCGAAAGTGAAAGAGGACAGCCATCGCACCAACGGCGAGATACGTACGGTTTCCAACCGCATCCGGGCGAACCTGAAGGTTTGCCCCTACAATCTTGAAGCTTCGGCATTTCCTTCAGGACAAGTCCTAATACATAATGCATCAAGAGAAAAAGCTTGACAGGGTTGGAGGTTTGGAAGTAACTTGTCAAAGTTAAAAAGACAATGTCCTTTTCAATTTTGCAAAATCATTGAAAAACAATAAAACCAGTCAAATAATGCGTTACGCCAAGAAAGGGAAAGGCATCCTATAAGGGTGTCAAGTAAAATTTTAGTTGTCAAAAATCGATCTCTGAAAATTTAATATGAGACAAAGACCCTGGCAGGGTTATAGGTTTCTCCGGATTTAAGCAAGCTCAGTGCGATCTGGAGAAGCTTTTTAGCCACGCATATGAGGGCCTGTTTTTCGGTTTTGCCCTGGGATAGCTTTTTATGGTAAAGGGTTCTCATCTCTTTGTTATGTCTGAGAGAGGCGACTGCAGCCATGTAGAGAGCCCACCTGAGAACCTTTGGTCCTCTTTTAGAGATCTTATTGTCTCTTCTGGTCTGTCCTGATTGATAGATCTTAGGATATCTGCCAAAGGCAGATCCGCCCAGACGGGCGGTCGTCTGACCGCCCAGACGCCCATACGGGCCTGTCTGCCCAGACGGGCACCCGTCCGGGTGGGGGCGAGCGGACGCTCCCGTCTGGGGTCGTCTGACCGCCTCTGGCGGAAAAGCAGTAGTCTTTCGAAAATGGTATCCATATGGACCCATAAGGAGGAAAGCAAATTCGTATGAATGCATACGCACTGTCTTTCCTGCTTCATAACTATCATAATATAAACCTTCCTTACCTGAATACAACAGGTGAGGAATGTACCAGGAGGTTACAGTGAAGGATTTTAAGATCGATCAGATCAGAAATGTAGGAGTTGTTGGTCATGGGGGTGTAGGTAAAACCTCCCTGGTGGAGGCTATGCTTTATGCTGCCAAAGTTACCACTCGGCAGGGCCGGGTGGATGACGGAACCAGCTTATCAGATTACACCGACGATGAAATCGAAAGGAAAGTGTCGATCGGTGCCTCTTTGCTTCACCTGGAGTGGAAAAACCACAAGATAAACATCGTGGATTTGCCCGGCTATCAGGACTTCATCGGGGAGGTGGTAGGAGGTTTAAGAGTTACGGAGACTGCACTAATTTTGCTCTCCGCTCAATCCGGCGTGGAGGTGGGAACCGAGCAGGTGTGGAACATTGCGGAAAATTACAAGCTGGCTCGGATGTTCTTTGTTAACAGAATGGAAAAAGAGCATGCTAACTTTGAGCAGGTGGTAAAACAGACCAGGGAGAGCTTTGGGCAGAAGGTGGTTCCTCTCCAGATTCCCATTGGAGAAGGACCCGATTTCAAAGGGATGGTTGATTTAGTCAAAATGAAGGCTCTGTATTTTGAAAGGGACGGAAAATTAAAAGAGGAAAAAATCCCTGCGGAATTGGAGGCAAAAACCAAAGAGTATCAGGAAAAGCTCATAGAGGCAGTGGCTGAGACTGATGATGCGCTTTTGGAAAAGTTCTTTGATAAGGGCGAGCTTTCCGATGACGAGATAAAGCAAGGATTACGAAAAGGAATTGCAGAAAGGGCAATTTATCCACTTGTTTGTGGATCAGCATTGGAAAACGTAGGGGTATCTGCTCTCCTGGACCTGCTGGCAACATATCTTCCCTCACCTTCAGATTTTGTCCAGATACAGGGAAAAGTGCCCGGGACAGAAAAAGAGAAGGTAATGAAGATAAGTCCGGATGAGTCCTTATGTGCCTTTGCCTTTAAGATTGTATCCGAGCCACACGTAGGAGAGTTGACATTTTTGAAGGTATATTCAGGAAAGCTACAGTCCGGAATGGATGTATATAATTCTACCCGAGAAGTTTCCGAAAGAATCGGGCAGATTTACGCATTAAACGGCAGAGAAAGAAGGGAGATCGGGATAGTGAATGCGGGTGACATCGCTGCCGTGGTCAAATTGAAGAATACTAAAACGGGCGATACCTTCTGTGACAAAAAGGATCCGATTATATTGCCCATAATTAGTTTCCCCACGCCGGTGATCAACATGGGGATCAGACCCAAAAAAAGAGGGGATGAGGAGAAGATCGCCAACGGATTTGCCAAATTACACGAGGAGGACCCCACCTTCATCATGCAGGTGGATTCCGACGTCAGGCAAACCATCATCTACGGACAGGGGGAGTTGCATCTGGAGATAATGGTGGATCGATTAAAAAGAAGATTCGGGGTGGAAGTTGAACTGGAGAAACCAAGGATACCTTATCGGGAGACTATCACCACCAAGGTGGAAGCACAGGGAAAATATAAAAGACAGTCCGGGGGAAGAGGCCAATACGGCGACGTCTGGCTTCGGCTTGAGCCCTTGCCCCGGGGAGAAGGATTTGAGTTCGTAAACAAGATAGTGGGAGGAGCTATCCCCTCCAAATTTATCCCTTCAGTTGAAAAGGGAATAGTGGGTGCCATGGCGGAAGGGGTTTTGGCCGGCTATAAGGTGATGGATGCAAAGATAACCCTCTATGACGGCACGTTCCATGATGTGGACTCATCAGACTTAGCCTTCAAAATCGCCGGCTCCATGGGGTTCAAAAATGCCGCCGCAAAAGCAAAGCCTGTAGTGCTGGAGCCGATCTATAACATAGAGGTGATTGTGTCGGAGGATTTCATGGGAGACGTTATGGGTGATCTGTCCAGCCGGCGGGGTAAAATCTCAGGGATGGACCAGGAGGGAAACTTTCAGAAGATAAAAGCCCAAGTCCCTTTAGCAGAATTATATAAATATTCCACTTCTCTGCGATCCCTAACCCAGGGAAGAGGGCTGCATACTCGACAGTTCTCTCATTACGAGGAGGTGCCCAGAGAAATAGCGGACAAACTGATCAAAGAAGCTCAACAGGCAAAGGAGGCGGAGAAATAATAGGGGCAAGGGTCAGGGGGCAAGGGGCAAGAGCGGTGGACAGTGGACCGTGGACGTTTTTAACGCCGATGTAGCTCAACGGTAGAGCAACTGATTTGTAATCAGTAGGTTGGAGGTTCGATTCCTCTCATCGGCTAAATCAAATAGCCTGTAGGGGCAATTCATGAATTGCCCCTACAGGCAGTAAGTCGGATATGTCCCCCGTACGGGGGACTATCCGACATTTTTCAATCGTCCGAAACCCCCAAAGGGGGGGATTTCGGACCTACAAAGGCTTTAGCTGATTGTCTACAAGCAAAATAGACAAGAAAAAGGTGGATGCCATCAAGCATCCACCTTTCTCATACACAGTTGGCTGTCTACAACTCTCAGCTTAGTTAGCAGCCCACGGTGGGTTACAGCAGTTAGGATCAGGCGGCGGCCATGGTTGCTTGAATAGGTAGTTGAGCAGATAGACAATATCGCCAATATTCACTACGTCATCATTGTTGACGTCTCCCACACACGTATATGGCACAGGCGCCGGCCATGGTTGCTTGTATAGGTAGTTGAGCAGATAGACAATATCACCAACATCTATAATCCCGTCGTTATTCACGTCGCCGCATAACACTTCTGGACCGGTGATCACAAACGCCATGTCAAGTGTTATTCCGGTTGGGTCGTACAGCGGAGCCCACGCATAAGCAGGCGGCGTAAACATGGCCCACACCGCGTCATCCATCCAATGATCCAATGAAGTCTTCCAACCCCACAACGGCGGCTCAGGAAATCCCTGATACCCTGGTGGACCAATGTCGGCCATAATGTCCAACCAGTAGATGGTTCCACTGTCCTGATAGAATGGCTCCGGGATGTCTGTTATGTCGTATCGGAAGTACATGTCGTGGTTGGGATGCTCATACCATTGCTCAAACGGATCATACCAACCCTGTGGAGAAGGATCCATTGGAACCACTTCGAAGTCTGTGATGTACGCTGACCACAGCTCCTCGCCTGGATGGCTCGGAGGTCCAATGACGTTGTCATGGATAGATAGCCAGAAGCCATAAATAGGTGCCTCTTGGTTCCACAGCCATGAACCCCAGAAGTGGATATCTGTGATGGGGACTGATTTTGAACACTCAAAGTCATCTGCTACCACTATCCCCGGATGAGCCACATACCCCATGGTCGCCACAACGTCCCAGCCATTTGGATCTGGCAGTTGCGGGTAGTGCATCTTGTGGTTGGGCCACGGAGGCTCGGTGGCATGCACGTATGCGACGTCTTCATCGTATACAC
>CAYOFL010000046.1:0-22827 GCA_964403165.1 uncultured Ignavibacteria bacterium
GAAGGATCATATTCATCTTTATCTTTCTGGCGATTATTTTCCCTCTGCTTTTGCCGATGAATTTGGACTTTTCTGTGACCGCACCGGTTCAGAGCTTTTATGATGCCATAGAGAATCTTCCATCCGGATCCAAGGTGTTGGTCTCCTGCGACTATGATCCCGGCTCTATGCCTGAACTCTTTCCCATGAACCTGGCGGTGTTCCATCATCTTCTATCCCGCGGTCATAAGGTCATCGTCATGCAGTTGTGGGCTACGGGGACACTTTTGGCCGAACGTGCCATGGTTGAAGTTCTGCAGGATTTTCCGGACAAGAAATACGGTGAGGATTGGGTCAATCTGGGATTCAAGGAGGGGAGAGAGGTGGTGATGGTCTCCATGGGAACCAACATACCCAAGGCATTTCCAACGGATTCCCGTGGAACCAAGGTGGAGGACATTCCCATAATGCAGGGTGTGATCAATTTTGATGACATCGCTCTCTTGATGAATGTCTCCGGAGGTCTGCCCGGAACAAAAGAATGGGTGCTTCAGGTGCAATCCCGGTATCATGTGAAATTAGGTTCTGGCTGCACCGCCGTGGTTGCCCCTGAGTTTTATCCCTATGTTCAGTCAGGCCAATTGGTGGGACTTTTGGGAGGGATGAAGGGCGCGGCTGAATACGAAAAGTTGCTTAAAAGACCCGGAACCGCCCAGAGAGGAATGGATGCTCAGTCGGCTTCGCACATAATAGTTTTCCTGTTTATCTTGATCGGCAACATCGCATATTTTTCAGTCAAGAGTAAGAAGAAAAAACTGAAAGTTTCACGATAGCAAGTTCTAAAGAGAGAAAGCTTAAAAGACAAGAGGTACGCCTGTGTGGGAGACAATCGGAATCTGGCTGGGCGCTTTTTTGACATTGTTCATATTCTCATTTCTATACAAGGACAATCCTTTCTATAAGCTTGCCGAGCACCTTTTTGTGGGAATATCTGCCGGATACTGGGCCACATTGGAATACCACAACGTCTTCTTACCAAACCTCTGGAAGCCACTAACCCAGGAAGGGAGGCTTCTTCTTGTGGTTCCTTTCGCCTTCGGGATTATGCTTTTCAGCCGGTTCACCAAAAAATTCAGTTGGCTCTCCCGTTGGCCCATGGCGCTGATAATCGGAATCTATGCCGGAATAACCATAGTGGGATATGGCTCAGGGGATTTGATCCTTCAGATTCACGCTAATTTGCTACCCTTATGGACTGATAATTGGTTCACCTCCCTCAACAATATTCTCTTGACCGTGGGAGTAATCACCGGGCTTATCTACTTTTTCTTTTCCAAGGAACATAAAGGAACTTTGGGCGCAGGAGCCAAAGTCGGAATCTGGTTTCTGATGATTTCCTTTGGTGCCTCCTTCGGCTACACGGTCATGTCCCGTATGTCCCTTCTGATCGGAAGAGTTTACTTTCTTTTGGGAACTTGGCTTCACCTCCTGGAGTAATTTTAAGTTATCTGGAATTACTATTTTCTCCGGGCACAGTTACAAAACTCAATGTAGCGTCGCAACTCTGTTTAACCCTAAACGCAGTTGGAGGTCGTGCGGCGCTTTCTCGTCTGCGGGAAAAGCCAGAACCTAACTTAAGTTAGGTTCTGGCTCTATCTTTATGCTACGCCTTAGGATTCCGTCTTTGAAACAACGGTTAACAGCTTACTCGTCCGAGACGAGTTGGGATGCTACATTTTTTGCTTTTCTGCAAAATGGAACAAAAAAACCCCGCCTAAAGGCGGGGCTTGGCGCAAAGGAGGTGTTGAGGGGGAAATAGGGGGTAGTCGTAAATTAAGTCATAACCTGACTCTTTTTCTGCCAGTTGATCGACTAAAAAAACTTCAGGAGATTTTCATCCTCCATTTTGTTTTCTCCGTTGGTAACGGACGCCTCGTCCGTTACCCCCAAGATTGTCGTCACGGACAAGGTGTCCGTTCTCCCGCTAAAGGCGGGATCAGGATGAATCCGTGACGAACATAAAAAACTTCAGAAGATATCTATCCTCCATTTTGTTTTCTTAAAAAAGTGGGAACCTCCCAATCATCTTTCTGATATGATTGAACCTTGCTTCTCTCTGGAACCCTTTGAGGTTCACCCACAGGCTCTTTATATTTTCTTGAGGTTTTTTCAAAGACCAGTTTGCGAGAGGGGAACAGATCCGAGGCGGATTCTGCTTCCATGTCTTTCAAATCATTGCCGAATCCGGTAGCGATTACAGTCACCCTTATCTCGTCATCTAAGGTCTCATCTATGACTGCACCGAAGATGATATTGGCATCCGTCCCTGCCGCTTCAGTTATCAGGCTGGCGGCTTCATGCACCTCCAGAATGCCCATATTGCTGTTCCCGGTTATGTTAATCAAAACCGCTTTGGCTCCGTTTATGGAGACATTATCCAGAAGAGGACTGGAGATAGCCTGGGTGGCGGCTTCTTTGGCTCGGTTCTCTCCGGTTCCGTATCCTATGCCCATCAATGCGTCCCCCATCTCCGCCATCACCGTCTTGACGTCCGCAAAATCCAGATTAATAAGACCGGGGACGGTAATAAGATCGGAAATCCCTTTAGTGGCTTGAAGCAGCACCTCATCCGCCATCTTGAAAGCCTCGGTGAGCTTAGTATCCGGAGTGGCGAGGCTCAAAAGTTTCTGATTGGGTATTATAATCAATGTATCCACCCTGTCCTTTAGCTCTTCGATTCCCATAAGGGCACGGTTCATCCTCTTTTTTCCTTCAAAGTCAAAAGGTTTGGTGATGACCCCAATGGTTAGAGCTCCTTGATCTTTGGCGATCTCTGCCACAATGGGACAGGCGCCGGTGCCGGTGCCTCCTCCCATTCCAGAGGTGACAAAGATCATGTCCGCACCCAGAAGTGATTCTGCCACCACATCTCGATCTTCCTCAATTGCCTTTCTGCCAATTTCTGGACTGGCTCCTGCTCCCAATCCCTTGGTGAGACGAGCGCCTATCTGTACCCGATGGGTTGCCTTGCAATTCTCCAAATCCTGCAGATCGGTGTTTATGGAGATGAAATCCACTCCCGATAGTCCGGCATCAATCATCCGATTGACTGCGTTTCCGCCTGCCCCACCTACGCCCACCACCTTCATCCGGGCGTAGTTTTCATAGTTGGTGTCCAGTTCAAAGAACATGGCTTATCCCTCCCTCTTTTTTAGATTTTTATAGATATTGACTTAATACGTTTTTCATTTTTCGAAACCATCCTTTTGCTTTCAAGCGGCCACCTGACTTTTCTTCCTTCATCTGCTCCCATCCATAAAGGATCAGCCCCACTCCAGTGGAATAGATGGGGCTTGAGGCCGCCTCCTTCAGATCACCCAGTCCTTTTGGTTTTCCGGTTCTGGCCGGGACATCGAATATCTTTTCTGCCAACTCCACCATTCCCCGCATCAAAGACCCTCCACCGGTTAAGACAACTCCCACAGTCAAAAGATCAAAAAAGCTGCTCTTCTTCATCTCTTGGAGGGTGAGGCTGAGTATCTCTTCCGCCCGGGGTTCAATTATTGCTGCCAGCACACTGCTGGAGATCTGTTTGGGCTCCCTTCCTCCCACAGCAGGCACTTCGATCATCTCATCTGGATTCACCAGACTGGATATGGCGCAACCATAAAGCTTCTTAATCTCCTCTGCCTGATCCACTGGTGTTCTCAAGCCGATAGCAATGTCGTTGGTCACATTTTTTCCTCCTAAACCGACCACACCAGTATGCCTGATGGAGCCATCATAGAAGATGGCGAAATCGGTGGTTCCACCCCCCAGGTCTATCAGCGCCACCCCCAATTCTTCCTCATCATCAGAGAGAAGTGCATAACTGGAGGCAAGTGGTTGGAGCACCAGATCCCACACCTCCAGACCAGCTTTTTTGATACTGCGGTAGATGTTCTGGGCAGAGGTCACAGCACCGGTGACGATGTGAACTTCGGTCTCCAATCTCACTCCCACCATTCCAACCGGATCTTTGATCCCGGATTGATCATCCACTGTAAATTCCTGAGGCAAAACATGAATGATTTCCCGATCCATGGGTAAGGCAACGGTCTTAGCGGCTTGGATTACCTTGTTCACATCTTGAGAGGTGATCTCGTGATCGGAACGAGACACGGCAATCACTCCCTGACTGTTGATGCTGCGAATGTGATCGCCAGCTATGCCGGCATATACAGAACCCACCTTTACCCCGGCCATCATCTCCGCATCCTCCACCGCGGAAGCGATAGACTCCACGGTCTTCTCCAGATTGATCACCACCCCTCTTTTAAGTCCCTCCGATGGACTGGTGCCAATTCCTATTATCTCAGGTTGTCCCGACTCATCCATCTCCGCAATGATGGTCGCTATCTTGGTTGTTCCAATATCCAAGCCCACAATTTTGTTTTCATCCGGCATGTTTGCCTCTTGGGTTCAAAGATTTTCGTCTCCTCTGTCCGAAGGACGATCTTCCTGGTGGACTCGCCGGGAGAAAAATCCTCTCGAAGATTTACTCAGCACCACCTGATCATCAAACCTGAGATCCAGACATACAAATTCTTCGGTTTTCTCCTCCCCGGCAAGGATGGTTCGCACCCTCCTCCATTTTCTTTCAAGATCACCCGATCCCATCATCACCTTGATTTTAGGCAGAAGATACAGAATCAGATTGGACATATCCTTCAGGTTAATCTCAGCTAACAGCTCCACGGAGGAGGGGTCAATTGTGGTAAGGGTCTTATAAAATTCCAACGCTTTTTCCACTTTGAAATTGGACCATCTCTGGTAAGGTTTTAATACCTGGCTTGATTTTCCATCAACCATCTCCATCCCGCTCACTATGGGAAGATCACAGAACAGATCCTTCTGATCTAAGGGAATGATCTCCTGATCAATGGACAGACCAAAAAATCCGCAATTCCCCGAGTCGGTGAAGCTGGTGGGAAGACTTATCCAAAGAACAGGCACCTTCTCTTCCACCTCAATTAGAATACCGTGGGGCAATCTTCTTTTAACCCGCACATCCTTTATTCTTATGTCTTTCCTCAATTGTTCTTCAATCCCTTCTAAGTTTAAGCTGAAGATGTTTTTGCCTAAACACGATTCAGCCTTTTTTCCGATTTCATCTGAAGTGATTTTGTTGCTTCCATCTATCTTGATTTCTGCCACATTGAAGTTAGGTGAGTGGTGGGCGTATATATATGCTCCGGTGAATATCAATATGCTTAAAGTAAAAATCAAAAAAATCTTGTTCACCTTCAATGAATTATCCTTCCAGTAAGTTTAGAAGCTCTGTTCCAATCTTATGCACGTCCCCGGCTCCCATGGTGATCACCATGTCATTCTTTTTGGTCATCTTCTTCAAAAAGGAAGCTACCTCTTCGGTTCGGGGAACATAGAATACATTCTTATGCCCCAGCTTTTTGGCAGATTCACACACAAGATTTCCAGTTATGCCCGGCATAGGTTTTTCCCGTGCCGGATAGATATCAGTCACCACCAGCACATCAGACCTGAGAAGTGCTTTGCCAAATTCTTTGTGAAAATCCCTGGTACGGGAAAACAGGTGAGGTTGAAATACGGCAACTATTCTTCTTTTCCATCCCATCTTAGCGCCTTTCAAGGTTGCCTCTATCTCTGTGGGATGATGTGCATAATCATCCACCACCATCACCCTTTTGGTTTCTCCTTTGATCTCGAATCTTCTATGCACCCCCTTAAACTTCTCTAACCCGCTTCGAATTTTGTCCCAGGGTATATCCAGCTCCAATGCCACTCCGATCGCCGCTAAGGAATTCTTCACGTTGTGCGTTCCGGGAACTGATAAAGTAACCTCTCCTGTATTTTCTCCTTTAATCTGGACCTTAAACTTGCTATGGTTTTCTTCAAAATGAAGAGAGTAAGCCTTAAGATCAGCTCCGGAGGAGAGTCCATAGGTGATCAGGGGTCTTTCTATCTGAGTGCTTAACTCTCTTAAATTCTTTTCATCCCAGCACAGGATCACCCTTCCGTAAAACGGAACTTTATTTACAAATTCTAAGAAGGCGGATTTAATCTCCGCAAAATCTTTATAATAATCCAGATGTTCTGCCTCCAGAGTGGTTACCACCGCAATGGTGGGGGTGAGTTGCAGAAATGAGCGGTCATATTCGTCCGCTTCTGTAACCATAAATTCGCCATTTCCCAGACGGGCATGCGAACCCAAGTTGACCACCCTTCCTCCTACCACGATGGTGGGGTCCAATCCCCCCTCAGACAGGATCTCACCCACCATCGAGGTAGTGGTTGTCTTGCCGTGTGTTCCAGCGATGCCAATTCCGTATTTCATCCTCATCAGCTCACCCAACATCTCCGCCCTTCTTATCACCGGAATTCTTCGCTTCTTTGCCCGGATCACCTCTGGATTATCTTCCTTCACTGCAGATGAGATGACCACCACATCAGCATCCTTCACATTTTCTCCTACATGTTGATTCTGGATATTCATCCCCAGTTTTTTCAATCTTTGGGTGGTCTCGGACTCTCTTAAGTCTGAGCCGGTGACAAAATATCCCAGATTGAAAAGCACCTCGGCAATACCGGACATCCCCGCTCCGCCAATCCCGACGAAATGAATATGTTTTATCTTACTGAATTTCATCCTTTACCTATATTTTCATCTCGCAGGCTAAAACTCATTTGAGTCAACTGACCTGCGGATACCAGCTTCCTACAGGTAGAACAATGCTTTGTAGCCGCAACCTTTAGGTTGCGCTGACGCAGGCTGACATTCGTCCTGAAGGACTCAGTCCGAAGGAAGCCTGCGGCTACCTTATCTTTATTTGCGTCTTTTTTTAAACATTTGGTTGCCACTGTTAGGTTTTTAATTCCTCTTCCAAAAGGTTTTCCATCTCATCCACCAGAAGTGAGGTTGCTTCCAGTCTCTCCATTTTTTTGCTGCTTTCTGTCATCTGCTTCAATCTGATCTCATCGGAAAGAAGCGAACAGATTTCGTCAGAAAGTTTTTCTGCGGTCAAATCTTTTTGCAAGATCATCCTGGCGGCACCTTTTTTTTGTAAAGCTTCGGCATTATGTCTTTGATGATCCGCGGTGGCAAAGGGGAAGGGGATAAGTATGGATGGTTTCCCGCAGGCGGTGATCTCAGCTAAGGTTAAGGCTCCTGCTCGGGAAACCACTAAATCTGATGCGGCATAAGCTGATGCCATATCCTCGATAAATGGATACACCGCGCACCCAATTCCCTTTCCTTTCACCTTCTGTGAAATCTCTGGAAAATCAGACTCACCGGTCTGCCAGAGTATCTGCCACTCCGACTCAAGTAAGTGCAGGCACTGCAAAAATACATGATTTATGGTATGAGCGCCCTGACTGCCACCAAAAACGAAGATGGTCTTTTTCTCCGCTTCCAATCCAAATTTATGCAAAACTTGATTTGGCTCCGCATAGACTAGATCTCCTCTTATCGGATTGCCGATCACCTTGAGCTTTTTCCTGGTGGAAAAATACCTGACGGATTCTGAGTAAGAGAGGCATACTTCGTCCACGAAATGTGCCAAAAATCGGGTGGAGATGCCGGGGTAACTATTCTGTTCCTGGATCATAGTAGGTATGCTCATTAAGCTGGCCAGCATTACCACCGGAAAGCTCACATATCCCCCGGTTCCCACCACCAGATTCGGCCTCTCACGATTCAATATTTTAAGGGCTTGATAGAAACTTTTCAAAAGATAGAACCCAAGCAGAAGGTTAGATAAATAGGACTTCCGGGAAAGTCCTTTAGTCTGAATGAACAACAACCTGAAACCATAACCGGGGACGATCCTTTTTTCCAGTCCCTCTTTAGTTCCCACAAAGACAAGCTGGCTTTGGGGAAATCTCTTTTTAAACTCTGTTGCCATGGCTATTGCTGGAAAGATGTGTCCTCCGGTCTTTCCTCCTGTAAACATGACTTTTATCATATCATCTTACTTAAAATGCGATGGGACGGAACATACTTGGTCTGCCTGGAGACGTTCATAAGTATTCCGATCCCCACTGCGGTAAAAACTAAAGATGAGCCTCCATAGCTTAAGAAAGGCATAGGGAGTCCGGTGACGGGCAAAAGTCCCACCACCACACCTGCATTGATCAGAACTCCAGCAAATATGCTGAAAGTTATTCCGAATGCCAGAAGGTAACCGAAATCATCTGAAGCTCGTCGAGCGATGGACATTCCTCGCGCAGTCAGAAGAAGGAACAAAATCAAAATAACTGAGGCTCCCACAAATCCCAATTCTTCGCTGGTGGTGGCGAAGATGAAATCAGTATGCGGCTCAGGTAAAAAGAAGAGTTTTGCCTTCCCTTCTCCTGGTCCATTTCCCAATAGCTCACCAGAGCTCAAAGCCAGAACAGACTGCCTCATATGATAGCTTCCTTCCAATGGATCTTTCAAAGATTTCAGGTAATCATCCACCCGTGCCTTTTTATAACCAAAGAAAAAGACTAAGATGAACACACTTAAAATCACGGGAGCAATGATCAAAAGTAGGTGTCGGATCTTTGCTCCAGCCACAAATAACATGCTCAAAACAATTGTGGACAGGAGAAGAACAGCGCCCAGATGAGGTTGCTTTATAATCAAAAATGAGGCTATTCCTAAAATCACAAAATATGGCAGAAGAATGAATCTGAGCTTTTTTATCTCCCCCTT
This sequence comes from uncultured Ignavibacteria bacterium, assembly GCA_964403165.1. Taxonomy (GTDB): domain Bacteria; phylum Zixibacteria; class MSB-5A5; order MSB-5A5; family SM1-73; genus SM23-73-3. Next base: position 8,696 of record CAYOFL010000046.1, read on the forward strand.
TCTTTTGCTCAAAGAGTGCGCCATGAACAAAATCAGGATGTATTTGAAAAGCTCGGATGGCTGAAAGGTGACGGGTCCAAGTTTAATCCACCGGCTGGCTCCCCTAGTGGAGGGTTCAAATAAAACTGCCACCAGAAGAAGGAGGGATAACAGTAATACAAAAGGCGAAACTTTTTCGAACCTGTGGTAATCAACTCTGGTTAAAACTAAAATCAAACACAAGGAGATAATTGCCCAGATCGCCTGTCTTCTGGCAAAGTGTGTGGTGCTCCCAAATTTTTCTAAAGCAAGTATGGCAGAGGCAGAGTAGATCATGATCACTCCGCCGGCTATTAAGACCAAAACTAAGACGAACAAAAGATAATCGGGTCTGGATCTATCGATCATCAGAACTCTTCCCTAAAAGTTAATGGTGGCATCATGCCTTTCGGCTAAGTCTTTAACGCTTGATTTAAACACCTTGCCTCGATGCTGGTAGTCTTTGAACATATCGAAGCTGGCACAGCCGGGAGAGAGTAAAATCACATCCTGAGGGGAAGCTTTTTTGAAGCCCAGTTGGACCGCTTCTTCCAAAGAGTCTGAGTGAAAGGTAGTCACCAGATCGCCTAAGGCATCTTTGATCTTTTCTTTTGCCTCACCTATAAGAATTAGAGCCTTCACATTTTTTTGCACCAACTCCCTCAGTTTGGAGAAATCTCCCCCTTTATCCTTTCCTCCGGCGATTAAGATAATTGGTGGATTTACGCTTTGCAGAGCATACCACACTGACTCCACATTGGTGGCTTTGGAATCGTTGACAAAACTTACCCCGGAAATGGTTGCCACCTGTTCTGATCTGTGCTCCACCCCTTTGAAGCTTTCCAAAGCTTTCCGCATGGACTGGGAAGTAACCCCTAAGATGCCACAGATAGCACAGGCGGCAGAGGCATTGGAAAGATTGTGCGGTCCCTTGATCCCTATTTCATTTATCTCTATGATTTCCCTTTCTTCACCATTCCATCGCAAGATAAGCTTTTCCTTCCGGATGAAAGCCCCTTGCTTTAATTCTTTACCGACACTGAAAAAGGCTTTTCTGCTTTTTCCGTATGAAGCAAGCTTGAAACTGTTTTCGTCATCCGCATTTAACACGGCAAAATCGTCCTCAGTTTGGTTTTCCAGAATGCGAAGCTTTGCCTCCATATATGATTTCAGATCCGGGTGCCGGTCCAGGTGGTCCGGGGTGATGTTCAGAACCGAAGAGATGTAAGGCTTGAACTCCTCAATTCTCTCCAACTGGAAACTGGAAAGCTCTAAAACCAATAAGCCATTTGGGGAGACCTCTTCCACGATACTTGAAAAGGGAATGCCGATGTTTCCCCCCACCCGGTATTCCCTTTTGTCCTCTTTTAAGATTTCGCCCACCAGGGTTACGGTGGTGGTTTTCCCGTTGGAACCGGTGATTCCAATGACCTTTGCGTCGGTGAGCCAGAATGCCACCTCGATCTCAGAGAATATGGGGATCCCTGAGCTTTCTGCCTGGCTCAATATGGGAATGTCCAGAGGAATGCCGGGGCTTACCACTATGAAGTCTTTGTCTAAGATAGCCCTTGAAGTGTGGCCTCCGGTTTCAAAATCTATGTTCAGTTCTTTGAGTTGATTTATCTCAGAGGTTAAAGGTTCTTCTCTCTTGATCTCAGATACGAACACCTCTGCTCCAATTTCTTTCAAAAGTTTAGCGCAGGCAAGACCCGACCTTGCCATACCCAGGATAGAAATTCTTTTTCCTATGATTCTATCTTTCCTCATAATTGGTAGCCGCAGGCTTTAGCCTGCGATTTTTTCTTTTGGTCTATATACATTCATCAGTCAATTAAAAGTTGCGGATAATTCCTGTGATCTATTATTTTAGCGCACCCTGAAGGGTGCGGCTACCACCTAAATTGGTAGCCGCAGGCTTCAGCCTGCGATCTTTTTAATTTATGAACATTCATCAGTCAATTAAGGGTTGCGGATAATTCTGCTAACCTCTCAGCGCCCAAATGGGCGACTACCACCTGCGTTTTCATCTGATCTTCAAGGTGATCAAGGTTAAAAGTGCCAAAATCGCCCCAACGATCCAGAAACGCACCACCACCTGGGGCTCTTTTTTGCCTGAAAGCTCAAAATGGTGATGCAAGGGCGCCATCTTAAATACCCTTTTCCCCCAAGTCTGATAGGCGAATACCTGAATGATCACAGAAAGAGCTTCTACCACGAAGACCCCACCCACGATTAAGAGCAACATCTCCTTTTTTATAAGTATGGATATGGCACCGAATGCTCCTCCCAAGGCTAAGGCTCCGGTGTCTCCCATAAACACTTGAGCTGGATAGGTGTTGAACCATAAAAACCCCAGGGCCGCTCCCACCACAGCACCACAGAATACGGTCAATTCTCCTGCACCCTCCAGATATATTATGGAGAGATAACGGGAGAAATCCACCCGTCCGGTCATATAGCACATACCGGCAAAGGCGAACGCACACAGGCCGATAAGCCCGATAGCCAGACCGTCCAGACCATCGGTCAAATTCACCGCATTGGAGGCACCGGTGATCACCAGTATCACTAAAGGGATGTAAAATATTCCGAAGTTCACCAAATAGTTTTTGAAAAATAGGATATCAGAGGCAGTGCCAAAATTCTGGGAAGGTGGGAAAGTGCGCAAAAGAACTCCCAGAAGCAGACCCAGAGCCACCTGACCTGCCAGCTTCCTTTTCCCCACCATCCCCTTGGGTTGGTGTTTGATGGCTTTTAGATAATCGTCCATGAATCCGATAAGCCCCATCCATATGGTGACTAAAAGTATCAACTTAGTGTAGGCATTGGTCAAGTCCGCCCACAGAAGGGTGGGGATCACCACAGAGAACAAAACGATTATCCCCCCCATGGTGGGGGTTCCTTCTTTAACTTTATGGGTGGAAGGACCTTCATCCCTTATCTTCTCACAGACCTGCTTACCTTTCAGTTTCCGGATGATGATCGGTCCTAAGATCAGGCTGATCAAAAGAGCGGTGAGGGTGGCACCTGCCGTTCTGAATGTTATGTATCTGAAAAGATTAAAAAGAATGAAAGTTTTGCCCAAAGGATAAAGCAGATGGTAAAGCATCCTATTCCTTACTCGTTTTACGAGTTTTTAACTTGCCAACCTGTTCACCCGGGTAAATTATATCCTCAGGTCAGTTCTCTCGCCCATAAGAGCTTTTTAAAGACAAAACCACCTCTTCGGTTTTCATCTTTCTGGAGCCTTTGACCAATACCAGATCGCCCTCTTTCAAATTCTCTAAAAGATAGAAGCTGACCTGTTGGTTGTTCTCAAAAGTTAAAATATCACCAGAACTCATTCCCGCTTCTTTGGCCCCTTCTCCAATGAAGCGAGCAAGTTCTCCCACCACCAGAAGTAGATCTATGCCTAATGAAGCGACCTTTCTTCCAAGCTCTAAATGAAAATCTATGGTTTCCTCTCCCAGCTCCAGCATATCGCCCAACACGGCAATCTTTCTTCCCGACGTCTTTATCTTTTTCAGAGTCTCTAAAGCCTTCTCCATGGAGACCGGATTAGCATTGTAGCTATCATTGATGACCCTTATGTCTCTGATCTGGACAAGTTCCATCCTCAGCTCTGAAGGGGTGTGTCTTTCTAACTTTTGTTTGATTTCTTGCGGATCCAACTTCAGCAGACTTCCCACAACAAATGCGGCTAAGGCGTTATAAACGTTGTGTATTCCCAAGAGCCTCAAATTTATGGTCACGTCTCTGTTTACTCTAAAGCTAATGTAACCCTTCCCGTTTACCTTGATTCTATCCGCACTAAAATCCGCCTTCTTTTCGATGCCAAAACTTATCACCCTTTCATCCTTTTTCTTTTGTTTAATTCTTTTGGCCAGAATGCGGTCGTCTGCGTTCAGAATAAGAGTTCTGGGTGTTGACATGTTATCGGGAAGCTCAAACTTAGCTCTTGCGATCTTTTCAGTGCTCTGCATCGACTCCAGATGAGCCGGTCCTATGTTGGTGATAACCCCCATGCTGGGATTTGATATTTTAGTTAGAATTCCGATCTCCCCCGGACTACTCATGCCCAACTCGATCACCAAAGCCTCTGAACTGGAATTGAGTTGAAACAGGGTGAGCGGCACCCCCACCAGGTTATTATAACTTTTGGGTGACTTTAATACCTTGAATTGAGAAGACAGAACCTGTGCTATCATGTCCTTGGTGGTGGTCTTGCCGTTTGTTCCGGTCACCGCCACGGCAGGGATATCGAACTTTTGTCGGTGCCAGTATGCTATATCTCTTAAAGCCTTCTTGGTATCCTCCACTAAAATCACCGCTGTTTTATTAAAAACCTCTTGATCTATTGTATGCTTTTTATGTTTGGCTATGACTGCCGCTTGTGCACCTTTCTCTGTCGCCTGTTTAACAAACTGATGACCGTCGAATCTCTCCCCGGGGATGGCAAGGAAAAGATTTCCTTTTTCTATGTTCCGGGAGTCGATGCTTATTCCTCGAATCAGCTGATCGTCCTGGTAAGGACCGGACTGAATTTCTCCCTGAACTACCTTGGTTAATTCATCTAAAGTTATCTGAAACATAAGACTTTAATTTCAGCGGGTAATCAGAAGTTGCAAATAATTCTTGCGACTTACTGTTAGCGCACCCTGAAGGGTGCGGCTACCGCCATTTTGGTAGCCGCAGGCTTTAGCCTGCGTTTCTTTTTTGTTTCTCTTTAGTCCATAACTCGCTTTTCACCCTGTCGGGAGTCGGCGAGGGCGGAAGCATTTAATAGTTTTAGCACCGTCTCCTTATCAGAGAAGTGGATTTTTTTATCTCCGATTATCTGATAATCCTCATGCCCTTTTCCTGCCAACACCAGGGTATCTCCAGTTCGGGCAGTTTCTAATGCTTTTTTGATACCATCTTTCCTGTCGATTATTATTTGAACTTTGTTTTTGTCTTCTATCCCATACATGATCTGCTGAACGATCACATCGGGGTCTTCTGAGCGGGGGTTATCTTCTGTCAGAAAGATGAGGTCCGCATACTGGGATGCCACCTTTCCCATCATAGGTCTTTTGCCCTGGTCCCGATCTCCACCACATCCGAAAAGGAAGAGCAGTCTTCCTTTGGTCATCTTTTGGGCGGTTTTCAAGAGCCTTTCAAAGGCGTGGGGGGTATGGCCGTAATCTATCCAGATATTGAAATCCTGCCCTGCCTGGATTCTTTCCATACGACCGGGAACACCATCCACCGCCTCCAGACCTGATTTTATTGTGTCCGGATCTATCTGTAGTGCAAATCCCGCCGCCACACTGGCTAAGGCATTATAAATATTTGACTCTCCGATGAGTTTAAAATCCAATTTGATCTCCCCGGCTGGGGTTGCCATGTTGATTAAAGATCTCTCCGGGGTGCAGATAAAGTTTGTGGTGAAGAAATCTGCATTAGGGTCGTTCAGAGAATAGGTCAGGCACTTGGTTTCGGTTTGTTGGGAAAAATATCTCCAGTTGGGATCATCCATATTTATCACCGCACAACTTCCCTTTTCTTTTAACTTCTTGAATAGGAGTCCCTTTGCGTGTCGATATGCGTCCATGGTCTGGTGAAAATCGAGATGCTCACGATTCAAATTGGTAAACACTGCCACGTCGAACTGAGTCCCGTCAACCCGGTGCAGAGTCAAGGCATGGGAGGAGACCTCCATCACCACTGTAGATACTTTTTCTTCAAGCATCTGAGAAAACATCCTCTGCAGGTCCAGTGATTCCGGAGTGGTGTTGATGGCTTTCTTCTTCTTATCGTCCATCCAGTAAGCGATGGTTCCAATCAAGCCAACTTTCTTTTGGTTTTGTTTGAAAATCGACCTGATCAGGTAGGAGATGGTGGTTTTGCCGTTAGTGCCGGTTATGCCCACTATTTTTAGTTTTTTGAAGGGAAACCCAAAAAACCTTACTGCCAGCAGTGCTAAAGCTTCCCTGGCATCCGGGACTATTATCTTAGTCTTCGCTGGGAAATCTCCATCCTTCTGCACCACCACAGCCACGGCACCCTTTTTTATGGCAGAATGAATGTAGTTGTGTCCATCGTCTGAATATCCCTCAATGGCTACAAAAAGATCACCCGAACTGATCTTGCGGGAATCATACTCAATCTTTTCTATGGCGAAATCCACCTCGCCGGAGATCTTCTTGGAGGGAAGTACATTTAAAAGTTTTTTTAGATTTTGCACGTCTTTTTTACCTATGCTTGGCAAAACCGTTACTTAAATCATATCTGAGAAGTCGTAGGGATCCCGCCCCGCCTTTGGCGGGGGATGACTGTCCTCGTTAGATTTTATTGTCGGGTGTCCATATGGAAACCCGACCTACATCTGGAGTGTAAAGCTTTAGCTTTACCTGTTCAGATGTTTGTACTCCAAAACCTATTCAAAGACTGTCCTTTCTTAAGATCACCTTCCACAGATAATTGAAAAAACCTTATTTTATCTGACATTCTATGATACATACTCTATCTTTATTCATTAGGGTGTTCGGTTCAGGAATCTGCGTGACCACTATTCCACTCCCTTTAAGCTTAAAGTGCAGGTCTTTGTGAACAAAGATATTCACCGCCTCTCTGGCGGTCATCCCTCGCACATCCGGGATCAAGATATCCCCTTTTAGGGTCGAGTCTGGCTCTGAGAAAAGATCGAAAGAATGCCGGTTCTGCTGGTTAAACCTTTGTTTGATAAAACCAGTTTGCATCTTTTCTGTGGTTGAGGACAACAAATTCTTAGCTGTCCCGGTTAAAAGAGATTCTCCTGTAAGAGGGATGATTCGCCGGGTAGCATTTTTGAATACGGGGGCAGCAGTTAGTCCTCCCAAGTGTTCTTTTCTGGGGCTGTCCAGAGTGATTAAACCTACCATCTGAGGATCTTCGGCTGGAAAAAAGCCCAAAAAGGAGGCTATGTAATTGTCCTTTTCATATCCTCCTCCACCGGGCTTTGCCTTTTGAGCAGTGCCAGTTTTTCCCCCAATCACCAGGCCTTCCATCTTTGCCTTCTGTCCAGTTCCGAAGCTCACCACTCCTTTCATGAAGTCCACCAAAAGATGGGCGGTTTCTTCACTCACCACCCGCCTGATGGGAGTGGGACTGACTAATTTCAAAGTATCTCCTTTCCCATCAAGTATTGCCCTAACCACGTAAGGCTTCATCAGAATTCCATCATTGGCTATGGCAGAATAGGCTCGTACCAATTGTAGTGCGGTGAGGGAAATTCCCTGTCCAAAACCAACACAGGAGAGGACAAAGTCGCGCCACCTTTTGGGAGAGGAGATAAAGCCACCTGCTTCGCCGGGCAGATCGATTCCGGTCTTTTTGCCAATTCCAAAATCACAGGCGTATTGATATAATTTTTCTTTGCCCACCATCATGGCTATCTTCGACAGGGCGATATTGGAGGAATAGATCACACTTTCCTTGAAGGTGAGCCATTCATAAGATTTGACATCATGAACAATTCTTTTGCCAATTCGGAATTCGCCCTTTTCTGCAAAGATGCTGTCCTGCGGGCTTAAGATCCCCTCTTCTAAAGCGGCGGCGGCAGTGATGATCTTGAAGGTTGAGCCGGGCTCGAAATTGTCGCTTATGGTTCGATTTCTTACCGGCAATCCATCATCTTTCCCGCAATAAGCCATTGCCAGAATCTCTCCGGTTTTCGGATTCATGAAGATAGCACATCCGCCATCCGCCTGGGTCAACTCTATGCCTTTTTTTAACTCCTGTTCCACGATGCTCTGCAGTTCTATGTCGATGGTCAAAACCAGACTTTTTCCATCTTCGGGCTCCTGAAGGGGGTACTCTGCTATCTGATAAGAATTTCTTTTTCCATCCCGCTGAAAAATTGCCTTCCCGTCATTGCTTGCTAAGTATTGATTATATTGATATTCTACTCCAGCCAGTCCTCGATTATCGATGTCAGTAAATCCCAAGACCTCCTCCGCTAAGTCCTTATATAGATGATACCTTTTGGTCTCGTTTTTTGCCCAGACGCCCTCCAACTTTCTCTTTTTTATCTTCTGGCTTTCCTCTTTTTCCACCTTTCTTTTTAGCCAGACGAAATTTTTTCGTGTCCTTAAATTCTTTTTTATCTGAGAATAGCTGGAGTTGGATGAGCTAAATGCCCTTGCCACCTGATCTGGGTTTCCTACGCTCTCGGGGATGGCAAAGAAAGATTTCACCGGCAGATTGATAACTAATTCTTTTCCGTTTCGGTCATAGATGGTCCCTCTTTTTGCTTCCAATTTGATGTGTTGGCGGTATTGTCTTAAGGCGATCTTTTTGTATTCTGCTCCTTTGAGAATTTGGATGAAGAACAGGCGGGAAAATATCAGGAGCCATACAAAGACCCCCAGCGCAAAGATAAGGACCAATCTTCCTCTTGAAAACTTGGTCCAGCTCGATCGACTCCGCCTATAAGAAGGCGGGCGACGTAGTTTGGGTGGTCTGGTCTTATGGCTCATGTTTGATCTCTTTTGCGATAGCTTCATCCCCAGAGAGAAGATCTTCCTGAAACGCCTTCAGCTTAGCCCAGATACTTTTCACCAAACCAGGCGTCTTACGATTAGTGGAGTCAGACGATTCACAAATCAACCCCATTTGATCCAGATTGGGATAAGCCAATCCCATGTTTTTGCCAATCTTTTCTATTCTCTTAACGGAGCTGAGCTTGGTTACCTCAATTTGCAGGTATTTACAAGCCTTCTGCTTTTGATTGATTTCAACCTTTAGCTCTTTGGTGCGGGCAGAAAGGGTGATTACGGTCACCCTTTGCCAGATATAAACGCAGGATAAAAGAATCAGCACAAGAAAAATCAAACGAAATTTTAGCTTCAAGCTCTTTTTTCTTTTTGCAGCAGGCCGATTCCTTTTTATTCTATTTGTTCCCAATCTCTTTCCTCCGGTTGCAATCAGTTCAATTAAGAGCTAAGCTTTTCCGCTACCCAGAGCTTTGCACTTCTTGCCCTGGGATTTTTTTCTTTTTCCTCTGGTGAAGGGACTATGGATTTGGTGGTGATCATCCTTAAGGTGGCTTTGGCTCCACAACAGCACACCGGAAGATCTGGCGGACAGATACATCCTTTGCTTTCCTGCCTCATCTTACCCCGTATCAACCGGTGTTCCAAGGAGTGATATGAGATCACGCACAATCTCCCACCAGGAGCTAGAAGGAGAATCGCCTGCTTAAGACCTTCTCTTAACTCAGCCAACTCATCGTTTACCTCTATCCGGATGGCTTGAAACACCCGAGCTAAGGACTTTATTCTGTATCTGGGATTGATCACCGATTCTACCAAGCTTCTTAACTGAAAGGTGGTCAGGATAGGAGCCCTCTTTCTGTGGTTCACGATGGTACGGGCGATCTTTTTGGAGAATCTCTCCTGACCGAACTTATAAAGAATCTTGGTGAGTTCCGAGAATGAGTAGTTGTTAACCACCTCAAGGGCGTTTTTGGATTGCAATCGATCCATTCGCATGTCTAACGGTCCATCCAATTGAAAGCTGAAGCCTCTTTCTTTGTTTTCCAGATGAAGCGAACACAGGCCTAAATCAAAAAGAAAACCCCAAACCTCTTTTATGTTCAAACTCGAAAGAAAGTCCTCAATCTGACTGAAACGAAGATGGGCAAACTTAATCTTTGTTTTATACCGGGCTAAACGTCTTTTGGCGATCATCAAAGCATCTTCATCTCTGTCAATACAGATTAACCTTGCCTTCCCCTTTAGTTTTGTAACAATAGCCTCAGCGTGTCCACCGGTTCCCACCGTGGCGTCAAAAATGATCTCAGATTCTAAAGTTAAAAGATTCTCTAAAACCTCCTTCACCAGAACTGGTTGGTGCATGCTTTTATTCGTTTTTCTTTGTATGTGTTAACCTAACTTTTGCATCAGAAACAAAACTTGTCGGGTTTTTTACATCATCCCCATCCCCACTCAGTGGAGAGAGAAAGAAAAGATGTGGGGATTCTCTGAAAAACAAACTTAATTGAATTTTTGTTCCCGGATGGACAGGTCATTACCTTTATTTATAAAAAAAGCAGATTATGGAAATAAAAATGAGTTGGATTTTATGCTCAAGAGCAGTTTAAGATTTGAATATCTTCTCTGCCACCTCCTCATAACTCTGTTTATACTGGTCCCTGTATTTCTGATATACTTCAGGTGCCCATAGTTCAATGCGAGACAGAATCCCCAAGATTAGTACCTCCTTGTTGATCTGGGCAGACTTCAAAAGCCGTTCGTGGATGGTAAGTCGCCCCACCCGATCTATCTTTGCGTCCTCTGATTCTGGAACAAACACCCGTTCTAAAAACCTGTGTTCTGGTAAATCCACCTTCAAATTTCTGAGTTTTTCCTCCTGCTTTGCCCACTCATCAGCAGGATAGAGGAAGATACAACCATCATATCCCGGTCCAATGACGAAATGATCATTGGTGGAGGGTGACACTGCCTCTCTCAGCTTCTTGGGCAGCTTGAGTCGCCGCTTGCCGTCTACTGTGGATGTATATCTTCCTTTAAAAGAAGCCATGTGAAGTGAAACCTTTAGGTTAAAATCAGAACTTATTGTAGCACAAAGGAATGGAGGATTTACTGGATTAAAGTTAGCGAATTCTTCATCACAGTTTTATTCTAATCATCCTCCCCTCAACTATGCTTCTGACATCAAATTTAAAGTTCCTCTTAAACAAACTTTATCAGGTTTTAAACACACTTCAATAACGCAAATCCAACTTATGTTCTTGTAACGACTTACTAAAACTGCTAATGACTGTGAGTCCTCTCATGCCCACTTCTGACCAAAAAAGCCCACTTTCTGCCCCTATGATACACTCTTGCGCCCTGCGTGTCAAGGAAAAAATTTACTTTTTCAGAATATTTTTATCGGCTGGTGTTCGTGTCGACGATATACCACAATCTGTTGGGTTTCTCCCATACTCTTAATTTTAAAAAATGAAAAAGTAGGTTCTCTCAAAGCCTCTGTGCTTGCATTAGTTGAAATAACTCATTGCTAAAAGTTGGATTGGCGAAAAAGTAGCGGGCTTTTTAAAAACTTTTCCGGTTGGCACATATGTTGCAAAATACGAGAATGTGAATTTCAATCCTTGTGAAGTTGATTTCAAAAGGGGGAGATGATGAGCAGAAGCCTAAGATGTTTTTTGATTCTGCTTATTGCTTTTTTTGTCTTTTCCGGCAGGGGAGATGCCCAGATCACCTATCAGGTTTCTTTCTCTGAAAAGGATTTAATCTTTGATCGGGAAGATGGTTTTGATGCGGTCTATCTGAAAGGTGGCATAAGATCGCAAGATTATGGGCGTCCCGATCTCCCCACAAAGCTGATCCATCTTATACTTCCCAATGATAGTAAAGTGGCGGACGTTTCTGTAATTAACCAGAAGCAAATACTTCTGGAAGGAGAATATTTTATCCTTCCTGGTCAACCAGATGAAAAAACAGATGGTTCTAACATTAAAGAATGGATAAAGCCAGATCTGCAGGTGTATAATTCAGATTCATTATATCCATCCCCGTTAGTGGAGATAATTGAAGAGGGTTACCTGGCAGGCAATTATCTGGTCAGCCTGGCGGTGTATCCTTTGCAATACATGCCCAAATCACGAAAACTTTTGTTTTATACCCAACTGGATATTAGGGTGGAGTTGGAAAGCTCCGAAAGGCCACCCTTGTCTTCTCAGATACAGAGAAGGTCAGACAAGGCACAAAAGTTGTATGAAGAGATTTTGTACCAGTTCGTTAGCAATAAGACAGATATTCTAAGTTTCAGCCATAAAAACTTTCAACCTGTTCTATCTAAAGCAAATGTTAGCAATTCAGCATATTCTTCCTATCTGATTATCACCTCTTCTGAGTTTAAGTCAGCCTTTATGCCCCTGGCGGAGTGGAAAATTAAAAAGGGGATAGATGCATGCATTGTTTGTGTAGACAGCATCATTGCCAGTTATACCGGCAGAGATGATGCGGAGAAGCTCAGAAATTTCTTAACTTCTGCTTATCAGAACGGAACCAGTTGGGTGCTTTTGGGAGGAGACGAAGACGTGGTTCCGATAAGATATGCATATCCTACCAATACATCCACCCTTCCGGAGAATTCCGATCAGCAGATCTGCGATCTTTACTTCTCCGATGTGGATGGAGAGTGGGATTTAGACGACGATGGAGTCTGGGGAGAGCCCCAAGAAGACAATCCTGACATCTATCCCGATTTATTTGTAGGAAGAGTTCCCGTGGGTGACACAACAGAGGCAAAGGCTTTTGTGGAGAAACTGCTCTCCTATGAAAAAAATCCTGGTAATGGAACAACCGATTATCTTACCCGCGCCTTATGGATGAGTTCGGATCAGATGAGGGACTGGAACTTCGGAGAAGGACAACATAATCTTATTTCTCAATACATGCCATCCAACTTCTACCAGGACTTGACCACCTTAATAGAATCACCCACCGGAAATGCAGAAAACCCAGTGGGTCCCAATGGCCAGACTTGCATAGAGGTGATGAATCAAGGTTGGGGGATTATTGGAGTCTTAGCTCACGGGAAAGCAAGTGGGTTTGTGGCAAAATCGAACTCAACCAACGGCAATCCCAAGTCCTGGGTTTCTACTGGTTCAGGAGGAGGTGACGGACATGGACACTTACCCAACCTGAATAACCAACAAAAGTATGGGATAATGTATTCCATATCCTGCAGTCAGAGTGCCATAGATGTGGACAAGTATCCTTTCTTGGGGGGAGAGCCTTGCGTGGGTGAATTCTACCCTCGGGTTCCTCAAAAGGGTGGGGTGGCATTCTTAGGGTATTCCAGATGGGGTTGGGTAGGAATCTCCTATCAGCTTTTCGAAAAGTTCTTGGAATATCTAATCGAAGGCAATCCCGGACATCATATCGGCGTGGCAGAGGCTCTTTCCAGATGTGCCTATCCTTCCTATCGGGATATTGATTATGGACATAATTTATTCGGTGATCCGGAGATGCCGGTCTGGACTGAGATCCCAGAAAGTTTGTGGGTGGTTCATCCGGATGAGGTAACCATGGGCTGGCGAACCATCAACTTCTCGGTCACATCTCAGGGAACGGGAGTCGGTAATGCTTCGGTGTGCCTGGCCTTGAGAGACAGGATTATGTTCTTAGGCGAAACCGGTCTGGATGGTAATCTATCCTGTGAGATAAACTTAGACGATGTGGGAGAGATGAGCGTGGTGGTAACCAAACCCAATTTTATTCCCTATGTGGACTCCATCACGGTTTCACTTTTGGCAGATGTGGGTGAGGATGAGGCAAACTCTGGCATGGAGTCATTTGAGCTTTTTGGAAATTATCCGAATCCCTTTAATCCCGTGACCAGTATTCAGTATTCAGTAGGCAGTAGGCAGACAAGAACGGTGGACAGCGGACGGCCGACGGCGGACGGCTCCTTTGCCCACACCACCCTTAGGGTATACAATATTCTGGGGCAGAAGGTGAGGACTTTGTTGGATAAGCCAAAAAGACCAGGAAATTATGAAGTGATCTGGGACGGAAAAGATGACAGAGGAGAAGATGTCTCCAGCGGAATATATTTCTACACATTGCAGGTGGATAATTATAGAGAGACAAAAAAGATGACTTTGATGAAATAGAATCGTAATAGCAGAACAAAAGGTTTTAAACTCAAGACATATTATTACATGGTTGTTTTATCCTAAAGCATGAACAATCAAGAGATAGAAATAAGAAGTAACACCAACAAATTTTTCGTCCTTAGGCAGCTCTTTCAATTCTAGTCCCGCCAAAGGCGGGACACTCCAAGCTATTTGTCGATTTGGAGCGTTGAGTCTCAAGCTCCTACGGCATGAACCACATGATTCATGCCCACGGAAAAAAACAATCTCTTAAAGGTTGATCCCAGATTGTTCTTGACAACTGAGTTTTTCCCTGTATTTTTAACTCAACCTAAATTCTGATTAGAGTTCGCATGATTCTATTCGTATGAATTTGGGATTAGGTTGAAATGGGGGTGTAGCTCAGTCGGTAGAGCATCTGCCTTTTAAGCAGGTGGCCGGCGGTTCGAGTCCGCCCACCCTC
>CAYOFL010000047.1:0-22646 GCA_964403165.1 uncultured Ignavibacteria bacterium
CCCCATCATGAAAATGAGATCGCTCAATCCGAAGCCGCCACCGGAGAGAGGTTTGTCAACTTCTGGCTGCATAATGAATTCCTGATGGTGGAGGGGAAGAAGATGGCAAAATCGTTTGGCAACTATTATACCCTGCGAGACCTTCTCAACAAGGGATATAATCCCATCGCCATCAGGTATCTGCTTATGGCTACTCACTATCGACAACAGTTGAATTTCACCTTGGATGGATTGGAGGCGGCGAAGTCCGCTTTGCAGAGACTTTACGACTTCGTAGACAATCTGAAATTGGTCAAAGGTGAAAAGGACAATCCGGAAATAGAAGAGATTTTACAAAAGGCAAAAAAGGATTTCGAAGAAGCGCTGGATGACGATCTGAACACCTCTGAAGCTTTAGGTGTGATCTTCACCATGGTCAAGGAGATCAATCGATTAATGGACGAGAAGAAGATCTCTGGTTCGGATGCCAGCAGGGTTCAGGAGGTGGTGAATGGCTTTGACTCCATTTTGGGATTTTTGAAAAGAGAAGAGCTGATTTTAGATGAAGAGGTAAAGGCGTTGATCGAGAAAAGAATCAAAGCTCGAAAGGAAAAGGATTTCAAGCTGGCAGACCAGATAAGAAAAGAGTTAGAGGGGAAGGGCATCATCCTGGAGGATACCCCCGAAGGAACTAAATGGAAGAGAAAAATGTAGGATTTTTGCCCACCCGTTAACCCCATTTTCTTTCTTAATAAAAGACGCCTCACCCCGTTTGCAGGTAAGTTTGTTGTTGACTTGAAAAAGGGGGTGGGTTATATTCTTTGTATAAAAAGAGATTTTGCCCCATTAGCTCAATTGGATAGAGCATCTGACTTCGGATCAGAGGGTTGGGGGTTCGAATCCCTCATGGGGTAAGGTATTTTGATTTTTAGAGATAAATGCGCCTATAAAGCAGTCAACAGTCATAAGTCATTTGATTTTTAACTAATGACTACTGACTGTTGACTAATGACTGAAGTTCTCGTCCCTATCGTCTAGCCCGGCCTAGGACACCGCCCTTTCACGGCGGCAGCACCGGTTCAAATCCGGTTGGGGACGCTTTTTTTATAATCAAAAGGTCTTCTTTTGGAGGAGCTTTCATTTTTGTTAACCATGGAGTATTAGAGATATTGGTGTTTGTTGTATATTGGGCCATTAAAAAACCCCGCCTTCCTTAGCGGGGTTTTTTAACTAAAACTACATGCTCAGATGCTTATCTTTTTTTCTTTTTCTTAGTGGCCTTCTTCTTGGTGGTTTTCTTCTTGGCAGTTTTCTTCTTGGCAGCTTTTTTCTTGGCTGGCACTCTGTTCACCTCCTTCCAGTCTTTGGGGTTGATTTTTTTGAGGTGTGCCCTTGGCTTCTACCTCGTTACATTTTTTATTTCTAAAGTCTCCTTTCCGAAATCCAGTATCATCCCTAAGGGGAGCTTGGTGGCTTTTAAAAAACTTCGCATCTTTGATTCATCTGTATCATTCATCGGTTCGCCGGCTTTAACCATTACTATAATCTTTTCACTTACCACAAATTCTAAAGTATATTCTCCAGCCACACTTCCTTTGTATGATAATTTGATATTTTTCTTTCTTTCGTAATTGATTTTTCTTAAGTCCAACTCAACTGCCAAAGCCTGGCCGTAAGCAGATTCCTGAAAACCTAACCCCATGTTCTTGTGAACTTCAAGCGCCGCCTCCAGAATTTGATCCTGCAATTCCTTTAAGGTCATCTTCCTTTGTCGCCTCGTCGAATAATAAATTGTTTGTCATAACTTTGTTATACTTACTCCTATTACTTATCTTCAAAATTTAAAATAGCAAAACATGTGCCATTTTTTTCATTTTACCTGTATGACTGTGAGGTGCTTTGTTTTCAATGTCTTTCTGATCATGCACAAAATAGAACAAAGGCAATGTTAAAAATTGTGTAACAGAATCGTTACTACAATTAACTCTTTTATGTATCGTATGTTGTAACTGTGGTAATGTTGCCTTGTGTAGCATTTGTGTTACACGTGTGCCAGTTTGTTACACTTATAGGGCAAAATTGGATTTCAACATAGTAACTACAAAAACAACATCCTGGTTATATGAAAGTATAGTCGATGAGAGTTAAATTGGGAGTTACATCTAAGGTTGGCGAAGTGACTTCCCGCAAGATGGAATTCTGTAATTCAAAACGATAACTTTGGTGTGGCACTTACAACTTTCCCACAAACCCGCACTACCCTTTTCTGCCTTTTAGATTATTTGATTGGTGGAATCAGAACAAAGAATACTGAGTTGTTGTTAGATTCGAAGTAAGATGTGCATAATCAGTCCGCTTATTAAGGGGACAGAAAAATTATCATTGATAGGGATGGTGCTCCCTTCCACGCCGGTCGCCACCACTGCCCCGATGAGTCCCACCCATAAGGGAAGATGCGGAACCAAAACTGCCACCACCAGACACATAAAAAGACAAGACAAACTTCCTTCCAATGATTTTTTATTGTTCCCTAAGGCGTTGCTCTTTCCCGCACGCCAACCTATATTAGTCTTTCCGAACCTTCGTCCCACAAGAGCGGCGGCGATATCGCCCAGGATGATAAAAGAGATAGCCGCCACCGCCACACTTTTGTCAAAAAGTAAGATAGTAAGGACCGAAGCAGAGAAGATGTAGCTGGAGCCGGCAAAATCCGCACTTTCGTGCTCACGCAAGATTGGTCTTAATAGTCGATTTAAAAAGCTATGTAGAGGAAGCCTCCTCAGTCGGATTATATCTATCATGATGGCACCCAGGGCGAATGGGGTGAGGATCAACAAGGACAAAGGCTTGGGCAGGAAAAAGTAACCGATGGGAATACTAAGAGCCAGAAGGTGAGTGGCTTTCCTTTTGAACTCGTTGTAAAATGAGATTTCCAAATCTTAAATTATTCCGTTGGATAAGATTATTGCACCGTAAATGAAGAATACAAAACTCTGACTAACCCTCTGGTTTGGAGAGTTTGAGTTTTTTTAAAAGCTTTTTGTTTATCCACACATCTGATTCATCAAAGAGATTCTTTTCCCAATCAGCTATATGTTTTCTTCCCTTTTCCACGGTTATGGCTCTTGTGATCGCGGGAATTATATCTGAGAATGTGGTCCCCTTCTCTTTTCTCTCCACCATTTTTATGAGATGAAAACCCCACTGAGTTTTTAACGGTCCACCTACCTCCCCTTCTTTCATATTTAGAGCAGTGTGGTAGAACTCATCCGGCATCTCCCCCTGGGTGATAAAGCCTAAATCGTAAGCCACGTCTTTAATTTCGGGCTCACCCGGGAAGTATCTCTTTGCCATCTTTGCAAAATCTGCCCCCTGTTTTATCTGATTTAAAACCTCCACCGCTTCAAGCGAATCATCGAAGACTATGTGATGAACATGGACTGGCACTCCCAGAGGGGGAAAGTCGATCTTGTGAGTTTGATAATATGCGTTCATCTCCTCCATGGTGGGTGGAGGAAAGTCTCTTCTTATCCGCGCCGCCATCACCTTATTTTTAGCCTCCTGGAGGGTGAAGGCTCTATATTCTACCTGATATTCCACCATATCTGCATAGCCTCGCTTCTCCGTCTCTTTTTTCAAGATCACCGGCAAAGCCATATAGTTAGTCAAAAGATCTTTTTTATCCTCTGTAGTCAGGCTATCCTTGCCCAGGTTAAATCTATATCCACCCGACACCGCTTTATATTCTCCAAACCTGATGGTATCTTTTTGGCTGAAACTTAATACCCATATATTTTTGTCAGAAGGTGACCCAACAGTATTTAGAATCTCCCAATTATAGATAAATTCAGCTTCATTTTTGAGTGAGTCGACGAAGTTTTTTGTAGCCTCTTGCACCTTCGCCTTTTTCAAAAACCCTCGTATTCCCTCAAAAAGCGTGGAATCCAACTCTTGGTAGCTTTTCTCTTTTCTGTCCAGAAGTTGGATCAGATGGTATCCATTATGATCTCTCACTGGTTTGGAAATATCTTGTATCTCCTTTAATGAAAAGGCGGCCGAATCAAATTCCGGGGAGATTTGACCTTTTTGGATGAACCCCAGATTTCCAGTCCCATCCGCCGTCCTGGCTTGAGTGTATTGCCTGCATAAATCTGCAAAGTCCTCCCCAGCTTTAGCTCTTTTATAAAGATTTTTGACTTTCTTTTTTGCCACCTTTTCAGCCTTCTTTAATCTCTTTCGGTAATCCTTTTTGGTGGAATCTGCCTTCACCCGGATTAAAAGGTTCCTCACCTGCACCTCCTCCGGGATCAAGAAATCCTCCTGTTTGTACTCTTCGTAATGATCCCTTACTTCCTGGTCGGTTACCTCTACTATATTCACAATATCCTTCTGATACATATATTGCAAGAGGAAATCTTCCATGTGCTTGTCTCTGTGTTTGACGAAGACAGAATCGGAGTCCAGATCTAAAGATACGGCTCTTTGATCGATCAAGATCTCCCGGATCAATTGGTGAAGCTCATCTTCTTTCCTCTTCTGATCCTCCTCCGGATTGGTGGAGGTTATCTTCAATTCCTTCAAATAATCATAAAATTTCCCCACGGTGAGTGGTTCGCCATTAACTTTAGCTAATACCTCATCCCGGGAAATTCCCCCCCCTGGTGGTGCGCTAATTAAGAAATCATTCCACCCAAAGAGAAGGAAAACGAAAAAAAGAACCGGCAATAGGAATCTTCTCATCTTTGTCCCTTCCTCTCGATTCGAAAATATAGATGTCAAAGCTCTTGGATTTTTTTATACCTTAGCCCGATCCAATCACGCAGTTTTTTGACTTTAATTACAGAAATCACAGTTTTCGTAGCCAAGCCTTTAAGGCTTGCCTACGCCTTATTGTCAAAGATGCAAAATGTTATTGGAGGGCAAACTCAATTTCATCAAATTTTTTATTGCAAATCGTATGATCATTGCTATACTCTTTCGCCTAAAATCTTAAGTGTTCTACATTTCAAAGCTTCAAAAGAAGTGAGATACGATAGGTATTATCCAGCTCCTCATGAGAAAGGAAAGCCACATCCCCGCCAAAGGTGGGGTTGATCCAGAATCCGGCACCCGCAGTAAAATCTCCCTGATCGAATCCCAACCTGCCGGCTAATTTTCCCTTGTAAGATACTTCCACACCAAAGTGCATATCTGCAGATAGTTTCCCCAGCCAAAATTGAGCCGCGGATTTTCTTCCCTCATACCGCACATCCGCATCGGTGGCAAAGATTAAAGAAAAATCCTTGAGTTTGTGGTTGACGGCTAGCCCCAGTTTGGTGGTGGGGTTGATGGTCTCAGTGGTGCCGTTGTCATAGAATAAAAGGCTAGAAGTTAGGTCCATCAGATTTGCGCCCAGCGATAGAAATGAATAAGGTTTTACCAGAAATGCCAGATCCGCTCCGATACCGAAGGCAGAAGTGGTAACCACATCTCGATAGATCAGCTTCAAATTTGCTCCCCAGAAAAGCTGTGGCTTGGCTTTGCCTGCCGCCTTGAGCCAGCCGAAGGGGAGCTGCATCTTTTGGGAATAGGAGAAAAACAGGGCGTAATCTGCATGGCTTTCTTCTCTTAACAGCACCACCCGGTTGGTATCGCTTATCTTGTGTCCTTTTTTTTCCAAATCAGTGATCTTCACCCCACCCCCTCCCAGTCGCTGGAGGCTGAAAGCTATAGCCGAGGTGTAATCCTCCTTCATCAAAGGAAGGGCAAAGGCAACAAAATCCTGATTTAAAAGTGAACCGAAAGTCTCTGCATGCATTAAAGATAGTTGTTTTTGATTCAACTGGGAGAGCCCGGATGGATTCCAGAAACATGCGGTCACATCATCTGCCACCCCCACGAAAGCTCCCCCCATACCCAAAGCTCTAGCTCCTACCCCCAGACTCAAAAACTCTCCGGCATACTTGGCGCCAAACGCCGAGGCAGAAAATAAAAGCAAGAGTCCAAAAATTATAATAGATCTCTTAACCATAATTTGTAAAATAATATACGCAAAAAAAGCTTTATATCAAGCAAAAAACAAAAAGCAATCGTAGGGATCAAACACATATCAATTTCCATACCTACCCAGGCTCTCAGCCTCGATCCAAATATTATGCAGGATAGGATGATCCTTCTGTTTGCCGTATGGATCAATTTTGATTCATGCCTATGGAGAAGTCTTCTGTATAAAACCCGGATGGCTTCAACAGCAGTAATGACGCTACTTCGTTGGAAAAGATAAACTTCACCTCGGAAACGAACGATAATAAATATAGAGGGAGGGGAAAAGGAAAATCTGACTGGCAGTTTTTTTGAAGCGAGTTAGCTCTGACCAGCATAGAAAAAAATGAGAAGGAAAGAGAGTAAGTCTTAAGGGTTTCGTCTTAAGGAAAACGGATTTCGCAATAAAGGAGAGATTAAATGACAATACCTGGCGGTCTATCAAGTGAAGCCAGCTTCAAAGATACCAAATTCTGTGTGCAGACAGAGTTTGCTCAAAGACCAAAACCTAGGGTAACCACAACCATCTCCATAAACGGAGAGGTGGTGAAAAAGG
Source organism: uncultured Ignavibacteria bacterium (assembly GCA_964403165.1). Lineage (GTDB taxonomy): Bacteria > Zixibacteria > MSB-5A5 > MSB-5A5 > SM1-73 > SM23-73-3. The sequence continues at coordinate 6,557 of CAYOFL010000047.1, forward strand.
TGGAAAACATCTGGGAAAGACTGCCTCAAACCGAAGAGGACAAACAGGAGATTGAAAAATTCTTAAAAAGACAACATCAGCAGGTGCTGGAAAAGATAAAGGATAGGAGAGAAAAACTTGCTGCATCGGAGAGGGAAGACATTTCTGCGTCTGAAGAGGATATGGTTTTGAAGGTTACAGAAGAGCTCTCTAAAACCGAGGGAGTTTTCGGGTGGGTCTTTATCCTGAAAGATGGGCAAGTAATAACTCACCAATTTTCCCTTCCAGAGGATGAAGACATTGAGGATCTTGTGCGAGGGATCAAAGACGTCTCTTTCTTTTTACCTTCGGTCACCTGGCTGGGAAACTTTGTGGGAGGTATTCTACATTCGGGGGGAAGCTGTATGGTCTTTTTACCGCTTAAGACGCGCTTCTTAGGGGTTAAGCTTAATCCGAAGGTCAACATAAAAAACTTGGTTAAAAGAATAAAATCGGTGGTTTGAGCAAAGGAAACATGGAAGAAATTTTAAGTGACATAAAATCGGTGCCCGGTGTAACCGGGGCGATGGTTCTGGCAAAGGAGTCAAAAGACTCCTATCATTTGCTTCCACCAAGCTTCACCCCCAGATCAATTAAGGAGGTGGGAATAAAACTTATAGGACTTGCTAAGAAGATGCCTCCGCATAGCCGGCTGGATCTGAAATTCGATAATGGGATTGGTCTGGTATACAATTTGGAAAAGACCGTGGTATTGATCTTCGGCAGATCCAACTTAGATTTTTCCTCTTTGGGATTGGTGTTAAAATCTGCCCTTCAGGCCATAGAAAGAAAACTAAAGAGAGAAATCCCCGAACTGGATCAGGTCAAAAAGATGTCCATTTTTGTGATTGACAAAGCCAACCTGAATTTGTTAATTGAGGCGATAAATTTAGTGGCTGAGGGTTATGGCAGAGATCAGGGCATCTTTTGGGTCACCCAGAATCTGCGCAAAGCCAAAGAAGACGTGATCAAGGAATTCCCTGAAGTCTCAAGTTTCTATGTGGACAACAATGGAAAAGTTTCCATCTTAAAAACCCCAGAAGAGATGTTTGACCAAAAAATTCCATTGGCTTTGGTAAAGTGGATAGATCTTTTTGTGAATAAAGCCCCTCATCCCAGCCGTCGTGACCGAGTTGCTGACGTAAGAGAGTTGACCGCCCGCATCAGCAAGCCTTTAGAGGGAATTGGATTCTATGACCTGTATACTAAAGTGGCAAAGAAATTGGTCTGATTCACCAGTATTTAATGCAAGAGCCCTCCGCCTGTGGCGGAAGGCTCTATGGAAAGGGTTTGATTTGAAAGGACACTCTTTTCACTCAACAATAAAGGGTTTTTGTAACCACCTTCCGCATTTCGCTTTCGCTAGCCCCTCGCCTCTGGCGGGAGGATCACGGCGTACACTCAACTTCAGGGGGCAACCTTCATCAGTCGATTGTTAAAGGTCTTTCAAATGTACCCTTTCCTCTTATATATTACAACCGAAAGTTATAAAAAGCAAGGTTTTTTTAGCCTGAACAAAAAATAATTAATTGAAATTTCCTGTTGTTGTGTAGGTGGCAAGAACTTTGCTTGCTTTACAAAACAAAAGACTTTAAGAATTATGGTTGAGGGATTGGGTATAGATATGGTGGAGGTGGGCAGGATCAAGAAAGCTCTCAACAGATGGGGGGAGCGGTTTCTTCGACGGGTTTTCACCTCGGAGGAAAAAAACTATTGCCAAAGGAAAGCTTTCCCGGAACAGTCTTTTGCCGCTCGTTTTGCCGCTAAGGAGGCGGTCTTGAAGGCAATAGGCACCGGTCTTTCGGGTGGGATAAGATGGAGGGATGTGGAAATCATAAATGACCCAAAGGGAAAACCGGAGGTGAGATTAGGCGAAAGGATCATCCAACGGATCGGGAACAAGAAAATTCTCTTAAGCATCTCCCACACCAAAGAACTCGCTATGGCTTTTGCAATTTTGATAGACGAATAAACTTTGGGCAAAAAAATTGACCGAGACCAGAACCTAATTGATCAGAACCAGAACCTAACTTAAGTTAGGTTCTGGTTCTGATCCTGATCCAGCCAACACCGGTGAAAGCTCGATAAAATCAATCCGTGACCCCTCATGGAGAGTTAAACCTCAGCTTTACATAAATCGGAACTTGAATCAATCCTTCACTTTTGAAAAACAAAAAGCTTCCAAAAAATCCTTTAGCAGAAATAAATACTTGCTCAATCCTTAAAAGTTTGTTATTAGTTATAGGGGTGGGAATTTATCCTGCTCTGGAAACAAACTTTGGCAAAAGTTAGTAAGCTTTTTAACATTAAAGGAGTCTTTATGTCAAATGGTATGAATCCTGCAGATCAGAATGAAATTTTCGAAATCTTCGAAAAGGCAGGGGCACTTTTAAAGGGGCATTTCCTCTTAAGCTCCGGGCTTCATTCAGACACATATTTCGAGAAGTTTCAGGTGCTTCAACATCCTGAATATGTGGAGATCTTATGTCGCAAACTGGCGTCCCTTTTCAAAGAGGACAATGTGGAGGTGGTGGTTGGTCCCACCACCGGAGGAATCATCATTGCCTACGAGGTGGCAAGAAATCTAAAGACTAAGTCCATCTTTGCAGAGCCCGGGGATGAAGGTCGGATCTTCAAAAGGGGATTTGACATCAAAAAAGGTGAGAGGGTTTTGATCGTGGATGATATTCTAACAACTGGAGGGTCAATCAAAGAGGTGATTCAATTAGTGGAAAAGTATGAGGGCAACATACTGGGCCTCGGGCTTCTTTTAGATCGAAGCGGAGGAAAGACAAAGTTCGATTACCCCTTGAAGGCTTTAGCTGTAACCGAGGTCACCAATTACCGTCCAGAGGAATGTCCCCTGTGTAAGAAGGGTGAGCTTTTAGTCAAACCAGGAAGCAGGAAAATCGGGTAATCACGTCTGAGATATCTCAAAAGAGGCTTAGTTTCTTGTAAATAAGTCTTTTAATGGAGAGAAAAATGCTCAAAAAATTTTGTCTTCTTGTCTTAGCAATTCTTATTTCGTCTTTCACCTGCCAAAAGAGAGTCGAGAAGACTGAGATCACGGTTCTGATCCGGATGATGGATATTCAGGATCTGTGGTTCAGGGAAAAGATGAAAGAGTTCGAGAGAGAAAATGAAGTCAAGATAAATGTGGTCACCTTTGATCAGGTGGAAGATGTAAGACAGATGATAGACCTGGAAAGAAAAAGTAAAAGAAAAAAGATCGGACTGGTCAAAACTGCCCTGGAGATGGTATATCCTCTGACAAAGGAGGACTATCTGATTCCACTGGAGGAGATCGTAGATTCCCTTCAATTGAAAAATGACTTAAAGGAGTATTTATCCGAGGCTATCGAAGTGGGGACCGTGGATGGTAAGGTTTACTATATTCCTCGTAAGCTGGAAACTTATCTTTTGTTTTACTTAAAATCCAAGGTGCGAGATGTTCTGGACAACTGGGAAAAGGATCGAGCTAAAATCGACGCCATGCTTAAAGAGGTGAACCAGTATGGACTGCCTGCCGAATACCAACTTGAGGAAGATCCGAAGGAATGGGATTTTTATGATCTTTTAGTGCTCTCCTTCTTCTGGGCTAATAATCCTTATCATGGCATCACCATGCCCCGGGTGGCTCATCGGGGAAAAAGATACGCCGGCACGGTAAATGAACTGACAACTCGCATCTTTCAACTGGGAGGAGACAAACAAGACATCCTTTCTGTGGATACCGATCCGGTTTGTGATCTCTTTTTGTGGGAGTCTTTTTTCATAAAAAACCAACTCTATCATCCGGGGATGTGGGAGCAGGCCTGGTCAGGAGGGGACATCTGGAGGGCTATCTCCTCCGGCGATATATTTTTGTGCTTTTTGCATCAGATCGATCTTTTCTTTGTGCATGGGGGATCCGATCCCACCATGACCGGCTATCTCTCTGATCCTTCTGATCTGGGAGTCTCCATCATGCCCAGGGGAGTTTCGTTGGAATTGACAGAGGACGGGGAACCTCAGAGAGAGGGGGGGCATACCTCCAATCTTTACGGATGGTGGTGGGGAATTCCAAAAACCTCACCTGATCCTCAAACTTCCTACAAGTTAGCCAGATTTATCACCAGCAAAAAGAATCAGATCGAGGAATGCTCCCGATTCGGCATGTTCCCGGTTCGAAATGATGTGTTAGACGATTTAGGTCAGGCATTCGATGAAGAGTGGAAACAACAGATCTTCAAGGTTAGCCAACTTCAATTTGAAAGCGGCACCAAAGAATTTCCCAGATTGAAAGAATGGCCCCAGATCGGGAAAAACTATCTGGATGCCTGGTATGATATATCTGTAAAAAGAAAGCTTGTTAAAAAAGAAGAAATTTCCCGAAGCTTAAAAGATTATGCCAAGATCAATCAAGCTATCGTCTCTTCTTCTGAAGCTGAAGAGTAATCTTTTTACCGTTGGTTTTTTCATCCCGGCTTTTCTTTATCTTTTCAGCTTTTTTGTCATAATTTCAGTCTTCCTCTTGAAATTCTCATTTTCGGGCAATATCCCGTTAATTCACCTTTTATCTGTTGACGAATTCAAAGCCGCTTTATGGAGAACTTTTTGGTTTATGGGGATTGGCACTCCTCTTCAATTGGTAGTAGGCTTATTGCTTGCACTTTTGATCCAACAGAGTTTCAAGGGCGTGGGGGTGGTGAGAAGCTTATTCATGATTCCTATCGCTATCCCAGCACTGGTTACCGCCATAATTATAGATTTGCTTTTCTCGTATCCCTTTGGACCCATAAATGATCTTCTTTTGGGGCGGCATGGTTTTTTTCCGCAGATATTTAGCCTTCCGGTCAACTGGAGTGGTTCGGAATTTTTGTCGTTGGGTTTGGCAATTTTGGGTAAAACCTGGCGGGATATGCCCATCTCCATGCTGATCCTTCTGGCAGGACTCCACTCAATCGAGTTGGAGCAGTATGAGGCGGCAAAAACCATGGGGGCAAAAGGGTGGCAACAGTTCAAATATCTGACCCTGCCTCTTTTAACTCCCGCCATCTTGACCATACTGATTTTGCGCTCCATAGAGAACTGGAAGGAGTTTGTATTTCCTTTCGTTTTGGCTCCGGCCTATCCGCTTTTAGGGGTGCTGATCGAAAGGCTTTATCATGTGGAACAGAATCCGGCCCTGGCGGCGTCGGTAGCTTTGGGACTGGTGATCTTGATTGCTTTGACTACGCTAATTTTTACCAGTATAACCAAGATGGTGAGAAAGTATTTGGTAAGAATCTAAAAACAGAAGTCGCGTAGCCCCGCCAAAGGCGGGGCTGGCGAGCCGTGCAGGGACTGTTGAAAAAACCCTTTCGGCAGGGCTAAATGCCCTGCCCTATGGATGACAAGTAATTGTCTCCCATAGGGGCGGGAATTTTCGTATGAATGCATACGCATATCCCGCCCCAAAATGTAGCTTTTTCAGCAAACCCGTGAAGGCTCGCCTACGCGTGACCTATGGAAAAACGCAGATTTTGTCTGTAACAAAATTTTCTCGTTGCGTCAGGAGCTTCTCCTGACGCTCGGCTGGTGTCAGGACTAGGTCCTGACACAACTTTGAATCCCTCTTCCTATTCTGGGCGATGGCAGAGCATCGCCCCTACATGCTCATGGATAGAGAAAGGGATGAGGTGAAAGGCTCTATCCGATTATGAAAGTTTTCAAGTTCGTCTTAATTGGAGTGGTTTTGTTTTTCATAATCTTTCCCCTGTTCATGATGACCAAATATAGCATCTCGGATCGGGAGAGCATCGTCACCGGTGGAGAGTATCCAGAGCCATTTTTTCCTTTCAAGCCCACCTTGGAAATGTTCGGGGTTCTGTGGTCAAGAGGCGACTTCATGAAAGCTGGGCTGACCAGTCTGTGGGTGGGGCTTTTTGCCGTTGTTTTTTCACTTCTTTTGGGCGCCCCCACAGCTTACGCTTTAGCTCGATTCAAAATACCCGGTGTAGCAATTCTGCTTTTCTTTCTTTTGTCGGTGAGACTCTTTCCTGACATCTCAGCGGTAATCCCAGTGGCTGAGCTTCTGCTTTCCCGACCCTTCTCCCTTCTGCCGTCTGTGGTTCTGGTGGGTCTGGCTCATACCCTTTTAGCCCTGCCTTATACGGTTTATATAGCCAAAGGTGTGTTTGAGTCCATTCCTAAGGACTTGGAGGAACAAGCATTTGTCTTAGGAGCAGGCAAAGCAAAAACTTTTCTCAAAATATTAACCCCTCTGGCATTGCCCGGTCTGGGGGCGGCGGCTATCTATACCTTTTTCCTCTCCTGGAATGAATTTATCTTCGCTTACTTTTTGACATTTCAGGGAACAGAGACTACATTACCGGTGTATCTTTTGCGGATTTTAAGCTGGTCACCACAAAAGAATTTCATATCCGCCATCTCGCTTCTGATATGTATACCGGTGATCATCTTCACCTTCCTGGTGCAAAGGTACATGCGGGAAGGATTAACCGCAGGCGCAGTGAAATAAAATGATTTGAGCATGTGCGGGCGGGATGAATTCCCGCCCCTATAGACAGCAACAGCTGCCTCCTTTTGTGCATCATATCTAAATAGGGCAGGGCATTTAGCCCTGCCGACAAGGTTTATCAATGGTGTCTTTATTAAATTAAGGGGTAGTTTGTGGCAGAGGTTAAGCTTAAAAATTTGACCAAGAAATTCAAAGAGGTGGTGGCAGTCGATAATATATCCCTCGACATCGAAGATGGAGAGTTCTTAACTTTGGTGGGACCTTCTGGATGCGGCAAGTCGACTACCTTGAGAGCGGTGGCAGGTTTGGAGAATCCTACGGCTGGAGACATCTTAATTGATGGACAACGGGTCAATGATTTCCCGCCGCAGAAACGCAATATCTCCATGGTGTTTCAAAGCTATGCGCTGTTTCCTCACATGAGTGTGGAATCCAACCTTGCCTTCGGGCTCAAGATCAGGAAAAAAAGCCTGAAGGAAAAGACCGAGAAGGTAAAGTGGGCAATTGAACTTTTAGGACTTTCCGGTTTTGAAAAAAGACTCCCCAAGGAACTTTCTGGCGGGCAAAGGCAAAGGGTCGCTTTGGGCAGAGCATTGGTTTTGGAACCCAAAGTTTTGCTTTTGGATGAGCCTCTCTCAAATCTGGACGCCAAGTTAAGGTTACGCATGCGCACCGAACTAAAAAGACTTCATAAAAAGATCAAAATCACCATAATCTACGTGACCCATGATCAGGCTGAAGCTATGACATTGAGTGATAGGTTGGCTGTGATGAGAGATGGAAAGATTTTGCAGGTGGGAACGCCGGAGGAAATTTATGAGAAGCCTTCAGATATTTTCTGTGCCGGCTTTATTGGGAGTCCTCCTATGAATTTTATTTCAGGAGAAAGAGTGCCGCAAATCAAAGATAAAAACGTAATGGTGGGAGTTCGTCCAGAGGATTTCTCCATCTCTTTGAACGAAACAAAAGACGGCATTTTGGGGAAAAGCAGTGTCACTGAAACTCTGGGTTCAGATAATTATCTTTATGTGGATATCTCTGATCTGCTGATCTCTGTCAGACTCAAACCTGAAGAAAGAATACCGGAAGACAAATCGGTGTGGCTTGTTGCCCGCGAGGAAAAACTTCACCTTTTCGCTAAATCCACAGGGAAAAGAATTTAATTTGAAAAGAAAGAGGAATGATCACAGGAAACTTCATTGTGTTGTTAATATTTTGAAAACCTCACCTTCGGTTTACTGGCAACCCAAAGGGAAGGAGTAAGCATGAAAATAACAAATTTCAGAAATGTAGAAGCAGAAGAAGTTGGTGATCCGGATGCCAGAGGAGTTACCATCAGATGGTTAATCTCCGAGTCTGATGGTGCTCCCAATTTTGCCATGCGCTTGTTTGAGGTAGAACCGGACGGATATACTCCCTATCACAGACACAAATGGGAACATGAGGTGCTCATCCTGAAGGGAAAAGGCAATCTGATCACCGAAGGTAAAGCGCTTCCTCTTAAACAAGGTGATGCAGTGTTTGTTCCGGGTGAGGAAGGTCATCAATTCAAAAACACATCAAGAGAAGTTTTAATTTTTCTGTGCATGGTTCCCATTGAAAGGTAGCAGTCTAATTCACTTGAGGGTCAGCTTAATCGCAGTTATCTGATACCTTTAATAACACCAAGAATCGTGGAAAATTAGCAGAAGTCAGTGACCTTACCCCCTATTTCCCCTTCAGGGTGAACCCCTCTCCACAAAGTGGAGAGAGGGACTAAGGGGGTGAGGTAAAAAAACGCATAAGATATTTTCAAAAACATCCTCTTTTTTGATTAACACAATGTTCGAAGACATCGAAAAAAAATATGGCAAGCCTCGTGAATTGGCCATGTCCTTTCCCATGAACCCTTCAGAATTTGATATGCTCAAAGCGAGCATGAGGGATGGACGAGATTCGGATGCCACCCTGTTTATTTTTAAAGAACATAAAGTCTTAGTGATCGCCAAACCCTGGTATCCTGAAGGGCTTTATCGTGCGCCCAGCGGAGGAATTAAGCCAGGCGAGGATATGGAACTTTCTGCCAAAAGAGAAGCATATGAGGAGACCGGAGCTGTAATCGAGCTGTCAAAATATATTTTGCGGATACACGTTACCTTTACATGTAGCCAAGAAAAAGTAGGATGGATCAGTCATGTATTCTGTGCTAAATATCTTTCCGGCGATCTGCATCCCATAGATACCAAAGAGATAAAAAAAGTAACTCTTATGAGTCTGGAGGAGCTTTCCTCGTTAAAGAATGAGCTTTTGGCGCAGAATTCCGGCGGACTTTGTTATCGCGCCGCCTTAACCGAGGCGGCGATAAAGGAAATTTCATCCTTCTGCAAAACATAGGAAAAAGATACGTGTTTTTGTGCATGTCGGGTTCCTGACCCGATAGACAAAATTTGCTCAAAAAGAAGACAAAAAAATCCGCCAGGTCAGGGGATGCGTATGCATTCATACGAACCTGGCGGACACAAATCTCTTTTGGTGCTTGCTGGTCAATCTCTGCTTGCTCTCATATCTATTCTTTGCCTACTTATCTTCTGATTCTTTCGTCTCGCCTGGCGATTCCTCAGGCTCCTCCCCGGTCAACTCTCCTCTGGCTTTCATCTTTTCATAATCTGACGGGTGTCTTTCCATATACGCCTCTTCGGTCATGGTGCCGGTGAGGACGGTGAAGTTTACCGGATAGTTTTCCGGATGCACGAACATGTAGAAGAAGTGCCATACCACTATAGCCAGAGTTGCCAGCATGGCTTCGTAGTAATGAATCGCTTTGGAGATGTCCAATAACCACTTGGGGATGAATCCCAAAAAGAAGGTCTCAAACCACAGGGGAAATCCGGTTATGATCATCACAAATCCACCCCACATAAGCGCCCAGTACTCTGCCTTTTCAGTATAATCATACCGGTTAAATTCAGGATGCCTGGAAGACAAGCCGAAGCTGTAAAGAATGTTTTGGGTTACGTTGTTCACATCTGAGAGCACAGGGAATTTGGCTATTATCTGTTGCCGACCACGTTTGGTGAATCCGGAACGGAAGAAGGAGAATACAAAAAGCCCTATGAACACAACACCAGCTACCCGATGAGCCACCCCACGTGCGGCGAATGCGGTGGGAGATTGGGTCAACCAGGATGACCACCAGGAGTCGGGGAATCTGAAGGCAAAACCAGTTATAACCAGAGTGGTAAAGGAGAGCATCAGAAGAAAATGCCACAAAACCTCCATGGTTTTCCACCTTACCACCATTCCACTTTTCGCCTCTCTATAACGCTCTCTGGCATACCTTATCATAATGACGCCGTTGTGGGCAAGCATTCCGCCGATCACTAGTATGATAAGGAGAAGATAGAGTCTTCTCACCCAGTAAACTCCAAGGTCTTTCTTGCCGGTGGCATCGATATGAATTGACCCTTTGGTATAGTTGGGTCCTGCTCCCTGGTGACACTGCCCGCATGTCTGTGGCAAATTGGCTTGGTTTATGGTGGAGAGAGGATCGTTTTGTGGTCTGATATTGTGGCTGGTGTGGCAACTTACACAACTGGCAGTGGTGGTATCTCCCGATCTGCTGCCCACGCCGTGATACATATCCAGATATGGAGTAATCTTCTGGGTCACGTATCCATACTTTTTAACCAGCCTTTCCTGGGAATGACAGTAGGTGCAGGTTACCTTGGAAAGGTTTGCCGCATGAGTGGAAGAGGTCGGATCTGATGACGACTTAATGGCATGACTCGTGTGACAGTCAGTGCAGACCGGAGCATCAGAATCTCCCTTCTTCACTGCTTTTCCGTGAACATCTTCGCTATACTCTTCCTCTTCCATAGGATGACACTGACCACAGGTAGAAGCAACATTGCTCCTATGAGAATATGAGTTTGGATCGGAGGAGGATTTCAGATCATGACTTCTGTGGCAGTCTGAGCAAACAGCCACTCCCAGATTCTCTTCAGCAAGTGACTTACCGTGAACGCTCTGAATATACTTCCCGTACGGACCAGGACATTTGCCACATACGTTCTTTTCGCCACCATGGCATTTGCCGCACATCTTGGGTTCATTCCCGCGATAGGTATCAGCCTCTGGATCATCTACTGCCCGGATATTGTGGTAGCTATGACAACTCCCACAGGTGGGAGCATCTATTACCCCTTCAAGTCTTTTTTGTGCGTGATATCCAGCCTGGTAAAGCTCGGTGGCTTGCGCATGACACATGCCGCAGTTCACTGGTGCTGGTGGGGTCTCGTGGATGTCAGCCTCAACCCCCCTATGGCAGCCGACGCAACCCAACATTTGGTGAACTGAGTTTGCGAAACTCGACTCATCCACAAAAAGCGATATCTCTTTGCCTGTCGAGTCTTCCTTGGTTAGACTTTTATCCCCATGGCACATCAGGCAGTCTTCAACGGTTTGGGCAGACCCTCCCGAAGCGACCAGAAAACTTAGAATTAGGGTTAAGGATAAGAAAATTAGGCTCTTAGCATTTCTTTTCATGTGTCCACCTTCCTAATAGGTGTAGATTTTTTTCACTATCGGTTGTCGAAAATAACAACACAAAGCTCTTTTGTCAAGTTTTTTTTCGTGTCGTGGAAAGGATGAAATCCTGATTTTACAGTCTTTTGTGCCTATCCGGCGCTTGATTTTGGTAGCCTGCGAATATCCTGCGTGGACTAGGAAATAGTAACGCAACCTGAAGGTTATGGCTACCCGTATGTGCCTGTCGGATATCTGACCCGACAGCCCAAATCTTCTCAAATATGCGAAAAAAATCCGCCAGGTCTGGGGACCTGACGGACACGGAGAGCGAATCAGGGATTTTTTGATTTCTTAAAACTCATCCTCTTCTTTTCAGCAGTAATGTTCCCATTAGAGCCAAGAGCACCATCAATATGATAATGCTTTCCCGATTCATTAAGGGGATTTCAGAAGGCGGGGTGTAGACTGCCGCAGATATGGGACCGTTTCCTAACAGATAGGTATTTAAAAGGACTCCACTGGAATTGAATCGGGTGACATCGTCTCCTTGGAAATTGCAACTCAAAACTTGAGAACCAAACATAGCAGTCACTGATATTACGCCGGAATCGGTGGCGATGGGATTGGTTGATCCCCGTATCATGGTATCTGCGTAACTGTCAAATGTGTATATCAGTCCGGGATTAGGGTGCCAGCCACCAGCCGCCAAAAAGCCGACGCCATCAGTTCCGATGGAAATCACGCCGGGACTGCCTCCTGTGGCTATGCTGTCGATCACTGTATTAGTGGTGGGGTCTATACGATAGATCTGGCCCATCACAGACCAATAGTTTCCAGTACACATCACGTTCACCTCGCCTTCAGGATCAAGGTCTATATACTGGGGATTGAGTCCCACTGATATACTATCCACCACCACTTCACTATCACAATCAAATACATACACCATTCCGGTAAGATAGCGATAGGCTCTGACGTCGTTCGCCCGATGAGTGGGGTCGAAAACCCAGTCTTGTCCGGTGATACTCTTGTACTTGGGCCACTCAAATCCACAGCAGCATACATAAAGTTTATTGCCCACCACCAACAAACCCTCAGGTCCTCGTCCCACCCCATATTCTCCCATCACCTCTCGACTGATCACGTCCACTTTGGAGATGGAATTGGTTTTAAGGTTGGTGACGTAGGCATACTGTGTATCCACAAACGCCATATGGAAGGGATTATGCGGTCCCCAGATATCGATCCAGTCTACCGTGGTCTCGGTTTCCAAATCTATGATCTGAATATCGTGATCAAGCGAATTGATCACATAGGCAAAATCACCCTGAATAACTATCTGGTTGGGTGAGTCCCCTAAAGTGTCGATGTGATTGGTCACCTCACCAGTGGTCAAATTGATTTTGGACAGGGTTTCATCTCCGGGATAACTATTGACCACATAAGCGAATCTATCCGCATGCGCCGGAGTTAAGGATAAAGATGTGCACAAAATTGTGCTCAGGAGAAGAAATAAAAACGATTTCTTAAACATTAACTAAACCTCCGGTTAAAGGTTGATTTTTTTACAGTAACAAGTTTTTTCTATCTTCTTAAAAGCTGCCCAATTTACTTTTGGTTAAACTCCCAGGAGATGGTCAGATTTATTCCCCATTCTCTCCCTGGCATGGGGTGACGGTGGATCAGCATATATTCCTCGTCATTCAAATTGTGCCACTCCCACCTTAGTTTTGTTTCTACTTCCCAGAGTTTCTTTTTCAGACCCAAGGTTAAATCTTCCAGATGATAAGGTTCCTTCCTTTTGGTATTTGCCGGTCCGATAAAGCGTTCCGATACCCAACGTATCTTATATAGGATTTCAAATATCTTATAGTCAAACTTAAAGCTTAAGTTGGTTAGATATCGGGGTCTAAAGGGGATAAATTTCCCATCCTCCAGCCTGTCCCCGCCCTTGTTTTTGGCATAGCAAACCGTGTTGTTGTACTTGACTTTAAAAATGTCTTCTGGACTCTTCCAGCTTACGAAATCCTCATGTCCATAGATCTTTGCCCGGGAGATGTTGACCGGATGGTATCTTCCGTCGAACCGTCTATGCCACTCGATCAGATCTGTCACAACATTGTGAAAATAGGTCATACCGCCAGATAGATTACCCAGCCAGGGAAGATGGATTTCTCCACCTGCCTCTGAGTGCTCGCACTTTTCAGGAAGAAGATTGGGATTACCCGCCGCAAAAACGTCCTCCTTCCAGAACAAAGCATTATTGGAAGGCTGGCGAAAAGATTTCCCATAATTGGTTTTCAAGATTATGCGGTATCTTTCTCCTCTGGAAAGTGCCAAACCCACCTGTGGAGAAAGAAAGTCTTTTAAGATTTCAGAATCGTCCCACCTTAATGCGAAATTAAAATTCAGGTTTTTGAAAAATAAAAACTTCGGCAGAGTGAACTGTTGTTCATCTGAAAAGAAAACGCCAAAGGTTTCTCTCTTTATTTTACCCATGCTGTTGTCAGGATTACGAAGGTTCGTATGATTTAGAACGTCCTTTTGGAATTGGGTTCCAATCTTGAGCTGATTTGTATGGTGAATCTTTATGTGGGCAAGCAAAGAGAAATCGATTATGTCATCCACATATTTGGAATCAAAACAGGTTATCGTGTCGTTATAAAAATGTTGCTTAAAACGAGAATATCCCAGATTATTCTCCAAGAAAAGACTTGGCGAAAAGCGATGAGTGAGTTTTAAACTTGCGAGTCTGCGTTCATCTTCAGCCCAGGCTCTCTGGTACTCCACCATCTTGCCGTAACTCCCGGGGAGGCCATTTTTTGCCTGGTAGAGGTGCCCTGAAAAACTCAACTCCGATGCCGAACTAAAAATGTATTTCCCGGATAAAAAGAAATTGGAGGCTTTCTTATAGGCATTTTTCCTGGTGGTGGTAGAATCTCCATTTTTACCTTGTTTATTTTTAATCTCCCGCTTTCGAGGTTCATAGACCCAGATCTCAAAATCGTTTTTGGAATATTGGTAACTGCCGGCGAATTTTACATACAGCTTCTCAAAGAAAGTGTTAGAGAAGGAGGAGGAGTAAATCTCGGTTTTCCATTTTCCCCAGTGGTCTCCCAAAGTGAGCCGGGATGGCTCGTCTCTTTTTTGAGGAAGCGTGACGATATTGATCACCCCCCCCAGAGCATCCGCACCATAGATGGCAGATTGCCCTCCTTTTAAAATCTCAATTTTCTCTACCATCTCCAAAGGGATGGTATTAAGATCAGCTACTCCGCTTCCAGATGGGTTGATCTTTTGCCCGTCCAAGAGGACCAAAACGTGTTTGGGCGAACTCCCCCGAATGCTAACCTGGTGAGTTCCCCCAACCGTTCCACTTTTTTGCACGAAAACACCACTTATGTTCTCAATAACTTCGGAAAGAGTGTTTGCCTGCATTCTCTCTATCTGTGACTTCTCTATGGTCTCAATGTTGGTGATCTTGACAGGCTCCCTTTCGGCAATAACCTCCACGCCCGGAAGAAGGTAGGTCTTTCTCTTGAGTTGGACAACAATCCGAGCAGTGACATGCTCACGCACCATCACCGGAGAAATCATCTGACTTTCATATCCTGGCGAAGAGGTCATCACTGAATAAATTCCCACCGGTATCTTCTCTAAGAAGAAATAGCCCAAATTGTCGGTTCTGCATTCATAGTTGGTATTTGCAATTTTAACCGTGGCTTTAGGTATGGGATGCCCGTCATCCTGATCGTAGATGTGTCCTTCAATTTTTATGTTGGATTGGGCAAAGGAGTATGTGGGGCAAAACCAGATGCTCAAGCAAGCCAGAAGAATCAAAAGCGATCTGGCTCGGCACGGTTGGAGATGTACTTCTTTAGTATAAGGGGATACAGGCGTCCACCGTCCTTCGACTTCGCTCAGGACAAGTCCACCGTCCGCCGACTGCCGACTGCGGACGTTTTTTGTTCGTAGAAATAAGGGAGAGAACTTTTTCATTTTCCGCCTCCTTGTTATCATCTGCCGGGCAGGGAAAAAGCGTTTGTGCCTGAGGCGGAAACAAAAAAACCAGCTTTCACGGAATAAGCTGGTTATAATTCAAACCTTTTCCTAACCCGCGCAAGGAAATAAAGGAATAAATGATCTGGCAGGTCTCCTGACTTTGTGGCTTCAAACCTACTTGCTTTTTGCCTTCCCATCCCAGCGAACTGCGGTTCACAGTTCACGATTCATAGTTCATGGTCAAAACCTTCGCCATGAATCATCAACCATCCATATGGATCGGGACAGTGGCTTGTTTAAAGCTTTTGTAGCCACTTACAGTAGCGGGGCTGTGGCGGACTTCCACCGCCTTCCCTCAAGACCCCTTTCGGGGTACCAAATCAGCTATCGATTTTCAGAGACCAAATTCAATTATATTATATGTGATCGGTGTTGTAGAGTCAAGAAAAAAATCAGCTTTTCCTGCAATACCAAACCAGCACCTAACTTAAGTTAGGTGCTGGAGCTAAACACAACCTGAAGGTTACAGCTACTTTTTTCCATACATATGATCAGTGCACACTCGGTAGCCGCAGGTCAGTTGACTCAAATGAGCTTTAGCCTGCGAAAGCCATGGGTTTGGGGTGCGCTACCCCACCCGAAGTTGTTGCAGGGTAAGGTACCCTGCAACAACAGTGGTTATTTCGCTCGTGTAGTTGCCCAATTCATTGGGTCCCGCCAAAGGCGGGACTCGATAAATCGAGCAATTACGTCAACGTTGGTTCGGGGTGCCCTTCAGGGTGAATCCTTTCAGGATGAACCCTCACCCCGAACCGGAGATGTTGCAAGTAAGGGGAAGCCGCAACAATAGCTGCTCGATCACCCCGCCGCTGGCGGGGGATTTTCAATAAATCGAGCAACTACCTATATCAAAGCCAACCTTTTTCTTTATACCACCTCACCGTCTCTTTCGCCCCTCTTTCAAGATCATACTTGGGCAAAAATCCCAGCTCGGCTTTGGCTTTTGAGACGTCTAAGCCCCAGTATCTTTGGGTTATCTCTTTCGCCTTCTGGGTGTTGAAT
>CAYOFL010000048.1:0-21875 GCA_964403165.1 uncultured Ignavibacteria bacterium
CATAGTCCGGGGTAGCAATCTGTTGAAGATGAATCATGTCCGATTTGGCAAAGACACTGCATCTTCCAGCAATGCGAGGGGGATTTTTTGATTTTAAAGCCAGTTCTCCAAATTCATCCTCGATGGAGATCTTCAAACGGTTGGCTTGCTGATCTAAAAATGATCCGGTGCCAGCCGCGCAGAGCGTGTTCATAGAGAAGTCTTCCAACACTGGAGTATTAGAATTTTCATCCCAACGCAAAAGAATCAGCTTGGAGTCCTCTCCTCCCATCTCAATTATGGTTCGGATCTCTGGACATAAAAGACCGGTGGCTTTTACCTGGGCAATGACCTCATTTACGAAGCTTCCCCCTAAGATGGAGTTTAATAGCTTTCCACCAGTGCCGGTGGCGGCAAAAGATTTTATGTCCTTTGGATTGAAGTGTTCAAAAAGATCCTCTAAGATGCCTTTTAAAGTAGGAAGCGGTTGTCCATTAGATCTCCTGTAATAAGATCGAAGTATTTCCCTCTCAGATGATAGAAGCACTAGCTTCACGCTGACTGATCCTATGTCAATACCTAAATAGAGATTCTTTTTCATTTTCTTCAAAGAGTTCAAATGAGGTTCTCAATCCATTGAACATTCAAATTCGGACATTTTTGTCCTTTGTCCCTAGGCTAAGATTAGAGAAAGTATACGACTCCGATCTGAATTTGTAAAGGATTTTTTTATGCTGTTTTCTTAATCATCCTTGATCCTCCAAATTTACACTTTCTAATTCCGAAAAATACGTTAAATTAAAGAGAGGTGTTCGGAAGGATTGAATTGCAGTTTGGTTAAATCTTAATTCTTCCTTTTGCACTAAAGAACTTTCTGAACCTATAAGGATATCCCCTATGCCGCTTACAGCGCTTCTACTTATTTTGATCTCAGCTTTTCTTCAAGCGGCTCTGAATCTTTTGATCAAGGGAAGCGAGAGGAAGGTTGCTTTTGTAGCAGGCGCATCTTTTATCAGTCTCATTCTCTATTTGCCTGTCTTCATCTGGGGGCGGGGTCTGTTGGGAGAAGAGGGATTTTCCATCAGTCTGTGGTCCTGGGTGGGCATCTTAGCCTGTGGAGTGACAGGCATGGTTTACTACGTATTCATAGGAAACGCATACGAGGGGGGAGACCTCTCGGTGGTTTTTCCGGTGACTCGGAGCTTTGGCCCGATATTTATCTTGATATTCGCCCTGATTCTCCTAAATGAAAGGGTCTCCCTTCTGGGGTTATTAGGCATCTTGATTACCATATTTGGCTCTTATGTGATTCATCTTCCTTCTTTTAAGCTATCCCATCTTTCCTTACCTTTCAAAGCCTTTAAGAACAAACCCTTTCTTTTCTCCATGGGCGCAGGGGCGTGCACTGCAACATATTCTCTAATAAACAAAAAGAACTTAGAGGGGGTGGAGCCGTTCACTTTGTATTATCTGATAATTGGCTGTATGACTCTGTCTTTAGTGATTTCTCTTCTGGTAAGGAAGAAAAGGAACCAAATAAAAGAGGAATTTTTGCACAACCTGAAAGCTCTTTTCCTGATGGGATTTTTTGGCTTTATCAGCGCTCTTCTATTTCTATATGCTTTACAAATGGGCAAGGTGAGTTATCTGGGGGCGGCAAGAAATATAAGCATCGTTTTTGGAGTGATTTTAGGAAGCTTCTTTCTCCAGGAGGGATATGGGAGGATGCGATTCATCGCCTCCCTTTTGATCTTCGCCGGGATATTTCTGCTTTCCATCAACTAAATATGGAGGAAGCCAGCACCTAACTTAAGTTAGGTTCTGGCTTTAAAACCTGTTTTTATCCTCAGGTTATCTTTCTTTGCTTTTTTATTCAAATGAAGGGGAAAGCAAGCAAACTTAGAGATTTTTCCGGACCGAAAAAAAGTTCTGCTCCTATCATCTTCTGCACAATTTTCTTTTCCATCCGAACAAATTTTGTGCGAAACAAGAAATAAAAGAAAAATCAGCTCAAAAGAGCGAACATTCTAATTGCTTGATATTTACTTAGTTAGAGCATCCAGTTAACCTTAAATATTAAGCAGTTGAGTTTGGCACAAGGCTTGCTATAATTATGAAATAGATTATGGGGAAAATTGGTTATAGAGATTTGGAGGTGTGAAATGAAAAAGGTTTTCTTGATTTTGATTCTTCTATTTGGGTCAGTTTTCCTTTTTGGCGGTTGCGATGAGGAGGTCTATATAGTCCGATCGGATTATACCCCTCCTTCGGTACCCAAAGGTCTTTATAGCATCACCGCAGATGAGGCAGTATATTTGTTCTGGGAAGAAAACGACGAGAAAGATTTCAAAGAATACCGTATATATAGAAGGGTGGAAGGAGACGATTACTACTATCGAATCGCTATCACTAAAACAGCCGAATATGTAGACTGGGATGTAGAAAACGGAATTACCTACTTCTATGCTGTGATCGCCAGGGATAGACACGGCAATGAGAGCGATTTTTCAGATGTGGCCTGGGATACCCCCAGACCGGAAGGATTTGGCCGGGTAATTCAGGATTATCATCGGTATCCCAACACATCTGGTTACGATTTCTCAAAGGATAAAGTATTACATTATGATGATTGGAATGCAGACATTTATCTTGACTATGATGATTATTATGGGGTTTATTTCTTGTGTGTGACGGATGACTCTACTGATATTCAGGATTTCGGATATACGGATTATTTAGATGATGTTAATGTTGCTCCGGAAACCGGTTGGTCAGAATTGGGTTGGGTGGAGGTGATCCTCGGACATTCCTATATAATTTGGACCCGGGATAATCATTTTGCCAAGCTCAGGGTGAAGGGATTTACCAGATCCTATGGAGTTATTTTTGACTGGGCATATCAGGTCGATTGGGGAAATCCAGAGCTTGCTCCCAGACCACCGCATAAGGAGAATTATCTGAGGGTGGCTGTGAAAAGATAGGGTCAAGGGTCAAGGGGCAAGAATAAAGAGATATTTGAGAAAAAAGAAACTCAGAGCTAAATCAAATGAAGTACGGATGGAACAGGTGAGACTATCGATCAAAAAGGTAACCGCCCCCTTGGGCGCCAAGAAAAAGGAGTGAGTTAGATGTTGAAAATAAACAGATTGATAATGGCTGTTTTAATTTTTAGTTTGTGCTTTTCCGCAAGTTTATTTTGGGGGATAAGGAGCTTTGCCGATGTAAGTGGAGGTATAATCCACGATTATGATGATTCATACGGAGTAAAGCATCGGGTCGTCTCCTATCCCTATTTAGACGTGGATGTGTGGGTGAATAAGGGGGAGGGAGCCACCTACTATCCGGGCGAGAACATTAAAGTCTATTTCCGGGCTTCGCGTGACTGTTACCTGGTAATTTATAACATAGACACCAGAGGATATGTCCACCTGCTTTACCCGGTGGATCGAGGAGACGATCCCTACGTGGAGGGTGGAAGGGTTTACAGAATTCCAGATAGGTTTGATGATTACGATCTGACCGTTAATGGTCCCAGCGGGGTGGAGTATATCCAGGCAGTGGCAAGTCTAAGACCTTTAGCTCTTCCCAACTTCCCGGGTGAGTATTCAAATGACGGTGAAATATACGCATACCGACTGGATGGAGAGGACCCATTTGAATTCATGGCGGAGGTAAATGCTGAGATCGCCTCCTACGATTACGCCTCGGATGTATGCATATTCACTGTGGAATATCAACACCCCGAGTGGTACTACTGGCCCCGAACGGTTTATGTGGACCGTCCGGTTGACATATATTGGGGAGGCGTTTATTTCGATTACCCCTGGGGGGTAGAGGTATGGATTGATGGGGTCTTCTATGGAATTACGCCCATAACCATTCCGGCATTGGTGGTGGGAAGGCATTACGTAAGCTTCTGGTTTTGTGGATGCTGGATATGGAGAGACTGGTTTCGTGTGAGACGAGATTATACCATCATAGTGTGGGCTAATTGTTACGATAGATATAGATATGTGGAAGAGAGGTTTGTGGAAAAAAGCTACCGGGCAGAAAAAGCCAAAAGAAGGCGTGGAATTGGCAAAAGGGATGGGTTGGTGAAACCGGTTAGACTTGTGGAGAAGGGAAGATTAGCTAAAGCTGATGCTTCACGCATCAAGAAAGATTCAGAATTCAGAAAGGAACTGTCAACAAAACGAAGAAGATCTGTGGATCGTCCCCAAGCTTCACGTCTCTCAGTCAAATCCAAACCGAGCAGAACGGAGAAAGTTGGCAAAGCCAAAAGCAGAAGTATCCGGAGGCCTTTGCCCTCCAAAAGGGCTACGGCCTTGGATGAAAGAAAAACACAAGCAAGGAAAATTAGACCAGAAGTCAAAGCATCAAAAAGGGTAAAAAGGGAACTTAAATTCACCCATCCGAAAAAACCGTCAAAAACCGCAGAGAAAATTCGCAAAAGGAGCGAAAGCTCAAAACCGAAGAGTAGTAAGGCAAAAGTGAGCAGTAGAGAAAAAAGAGTGTCAAAATCAGCCAGTGTCAGGAAGGCACATGTTAAGGAGGTCAGGGACAGTAAGCCGGGGAAAAGAAGGAGATAGAAGTTGATTTGATTCACGGAAGTACTCTTCACCAAGGAAAAACGGCGGGTGAAGCCTGCCAGCCATGCACGGACGTGCCCGTCTGGGGAGCACTCGCCTTAGGCGGAGTTGCTCAATTTATTAAGCAATGGAAGGGATAGAGTAGCGGCAGATCAGTTGACTCACATGAGCTTTAGTCTGCGAGGAGAGATGCAGGACTTGGTGGAATCACAAGATAAACTGTTGACAAGTGGTGAAGTTAGGCTATATTAAGTCTGGCCATTCTAAATTATGGCTTGAGGTTTTCGATCAACGTGAAATTTATCAAAAAATATTACCGACAAGAGGTGAGAGAGATGAAAAGAATCTTTGTCGTTTTCGTGTGCACCCTGACTACGGTAACTTTCCTTTCTTCGGCTGGGGCCGTAGACCGAAGTCCCAAAAACAAGAGCTCAGATGGGAAAGAGAAATCTACTGAGTTCAAAGAGATTAAAGAAAAGAAAAGCGGGAAGGTAGAACATAAAACAGGTACCTTCACCAAAAAAAATATCCGGAAAAGCGAAACCTCGAAAAAGGTTGCACCTAAAAAATCAGAGAAAACAAAGGGATGGTTTGAGACAAAAAAGAGCAAGGAGAGATATGACTATTTCATAGACAGGAACAACAATGGCATTGATGATCGATTAGAAAAGGACATAAAAGCGAAAAACGTAAAGAAATCAAAAGTTATTAAAAAGAAGACTCCTGTCCCTTCGGAGAAAATGCCGGCAAAGGTGAGTCCTTCCGCCAAGCCGCCGGAAAAAGTAAAGGGGACAGAGGTGAGCAAACAGAAGAAAGAAACAAAAGTAAAGAAGGCTGAGAAAAGGGGAAGAGACAAAAGATAATTTGTAGTTTATGAGACCTTAGCCAATATGACATTCAGGTTGACTAACAGATGTAAAAGCCAGCACCTAACTTAAGTTAGGTGCTGGTTTTTACTTAAGTTAGGTGCTGTTTTTTTTGACGTGCCCCTCCGAGAAAACAAAAAAGAGGAAGCTTTTATGAAATAATACAAACGTATTAGATAAAATGTCATTGCGAACGTAGCGAAGTCCCGCCGTTGGCGGGACCACGCCCTTTGGGCTCGCAATGACAACATAAAAACAATTAGTGCGTCTGTATTAGTTGCTTTTATATCCGCAGAATCCATAAGATAAGCTTATGTCCCTCCCCAGAATCCTATGGTATGCGCCTTTGTGAACCTTTCGGTTCACCACACCGAGTGATGCATACCATGGGATCTGCTCCAAAAGGCAAAACAGTGCATTTTCTTCTACCTCACCTCTTTTGTTGTTCCCTCTGTTTCAGGATAAAATCATTTTGGACAGGGTTCAGGGGTGAGGTTATTAAAACACTCTTCAGCGGGATTCACATAAGCAAAGATAAGCAACAGAGCAGAAATTCGGGACTTGTTTAAAAAACATGTTTTTAGTCATTGCCCGGTGGGATGTTATCATCCTCAGCCTTCCCCAGCCAAAAACAGACGAAATCTTTTGCCCTAAAAGTTAAGAACCATAAAATTTCTCCCGATTAATATTTTATGAATGAATTTCTGCGCATCTAAGAATGTACCTGTAGCTGAGTTTTTAATCCTTTAGTCCATTTCTGAGCATGAAGGTTGAAACCAAAGAAGCGGGACTTACTGGAAGTTTGCAGACAGTCTCCTTTTCCGATCTGCTTCAGTTGATCAGTGTGGCTAAAAAGACGGGTATGCTTTTGGTCTCCCGGGAAAACCAGAAAAGAGAGATATATTTTTTGAAGGGAGATATCATCTATGCTACCTTTTTCGGAAACGAAGATGAGCTTTTAGGAAATCTGGTTCTAAAGAGAAAAAAGATGCTCAGGTCAGATATTAAAAGAGCTTTAAGCCTTCAGAAACTGACCCAAAAAAGATTGGGCACCATCCTCCTGGAGATGGGGGTTTTAACCAAAGAGGAGTTGGTGAACTGTTTGGAATATCAGATAGAGGAGATAGTATATAACCTGTTTGCCTGGAATTCAGGTGAATTCATCTTCTGCGAAAAGAGATTGCCACCTGCAGACCAAATTACCACCCAGCTTAATACCATGAACGTGATCATGGAAGGAACGAGGAGAATCGATGAATGGATACAAATCCAAAAAGCCCTTCCGCCTGATGATGTAAAAATTCAACTGGTGAAAGATCCCCAGATAAAGTCAAACACGGTGACCATTGCCGTAAATGATGTACAGCTACTTCCCTTTATCGATGGAGAGAGGACCATTCCCGAACTTCAGCAGGTAAGTCCTTTGAGTGAATTTTACACACGCAAAGCGTTATATGATTTGATCAACTTCGGGTTGGTTGAGGGAGGAGGGAAGAAAAAGATAAGAAAACAAAAGGAGGACGAAGAGGATCTTCTGTATGTGATAATCCGACTCTACTCTCAGTCCTATCAGATAATTGAAAGAATGGCCTCCCGAAAACTGGGTGAGGGAGCGAAGAAGATTTTGAAGAGATGTTTTGATGTTCAAAAATCTTTTAACCCTCTGTTAGGTAAGCTGGAAAGCTCTGAGAATTTCTTGGACTTCCGTCATCTGGAAAGCTCGGCACACAAAATACTTAAGCCTATCCGATTCCACACGTTGATGGATGGACTAAATGATCTTCTTTTAGAGTTCTTGAGGGCGATTTCCAAGAGTTTGGGAAGAAACTTAACCAGTCAGGTTATCTCTCAGATCAAAAAAGAGACAGCCCGGGTGATTGCCGAAAAGAGATGGATTGCGAAAGAGTATGAATTGGAAGAGGAACTTTTAAAAACTCTAAAGAAGAGCCAGCGATGTTTATAGAAAAACTTCATAAGTTTTTGAAAAGGAATATAAGCAGAAAACTAACTTGGGTTGTCGGCTTTTGGTTAATATTTTTTGCTCTCCAGGTCTCCTTCGCCTATGAAAGTGCGGATACTTTCCCGGGGGCAGTTTTAGGTTTCGGCTCTTCCGGGGTGGTTCCGGCAGTTATGGATATTTTATTTCTGGTAGGAACGTTTGCCTGTTTTCTTATCTCCGTGAGGGTTAAATCATTTTTAAAGGATGGGGAACTGGCCTCCGGATGGAATCTTTTTTCGCTTTCCTTTCTCCTTCTGTTTGTGGCGCAACTTCTTAGCCTATCGTTGAGCGTTGGTCTTTTAAATATCTCCCCCCATATAATCTCCTCACTCCGTCTTTTGTTCGTCCTCTCCCTGGCTTCAGGCATTTATTTTATGAAAAAAGTATTGAGCTAATTTTGAGCTTCTTGGTTCAATTCCCTTTGGGGCTTTCCGATTTATCCCAAGCATAGAAATTCAGAGGACTTAGCCCCATTTTTTAAACTTCCAAAAGTTAAGAAATCAAATTTGTCTGTCGATAAACTTATTAGTTAAATCTTAAGGGTCTCCGGATTTGTCTTAAAGCACCCACTCTGGAGAGTTGTATTTTTGGCACATATGAATGTTTGTAGCAATTTTTGGTTTTCAGAGTGAGGCGTAGCTTAAACTGAGAGGATTTATGCAACTGAGTGCACAGATAGATGAAAGAATCCAAAAATGTGAAGAGGTTCTTTCTCACAATCCTGAATCCCTGATTTTTGCGGCTTTATCAGATGCCTATCGCAGGAAGGGGGACTTAGCCAAGGCATTTCATGTCTGCAATCAGGGATTGAAACTTCATCCCGATTATGGTCCTGGGCATCTGGTTATTGCAAAGATCAACCTGGAAAGAGGAATGTATTCCGAGGCGGAAAAGGAGCTTGCCTTAGCAGTCCAGGCAGATGGAAGAACAAAAGCCACGGAGCTTCTTCTGACTCAGATTCTCATGAAGAAAGGTCAAGTAGAAGATGCCAAAAAGATTTTGGAGAAGCTCAAAATCACTGATCCGGAAAGTCAGGTAATTGACGAACTTTTGAAGAGTATAAAGAAACAAATAGATTCAGATAAACCCGACTACGATGTGATGGCGATGCAGGAATGCTGGCAGTTAGAGAAGGTGGTGGACCTTAAAGACGGGGTGCATTATTTGAAATCCCTGCCAGGGGTGATGGGAGCATTGGTGGTGGGAACAGATGGGTTGGTACTGGAAAGCAAGCTGAACCCCAGTTACAAAGAGGAGATAATCGGGGCAATCGCCGCCGGCGTCACCCAATGTGTGAAAGATGGGATTTGGGGCATAGGGTTTGGAGAATATGAACGGATATTGATAGAGGCAGAAAACCTTGCGTTTTGGATAATGAGATTTAATCAACAGACTTTTGTGTTATGTTATGCCCCGGAGGCAAATCTGGGAGCTTTGAGGATAAGAGTGAGTGAGCTTTTGGAACACCTCTCAAAAAACTTTAAGTAAAAGGGAGGTAGGGTGAATTCTGATTACAGAGGGGAGATAAGGGGAGTTTTATTGGTCTCCCTTTTTATCATGGTAGTCCCGCTGTTATTTTTCCCCAAGGATTTCGGGCTGAAGTTGGATTGGTCGGTTTATTTGCTTCTCTCACTTGAGCTGTGCTGGTATATGCTGATCCTGTTTTTCATGTTCTCCAGAGTATCCGCCTTAAAGGTGTTTCTATGTGCCCTGGTGACTTTAGGCTACCGAATCGGCATGGGTATTGGTTTTGGTATCCTTCTTCTGATTATGTTCTCTCTGCCTTTGTCCTCCTCCCTACAACTGGGGATCCACCAGTATTTGCCAGCTTTTCTTCTTCAGGCTTTGATGTCTCCCTTTGCGCTCAAATCATTTTTTGAAGTTCCTATGGGAAAAACAAAAAGATCCAAAAAAACGCCCATGAAGTATGAACGAAGGGTTCTGGAGCCCCTTCCTTCCTCTTTTGTTTCTGAAACATCAAAAGAGAAGCTGGGAGGCAAAAGAGAAATTCCCCAACAAAAGAAGATTGAGGTGGCAGGAAAAGTTAGCTTTGAAAGCGTTCTACATTACCTAAGAGAGTATGCCGGGGTGAAGGCGGCTATTTTAGTGGATCAGGAGGGGTTGGTGGTAGCGTATGATTCTTTATCCGATTTCGATGCCGAAGAGGTTGCTCCTTTCGCCCGAAGCTTGAAGGAGGCAAACGATAAGATACTTCACAAAATAGGGGAGAAGGCTTCTGAACGAATCGGAATTTATACCCCGGATGTGTGGGTGAACTTAAACCAGATAGGAGGGGTCACCTTGGTGGTGCTGTCCGATCGCCACACGGACGAGTTGCTTTCGGTTCGAATATTACAATCCATGGGAATGATAAAAAAGATTTTTGCCCAGAGGTATCAGCAAAATATCCTAAAAGTTGTGGAGGCGTGATATGTATAAGATATTGGAGGAGTTGAACAAAACTACCGGGATCAACGGCAGTATGATAGTAGGACAGGACGGCATCGTGATCGCCGCTGATTTAAATTCCCAGCTTCAGGGTGAGGCAGTGGGGGCTTTAGCCGCTTCCATCGTCAACACGGCCAAGAAATCGATGGAACGCCTTTCCCATGAGGATGTGAAACAGGTAACCGTAGAGGCCAGCAATGGCAAGTTGTTTTTGACCGATGTGGGAATAGGCATCTTGGCGGTTACCTCGGAGCCTCAGGTAAATGTAGGAATGGTTCGACTGGAGATAAAAAATGCAGCGGAAAAGATAAAGCTTGCCCAAAAGTCGGTTAAGACAAACTGAAGTTGCACATGGAGACGTAAGATGGCATCTATAAACTATGCCTTTAAGGAGATATCGTGTAAGATAGTCTTTTATGGTCCCGGACTTTCCGGTAAAACCACCAACCTCCAATATGTTCATCAAAAGATTCCACCGCAAACCAGAGGAGAGCTAATCTCTTTAGCTACCGACCAGGATAGAACCCTTTATTTTGATTTTCTTCCGGTGGACATTGGCAAAATACATGGGTTCTCCACTAAATTTCAACTTTACACCGTCCCGGGGCAGGTCTATTACAATGCCACCCGGAAGCTGGTATTAAGAGGGGTGGATGGTTTAGTCTTTGTGGCAGATTCCCAAAAATGCAAGATGGATGAAAACATAGAAAGCTCCCAGAATCTGGTGGAGAATTTGTCAGAATACGGATACAACTTAGACAAGATTCCTTTAGTGTTTCAATATAATAAAAGAGACCTTCCTGACATCAGTTCGGTGGAGGAGCTGGAGGAAGTATTGAATTCCAAGAAGCTTCCTTGCTTCGAAGCCATTGCCACCAAGGGTGTAGGGGTGTTTGATACTTTGAAGTGTATCAGCAAATTGGTCCTGAATCAAGCCAAGCGTAAACAGCTCTTCCCGGAAAGGGAGATTAAAGCCGAGGAAGTTGAAAAAGCGCCAGCTGAGCTGGACCTCTCACAGATACCGCAACGTGAGCGAATAAAAGCAGCCGCTGGCTCCTCAACTCCGGTTGAGAGTTCAACCCAACCGCCGGTGACCACCATACCTCAAAAAGAACCTGAGCCTTTGTCAGAGAAGATGATTCCAAGGCCACAGGAGACTCAGCAGGAAACAAGATCTGAAATCGAGCTGGATGTGGGAGAAATCGCAGAGGAAGAAAAAGTGAAGATGGATCAGACTCGCCTCAGGGAAAGCTCCACCATAATAAGCTGGTCTGCTGGCAAATCCGGCAAAAAGGCTGAGTCTGAAGGATTCTTTTTATTACGCTTTTTGAACAAACTTTTAAAAAGATAGAGCGGAGGTGCAAAATTGAGCCAGGGGGATTTGGTAATTTACGAAGAGCAAATCGAAAAGATAGAGAAAACTTTAGGCAGGTTAATCAAAAATGCACAGGCCAGGTGTGTTCTCATGGTGGATAAAGATGGGCATTTGATCACTCGACAGGGTTTCACTCAATCATTGGACACCACTGCCTTAGCGGCGCTTTTAGCTGGGAGCTTTGCCTCCACCCAAGAGATCGCACGTCTTTTGGGAGAGCCAGAGTTTTCCATTCTTTTCCATCAGGGCAAAAAGGATCATATTCATATCACTCTGGTGGGGGAAAGGACCATTCTGGCGATTATCTTTGACGATCGAACCACCCTCGGCATGGTTCGGCTCTATGCTAAGGAGGCTTGTGAGAATCTGGAAAAGATTCTGTCTTTTGCCAATCAAAAGATATCTCAAACTGAAGGGGAGAAAAAAACAGACTTAGATTCTGAGTTGTCGGCTTCTATAGAAAGTAAGCTGGATGATATCTTTTCCGAGCCATCATGAAACTAAAGAAGGCAACACTCCCCAAAAGTTTATCTGTGGGTTGGGCATGGAAAGTGCAAACATGTTTGAGGTATGATGAAAAAAAGTAGTTTTGTTTTGCGGATTTACCTTCATTGAGCTTTAGAATTTTCAGGTGAACGTTATGTCACGTGAATTAGGAGACATGCTGGTTAAGACGGGCAAGATATCGGAGGAACAACTTGCCCGAGCTTTAGATCTGCAAAAAAACAGCGAAGAAAAATTGGGGGATATTCTGATTAAGATGGGGGCGCTCTCCAAAGAGGAGGAGCTTTCGGAGTTTATCGGAAAGCAGTTGAACGTCGGCGCTCTGAGGCTATCTGACATCGAGCTAAATCCAGAGGTGGTGAAAATGATTCCCCCGGACATTGCCAGAAAGTTCAACGTTATCCCGGTCAGCAAAATAGGAAAGACTCTGATAGTGGCCATTTCTGATCCTAATAACATCTATGTTTTAGATGCCATCAAGTTCATCACCAGATGTTCGGTTCAGCCGGTTATCAGCCCGGAGAAGACCATCCAGAAAGCGATAGACGCCCATTACCAGGATACCGGAGGAATCGATCAGATACTTAAGGGCCTGAAAGAGGAGGACCTGGAGGTGATTGAGGAGAGTAAAGAGGTTCCCACCGAGCAGGACTTAAGATCCCAGGTGCAGGACAAACCTTTAGTCAAGCTGGTGGATTCTGTCATTGGCGATGCCATTCGAAGAGAATGTTCAGACATTCACATAGAAACCTATGAAAAAAGAATAAGGGTGAGATCCAGATCAGATGGAAGCCTGCACGAGATGTCTCCCATTCCTTTTAAATATCGTGCCGCCATAGTCTCTCGAATAAAGATAATGGCGGATTTAGACATCTCTGAAAGGAGATTGCCTCAGGATGGGAGGATAAAGGTGAAATTTGGCGAACGTGCGGTGGATCTAAGGGTATCTATTCTTCCCACCATATTTGGAGAGAAGGTGGTTATGCGAATTCTGGATCCGAAGACCGTCAACGTGGATTTAACCAAATTAGGTTTCTCAGAATGCTCTCTTAAGGAGTTCGAAAAAACCATCCACCTTCCCTACGGCATGATTCTGGTAACCGGTCCCACCGGCAGTGGAAAGACCACCACCCTCTATTCTGCCTTAAAACAGATTAACACCACGAACATCAATATCATGACCGCCGAGGACCCGGTGGAGTTTAATTTCGACGGAATAAATCAGGTGGCAGTGAAAACTGAGATCGGATTGACATTTGCCGCGGCCTTAAGGTCGTTTTTGAGGCAGGACCCGGATGTAATCATGGTGGGAGAGATCAGAGACAGCGAGACCGCAGAGATTGCGGTGAGAGCCGCATTAACCGGACATTTAGTCTTCTCCACTCTGCATACCAACGATGCCCCCAGCACCATTGACCGACTGATCGATATGGGTATTCCCAACTATCTGGTGGCTTCCTGCGTCAGGTTGGTTATGGCTCAAAGAATGGTGCGTAAGATCTGCCCCAATTGTAAGCGGGAGGTTCAGATTCCCTTAGAGACTCTTCACATGCTGGGACTTGCCGACAACGAAATCAAGGGTCTCAAAGTTTATGAAGGGAAGGGTTGTGCAGAATGCAGTAATACCGGCTATTCAGGGAGAACCGGTATTTTTGAGGTTATGCCCATGAGTCCTACAATTGAAAGGATGATACTCTCCAAAGCCTCCAGTGTGGAGGTAAGGCAACAGGCTATAACCGAAGGCATGCTCACTTTAAGAATTGCCGCTCTGGAAAAGTTAAAGCAAGGCATCACCACTTTAGGAGAGGTTTTAGCAGTAACTACATGAGACATCAGAAAGATCAAATGGCTAAGAAGGGAAAGAAGAACTGACTTAAGAATCAACCTCCTGAGTCGATAATATATAAAGGAAGTTTTTACCTTAAAATTTGAGATAAAAAAAACAGGAACAAAAGATGGTCACCTTACGAGAACTTCTGGTATTAATGGTGGAGAGAAAGGCTTCCGATCTTCATCTCACCGTCGGTTCGCCACCTCAACTTAGAATAGATGGAAAGCTGGTTAAGACAGATTTTGATCTTTTGGCCGTGGAGGAGACCAAAAAGCTGGCTTACAGCATAATGAATGAAAAGCAGAAACAAAAATTTGAGGAGAAAAGCGAACTTGATCTTTCCTTCGGGATTGAAAACTTAAGCAGATTCAGGTGTAATGTCTTCATGCAAAGGGGAAATGTGGCGGTAGCTTTAAGACAGATTCCTTTCCACATCCCTAGTTTCGAGGAGTTGGGTATACCCAGGGTGGTAACCGAACTGGCTGATTTGCCCCGGGGTTTGGTGTTGGTGACCGGACCCACGGGAAGCGGAAAATCCACCAGCTTAGCCGCCCTGATCAACAAGATAAATCAGGAAAGATACTGTCACATTCTGACAGTGGAGGATCCCATCGAGTATCTTCACAGGCACATTTGTTCGTTGATCAACCAACGGGAGGTTTACGCCGACACCCAATCCTTTGCCAGCGCCTTGAAATATGCTCTAAGAGAAGACCCGGACGTGGTTTTGGTGGGAGAGATGAGGGATTTGGAAACCATGGAAGCCACCTTGAACATCTCCGAGACCGGACACTTGGCCTTTGCCACCCTGCATACCAACTCCTGTGCCGAGTCGATCAACAGAATCGTCGACGTCTTTCCTACAAATCAGCAGGAGCAGGTTCGGGTTACCGTCTCCTTCGTTTTGCAAGCAGTGATAAGTCAGCAGTTGATCCCGAAAATAGGGGGAGGAAGGGTGCTGGCCCTGGAGATCATGATCTGCACGCCGGCCATTAGGGCTTTGATCCGGGATGACAAGATTCATCAGATCTACAGCCTGATGCAGGCGGGACAAAAGTATGGCATGAGGACTATGAATCAATCTTTAGCTGAGCTTTATCTGAAACATAAAATCACCCTGGGTGACGCCATGGGAAGAAGCTCAAATATGCAGGAACTGAATGAACTCTTAGCCAGAAGATCTGAGATAAGTCGGCGACAGCATACAGTCAGAGCATAGTTGGCAGAGGTGAAATTAAGAAAAACTCAAAAAGAACAAAACTCTTCCAAAACTCAGACATCTTGTTTTAAGGTCCAAATGATACTTTAGTTTAAATACTTCCACTTCAGAGGGACAGTATCTGAGAGAAGGAGGTTAAATTGCCAGTTTTCACCTATAAAGGAAAAACATTAGGCGGAACTCAAGTTGCTGGTGAGTTGAAGGTTAAAAACAGGGCAGAGTTGGAAAGGATTCTGCGGAGCAAAAAGATTTTAGTCTCTCAGGTTTCTACCAAACCTTCTCAAATTAGCATAAGAATCGGCACAGGAATAAAGAAGGTGCATATCTCCCGATTCACCCGCCAGTTTGCCACCATGATCGGGGCTGGACTCCCCATGGTCCAGTGTCTGGAGATATTATCCCAGCAGATGGAATCAGCAGAGCTGAGAAGGATCGTCAGCGATATAAAGGAAAGCGTGCAGACAGGTACCACCCTGGCAGAAGCTCTGGCAAGACACAAAAAGGTCTTCGATGATCTTTATGTCAACATGGTGGAAGCAGGTGAGATAGGAGGAGCTTTAGACACCATCCTGGTCAGATTGGCCATTTACAGGGAAAAGGCGGATGCTCTGACACGTAAGGTCAAAGGAGCCTTAATCTATCCGGCAGTGGTGATGACAGTAGCTATCGGAGTCACCTTCATCATGTTGACTTACATAGTCCCCATCTTCGCCAAGATGTTTGCTGGCCTGGGAGCGGAGCTACCTGCACCCACCCAGTTCATCCTCTCATTAAGTGCGTTCATTCGAGGCAACATCTTAACCGGGGTGATTTTGCTAATACTTTTGATCGTCGCATATAAATTTTATTCCAAGACCGACAAGGGCAGACTCAATATCGACCGTCTAAAGTTACGAATTCCACTTATCGGAGATTTAATCAGAAAAAGCGCCATTTCAAGATTTTCGCGCACATTGGGAACCTTGATCTCCTCGGGAGTTCCCATTCTGGATGCGCTGGACATCACCGCCCGCACATCAGGCAATCGGGTGATACATGATGCCATAAAAAAATCAGTCCTCTCCATAGCAGAAGGAGAGACCATAACCCAGCCTTTGAAGCAATGTGGGGTCTTTCCTCCCATGGTTACTCAGATGATCGCAGTGGGAGAAAAGACCGGAGGGTTAGATGAGATGCTTTCCAAGATCGCTGATTTCTATGATGAGGAGGTGGATGCCGCGGTAGCGGCTTTAACCTCCGTCATCGAACCGGTAATCATAGTCTTCATGGGAGTGGTAATTGGAGGAATTTTGATAGCCATGTACCTTCCCATGTTCGATATCATAGGAAAGATATAGTAAACTTAATCTGATTGAGTTGACTGTCTTCACAAGATATATTTTTAACTTAACCATACACCACTGCGTTTTTTGGCAGTGGTGTAAATTTTTAGCCTTTCTTAGTTTTGAAATCTGAGATTGTAGAGCTTACACTTTTTAATTACAAAATAAAGCGGGGCGGGTAAGGCGATCGGATCAAAACCACACCTTACTTCCCTTCGGTCCATGGAGCGAAAAAAGTAATGTGAAAAAAACATTGTAGTTTTGCTTTCTGATAAGACTTATTAAGGAGAGCATATAATTGTTTACATCCCCCCTTTAGAAAAAGGGGGGAAGGGGGGATTCGTATGAATGCATACGCATTTGAAACTTGAAAAATCCCCCTTTGCTAAAGGGGGATGCGTATGCATTCATACGAATTTCAAGTCAAGCCCAAAACAGGTGGGGGAGAAAAAATCAATGCGAAGCATTCATACGAATAATAAGATGTAAACTGTGCGAAGCATTCATACGAATTTCCTGCTCCTCTTAGTAAATCTCCGAGAATAAAAATGTCATGAAGCTTTTGCCGTCTCTTTCCAGAAGTTTCCCTTTCAAAGGGAAATTGGTGCTGTCAATCTTTTTGATGACAGCTATTTCCTTTTACCTTTTTTTAGTTTCCGGTTTTTCAATCGACTTAGATCTTCCGGAAAGGTTGAAATATTCCCCCCCCGGTACGACTTTTGTGAAATTGAAAGGAGAAGTCATCGGGGTTCTGGACGTGGAAAGCAACAAACTTTTTGCTTCCGGAGAAAAGGATAGACGTTTTCTTACTCAGCTTACTTCTCAGGGCACCATGGTTTTGGAGAGTTTCAGGCTATTTTAAAAGGAGAAGAAGAAAGCAATGCAGTTGGATTTAATCAGTGATGTGAGCAAAAAGGTGGTTTCCACTTTAGATTTAGAAAAGCTTTTAGAAACCGTCATGGAAGCCATTCAACTCAACTTCAAATGTGATCATATCTCCTTATTCCTGTTGGAAGAATCCACAGGTGATCTGATATTGGAAACCTGTTGTGGTAGCTTTTGTGATACAGTTAAGCCAGGCTATCGTCTGAAAAAAGGGGTAGGGATGGTGGGCAGAGCGGCTGAGTCCGGCAAGACCATACTGTGTAATGACGTCACCAGGGAATCAACCTACATTCCTGCCATTGGTGCCACGCAATCGGAGCTTTCCGTTCCCATCAAAAGCGGGAAGATGGTAATGGGTGTGCTGGATGTTGAGAACTTTGCCAAAGATACCTTCGATGAGCAAGACGTGGCGGTTCTGGAAACCTTGACCGATCTTTTAGCCACTGCCATCAACCACACCAGACTTTATGAGGAAACAAAAGGAAAAGCTTTTCGTCTGGAATTGACCGATAAGATAAGTTGTGCCATCAGTTCCACCCTGGATATCAAAAGTATTTTCGATGTGGTCTCAAATGAGTTAAACAAGGTTATAGAATATGACAGAATCAGCCTGAATTTCTGGCATCCGGAGAAACGTCTCTTTGAGGTGGAGATGAGTTCTTGTCCGGGAACAGGTCTCAGTCCTGGAAATCACAGGAGCATCCCTGCGGACGAGACCAACATGTATGAGGTGATTCAAACCGCCAAACCATACTACCGGGAAAAGTTAGTTTTGGAGCCCAACACTAAACCCATGGATTGTCTGATTTTTTCAGAAGGGATAAGATCTTACATTTTAATTCCCATCATAGATAAGCAGAAGGTCATCGCAATCCTGAGTCTGGAGAGCAGGAAAGGTCACGGTTTCAAAGCAGAGCAGATAGAATTGTTGGATTCCGTGGTAAGCCATCTCTCCGTGGCCATACAAAATGCTAAGTTGTTTTCTGATCTTCAAAAAGCTTATCAGAATCTGAAGAACACCGGAAGCCATATGATTCAGATTGAAAGATTTCGTGCTGTGGGGGAAATGGCTAATGGAGTGGTTCACGATTTCAATAATATCCTGTCTTCCATTTTAGGCAAAGCCCAACTGCTCTTATCGAAGTTGAAGAAAGGAGAGATGAGTTCCTCGGATGAGATGGTGAAAAGCTTGCAGGTGATAGAGAAATCCGCCACAGATGGAGTTAATATCCTGTCCAGAATCCGTGAGTTCGCCAGAGCAAGAACGGGCACAGCATTTAGTCCCACTGACCTTAACCAGGTGGTGGAGGATTCCCTGGAGTTGACCCAGGCTTGCTGGAAGGACAAAGCTTCTCTTTCCGGAATCCGAATAGAGGTGAAAAAGGAACTGAAGACGGAAGGCAAAGTTATGGGGGATGCCACCGAGTTGAGGAAGGTTTTAACCAATTTAATTGTGAATGCCATAGACGCCATGCCCAACGGGGGGACTTTGACCCTGAGAACTGAAGAGGATGAAAAATTCGTCTTTGTCACCGTAGAGGATACCGGCGTGGGGATGACCGAGGAGGTCAAAAGCAAAATCTTTGTTCCGTTTTTCACCACCAAAGGTGAAGAGAGAGCTGGTCTGGGATTGAGTTTGGCTAATGGGCTCATTATCCGTCATCGAGGGGAGATTATGGTAGAAAGCACTCCCGGCTCAGGAAGCGGTTTTACCATAAAACTCCCCAGATATGAGGTGGTGGAACAGAAGGAGACACCCACTAAGACTGAATGTGAAAGTGCGCATATTTTGGTGGTAGAGGATGAGAAAAATGTAAGAGAGGTCCTGGATGCAATACTTTCCACTGCAGGATACAGAGTTATTCAGGCGGCAAGTGGGGAGGAGGGAATTGAACTTTTTAGAAAGCAAAAACCGGATGTAGTTATAACTGATTTGGGAATGCCGGGATTGTCCGGCTGGGATGTGGCAGATAAAGTTAAAGCTTTTGATCCCTCCATCCCGGTAATCCTTTTCACCGGCTGGGGAGTAAAGTCGGATCAGACAGAAGTTCACAGGCAGAACGTTGACCGGATCATAAGCAAACCTTTCAAAATGGAGCAGATTTTAAATTTGATCTCCGAGCTATTAGCGCAGAGGAAAGCACAAAGTGTAAATGCATAATAATGGAAATGATCTTGGGTATAAAAAAGACAATCCATGATAAAACGCTTTAGTTTGACCTGAAGCCTCTTACCAGACAAAGAGCTTTCATATAGTTCACCTGATGGTCACCAACTATTTAATTTGACAAATTCGCTTTGGAGTGCGTTCCGCCAAAGGCGGAACGCAGCGTCCCGCCAAGGCGGGGCGCACTCCTTTTCTTACTCTCCCAGACGGGTCTCCGTTTTCCAAATCGCCAAGATAATTAGTTG
Organism: uncultured Ignavibacteria bacterium; assembly: GCA_964403165.1. Classification (GTDB taxonomy): domain Bacteria; phylum Zixibacteria; class MSB-5A5; order MSB-5A5; family SM1-73; genus SM23-73-3. Next base: position 19,430 of record CAYOFL010000048.1, read on the forward strand.
ATAACCATAAGGTGAACACTACATTTTCTTCTCTCCGGGTAGTTTTTTCAGAGATCTCTCACAAACCATCTAATCCCTCTTTTTTTCTATCACCCCAACTTTTTATCCTTGCACATTTCACGGTTCTTCACTATAGTTATTTAAGTAAAAGCATTCGAATCTATTATTCCTTTTTAGTGAAAGGAGTCTATCATGCAGATAGAGGTGAAACAGGGAAGAGTTGAGTTGGTGGAAGATGAGGCTGTTCTTCTTTACTGCTTTGAAGAAGTTAAGAGGCTAGTCGGTATGCTCAAAGCCATAAATGATAAGCTATCCGGAGCCTTAAGCCATCTGTTTGAGACCCGCGATTTTACTGCAAAATTAGGACAAACCGCAGTTTTGTATCCACAGGGCAGATTGAAATTTTCAAGGATCATTTTAGTGGGATTAGGAAAAAGAGGTGAAATAACCACAGAGAAGCTCAGGCGAGCATACGGTTTTGCAGGAAGAAAGTTAAGGGAGCTGAAAGTCAAAAGCGTCTCTGTTCAAGCATTCGAGTCAAATCTTCCCGGCGTCAAACTACAAGAGGCTTCGCAGGCAACCGTGGAGGGGATTCTGCTTTCTTTTTACAAACTGGATCGCTACAAAACCGTCGATGAAAATGAGAAGGTTACTTTGCAAAGGCTGACCATTTTGAAGGAGAAGCGCAAGGGGATTGGGGAGATCAAAAAAGGTATAGAATTTGGGGAGATTTTTTCCTGGGCCACCAATTTCTGCCGCGACCTAGCCAACCGACCAGGCAACTATCTGACCCCTACTCACCTGGCTGGTGAGGCAGATAAGCTTGCCCAACAAAATAACCTAAAATGCAGAATTTTTTCGGCATCAGAGATAAAGAAACTGAAAATGAATACCTTTTTGGCGGTAGCTTCAGGGAGCAAACTGCCTCCTAAGCTTATCGTTTTAGAATATCTCCCTCCACGGAGAAAAATAAATACTTTAGTCTTGGTAGGCAAGGGCATCACTTTCGATGCTGGAGGGCTATCCTTGAAAACCACCGAGGGTATGGTGGAGATGAAGGGAGATATGATGGGGGGAGCAGTGGTTATTTCCACCATAGCCGCTTGTGCAAAGATAGGGTTGCCACTTCATCTCATTGGAATAATTCCCACCACAGAAAACCTTCCTTCCGGCTCAGCTTTGAAAGTGGGAGACATCATAACATCACATTCGGGTAAGACCATTGAGGTCTTAAATACCGATGCGGAGGGGCGTCTAATTCTGGCGGACGGATTGTCCTATGCCCGAAGCTTTGAACCTGATGCCGTCGTGGATGTGGCTACTTTGACCGGTACTATTAAACTCGCTCTGGGAACCATCTGTGCCGGGCTCTTTGGAAATCACCGGGGGTTGAAAGCTCAAATGCTAAGGGCAGGTGAGGTGAGTGGCGAACGGGTTTGGGAGATGCCTTTGTGGAAAGAGTATGATGAATTCTTGAAAAGCGATTTAGCCGACATCAAGAATGTGGGCGGGAGATTTGGAGGTGCGATTCTGGCTGCCGCTTTTTTGCAGAACTTTGTGGGAGACCTTCCCTGGATACATTTAGACATTGCCGGAGTCGATTTTAAAGAAAAGGATGATTCCTATCACTCAAAAGGTGCAACCGGATTCGGGGCAAGGCTTTTGTTGCAATTTCTGAGGGATTGGAAAAGAATTTAGTCACCCGGTTTTTGTGCTAAGTCAAAACGAGGATTTTCAGTAAGGCTGTTGGTCAAGAAGACCAACAGCCAGCAGGGACTCGGTTTTCAGCGGCGCAGGTCAACCATCCCCCGATTCGTCGGAGGTGGTTGACAATCTGTATTGTTTCGTCAAGCATCCCCGCCTTTGGCGGGGAATGCTTGACCTACGACTTTCATCCGCTCAATCCATTCTCCTGTTGGTAACGGACGCCTCGTCCGTTCTCCCCCGCCTTTGGCGGGGGATCAGGATGAATCCGTTACCTTTGTAGGGGCAATTCCCCGCCTCTGGCGGGATGTTCCACATGAATTGCCCCTACACGGACAGGGTGTCCGCCCAGACGGGCGGTCGTCTGACCGTGACGAGCGAAGGAGGAGTCGACGGATTAAACGGGTCAACGGATTAAACGGGTCAACGGATTAAATGGATGGAACGGATGATATGACGTAATCCAGTGTATCCGTTTAATCTGCTTCATCCGTTGACCAATCTTGATACATCCCGCCAAAGAGATGAACCGCATGGTTCACACCAGAGGCGGGACGATCCTAATTGTATACTGGAGTGTCAAGCCCCACCAAAGCGTCCAGACGGACGCGTCCAGACGGACGCCCCCAGACGGGCCCGCCGGGCGTCTGGGCGGGATCTACGACTTCAGCTTGACATAGGGTCTGCCTGATGGTCACCAACTATTTAATTTGACAAATTCGCTTTGGAGTGCGGAAGCGAA
>CAYOFL010000049.1:0-21521 GCA_964403165.1 uncultured Ignavibacteria bacterium
CCAGCTTTAGGCACGCATTATACCTCCTTGGTCTCGTTGGAGAAGGAATTTGTGGAGGAATTTGCTCCTGCTCGAACTTTTTGCTTTTTTCACGAACTGGAGGAGTTATACAAAGAGGGTCTGGCAAAAGGAGGCAGTCTTCACAATGCACTGGTGATCTGTGATGAGAATAACTGTGAGGCTAAGATTGGCAAGCTAAAGGAGCTGTATGGGGTATCCGATGAGGTCTTTGTTGGTAAGTCGGGGATCTTAAACGATGTTCCCTTGAGGTTTCCCAATGAACCGTGCCGGCATAAAACCTTAGACCTGTTAGGAGACTTGTATCTTCTGGGAGTGCCGTTAAAAGGGCATGTTCTGGCAGCAAGATCCGGACATGCGGCAAATGTGGCTTTAGTAAGAAAGCTCCGGGAACAATATGAAAAGAAGCAGATAACCACCAGATACCAGAAGAAAGCCACCGGAGATTATCTTCTGGACATAAATGCCATCTTAAAAATCATGCCCCATCGTTACCCCTTTTTGCTGGTGGATCGGGTGGTGGACATCCAGTCCGGAAAGAGAGTGGTGGCGATCAAAAACGTGACCATGAATGAGCCCTTCTTCTCCGGTCACTTTCCCGGTCATCCCATAATGCCTGGAGTGCTGATTGTGGAGGCTATGGCTCAAGCCGGAGGAATCCTCCTTTTGAACACCGTGAACGACCCCGAAAACAAGCTGGTATATTTCATGGGAATCGACGGAGTTCGTTTCCGAAAGCCGGTTATACCCGGAGATCAAATCAGATTTGAGTTGGAGATGATTCAGTTTCGTCGGGGAACCTGCAAGATGCAGGGGAAAGCTTATGTGGAAGGTGATTTAGTCTGTGAGGCAACCCTGATGGCAACCATAGTAGATAAATGAGGACCAAAAGTTTATTAAATCTGAAGAGCACGAATATTTCGGAACCAACATTCACAGCCAACAAAAATAATTCTCTTTTTAGACAGAGCTTCAATTAAGACAACTTTCCCATTGAATCCGGATCATGGATATTCACCCTACTGCAATCATTCACAAAGACGTCATACTGGCAGATGAGGTTAAAATTGGTCCTTTCAGCATAATAAATGAAAGGGCAGAGATCGGTGCGGGAACAGAAATCGGTTCCCACGTTTTGATAGATTCGAAAACCATAATAGGTAAAAACTGCAAGATTCATCACGGAGCAGTTTTGGGTACTCTGCCACAGGATCTGAAATTTGAGGGAGAAAAAACCTTTGTTATAGTTGGAGATGGGACGGTGATCCGGGAATATGCCACCCTCAATCGGGGCACCAAATATCGAGGAAAGACGGTGGTGGGCAAAAGTTGCTTTATTATGGCTTACGCACATGTGGCTCACGATTGCCTTTTAGGCGATCAGGTGATCTTAGCAAATTCAGTCAATTTAGCCGGTCATGTGGAGATCGGAGATTATGCCATCATCGGAGGAGTGGTACCGGTGCATCAATTCGTCAAGATCGGAGCACATTCCATCGTAGGAGGAGGCTTCAGGGTTCAAAAAGACGTGTGTCCTTTTGCTCTGGTGGGAGGCTATCCATTGAAGACCACAGGGCTTAATCGAATCGGCCTGCAAAGAAGAGGCTTTTCAGAAAAAACCATGCGGGTTTTAGAAAGAACGTTCAGGATTTTGTTTAAATCAAAGCTGAATACATCTCAAGCTATCGAAAGAATCAAAACTGAAGTGGAGCTGATTCCTGAGGTTAAAAGCATTCTGGACTTCATCGCCCAAAGTGAAAGGGGAATTATCAAATAGGTCAACGGATTAAGCGGATGGAAACTAAGCAATTCTGTTGCAGGTAACGGATGCGCTTGTTCGTTACCGTTTTTTTGTAGGTCAACGGATTGAACGCCCAGACGGGCTCAGACGAGCCCCCGTCTGGGGGCGTCCGTCTGGACGGATCAAACGGATATGAAACCAAGCCGGGGCCTCTAAGGTGACGGCGATTTTGTTCATTACCGTTTTTTTGCAAAGACCGAGGAGTTTCAGAAGACTCAAAAGGATTTTGGTAACATGTTTCTGTGAGAATACCAGAACCTAACTTAAGTTAGGTTCTGGCTAAGTTAGGTTTTGGTTAAGTTAGGTTCTGGTTAAGTTAGGTTCTGGTGCTTCTAACCTGCGCTCTTTAGACGAGGAAAAGCAGGGAACCCTATTGTATAGTTGTCCAATGGTTGAAAAAATGGGCAAACTCCGCCAGATTTTATCCTTGACAAAAGGTAAGTTCGCTTTATTTTAATTCAAGCAATAGAAAGTGGTTAAAGTTTTCCTGATGACTATTGACTGTTGACCGATTTTTCCGGGGCCGTAGTTCAGTTGGGAGAACGTCCCCCGCCAAAGGCGGGGGGAGGTCACCAGATAGGAAATTGACTGACTTTTCGGGGCCGTAGTTCAGTTGGGAGAACGTCCCGATAGCGATCGGGGAGGTCACCAGGTTCAATAATAAAAAGATTTCACTTTGTCGCAAAAGACGATTGTGGAAGAATACTTTTTATATATCTTGAAAAGCGAGAAAAATAGAAAGTATTATGTAGGTATAACAAAGAACATAGGAATTAGACTCGATCAACACAACAGGGGTGTTGGAAAGTCGACGAGAGTGAATAGACCATGGTGTGTGGTATATACAGAGAAATTTAATACACGGTCTGAAGCTGTAAGAAGGGAGAAAGAGATTAAAAGCCAAAAAAGTAGATCGTATATTGAAAGGTTGATTGGTTTTTATTGAGAGCATCTTCCGGGGCCATAGTTCAGTTGGGAGAACGCCCCAATAGCGATCGGGGAGGTCACCAGGTGGCAAACAGTTCGATTTTTTTGATGGTAAAGTATAATATTGCAGAGATTCTTGTTATATATTTTGCAAAGTCATAAAAAAGCACCAAACAGTTTTAAGTTTTTCTGATGACTTTTATCTGTTGACTGATTTTCTGGGGCCGTAGTTCAGTTGGGAGAATGTCCCCCGCCAAAGGCGGGGGGAGGTCACCAGATAGGAAATTGACTGACTTTTCGGGGCCGTAGTTCAGTTGGGAGAACGTCTGACTGGCAGTCAGAAGGTCACGGGTTCGAGTCCCGTCGGCTCCACTAAATTGAGGCAAGATAAAAAATCCCTTCACCTCATTAGGCGAAAGGATTTTTTTGTAAACAAAAGGCCTTCCGGTTGTCTTTTGAAATCAATTCCTGGACTCGAACATTCCGGTGAAAAAGAATATGCAGTTTTCCGTGTGGTAATAAAAGACAGACCCGTGATCCCTTTTTCATTTTGGGGACGGGTCTTTGTTTGGGGACGGATCTGTCTTACTGTCGTTTCAAAGATGACGGGGTAGCTAATGACAACAGAGAAAAATATTGATGTTTTGTTTGACTCAAAAGCTTGTTTTCGAACCCCTTGTTTTATTTACTTTTCGGCATAATAGTGAAATCCTTTAGCTACAAAAACAGTTGGCAGAAATTTTTTTCAGTCCCAGTTTTAAAATAAGTTAAGGTAAGAAGTTATAATCCCCGATTTCCTATGTTAGATAGGAAAAGTGAGAAACAGAAACAAAAGCATGTAGTCTGCATTCTTATCTTTCCACCTCTCAATCAATAATACAAGTGCAGGACAATTTTTTCGTAAAAGATTTTGTCTAACAACTCCCTGAGAATATTTTGTAACAAAGAGAAGATATTCTCGTTCATTGGAAAGAATGGTCAAAAAAATGACATTGTTGTTTTTTGTGGTTCATGCGGAAATGGTGGAACTTTTTTGGCCACCGGTTGTAAAAAAAAACAAAAGAAAGCTTAAGGAAACCAAAATCTGAAAGGAGGTTTTGCCATGTCCAAAAGAAGCATAGTTATCATGATTCTTCTGGCATTTGTGGCTTCCATAATAAGTGCCACTCCGGTGGAGGCAGAAAAATACAAGGAGAGGTCGAAAGGGGCCTGGCTGGGGGTTTACATCCAGGATATTACTTCGGAAATAAAGGAAGCCATGGATTTGAAATCAAAAAGGAGAGTTCTGATAAGGGAGGTGGACAAAGATAGTCCGGCAGATGAGGCGGGGATGAAGCAGGAGGATGTGGTAATAGAATTTGAGGGGAAGAAAGTTGGGGATTCCTCGAACCTTACCAGATTGATTCAAAGCTCCTCTCCGGGAGAGGAGGTGGAGCTTAAGATTTTACGGGATGGCAAGGAGAAGACCATAACCGTCACTCTGGGCAAACGACCGAAAAGTGCTTTTTTTTACGAGTATGAATACGAACCTTTTGGGGACAAGGGAAAAAGAACCAAATCATATTCTTACTCATTCTCTTTTTTCTCCGGTAGTCGGATTGGGGTGAAGGTGCAGGATCTGACAGAGCAGTTGGGCAACTATTTCGGCGTAGAGGATGGAGAGGGTGCCTTGATTACTGAAGTAAAAGAAGATATGCCCGCTCATAAGGCTGGACTGAAAGCAGGTGATGTGATCGTGGAAGTGGATGGAGACAAGATCGATGATACAGAAGAGCTAATGAACGTTATCTCCGAGAAGGAGAAAGGAGACAAGGTAGGAATCAAAGTTATCCGGAATAACAAACCTGAAAGCTTTGAGGTTGAAGTGGAGGAGGGAGAGGAGTGGTCTTCATTTGATTTCAGTGGTTTAAAGAAACTGAAGATATTACCGGAAAAACTTCACTCGCCTGAGATCTTCTTGGAGAAGGAATACTCATCAGAGCTGGAGGAAGCGATGGAAGACTTGAGAGAAGAACTGGAGGAGCTTAAGGAGGAGTTGGAAGATTTGAGGGAGAAAATCCGATAAGAGAAAATTTGTGTTGTGTCGGGACCTAAGTTCCTATGGATCCTGCGGACCTGACACCTGTTAAGGCGTCGGTCGCCAGGATTCCGCCAGAGGGGTGAACCATACGGGATTGTTGAAAAACCCCGAACCGGAGTGCACCCCGCCGTTGGCGGGGTGCGGTTTTACTAGAAATTTAAGTGCTGGCGGTACAATAAGTTCTGAATTTCAAAAAAACGCGAAAGCAAGCTTTCGCACTCCAAAACCATTTTTTCAACGCGCACGTACGGTTCATACCAGAGGCGGAAGAATAGAGCTCCTGACGCAACGACTAATAAACTCTTGAACCCAATCTATAACCCGGTCACACTATTTCAACTACAGGGTGGTGGTCCACCTTTGAATAGATAATTTATCAGATAAACCACATCACCCAGGTCCACGATATAATCACAGTTGACATCACCTGCCGCCACAGGATCGGGAGGAACACCATCCCTGTAAAGGTAGTTTATCAACATGACTACGTCGCCAAGGTCTATGGTTTCATCCCCATTCACATCACCACGGATAAAGTAGACAAAGTGCCAGGTCTGATCAGACCATGTTTCCGCACCCCAGTTGTCATAAGCTTTCACCTTCCAATAATACCTGTCTACGTGCAGTGTGTCTGTAAGTCCGCTACACACCAAACTATCATGTATAGTAGTAGAATCAGGATCAAAACCCGGGACAGTGCTTAAATAGAGATCATACCTGATCTGATCGCTCAAGTTGACATCATAGGTGGTCGCCCAGTTAAAGTCGACTATACTTGAAGTCGTCTCAGCATCTGCTGGTGAAAGAAGGGAGAAAGGATAGGGTGGCGAGTTACCAGGAACTTGGGTCAAATTCATTAAGATGGAAATGTTGTCGTTCCCAAAATTTGCCCATTCTAAGTCCAGATCCAGATCGCCGTCTAGATCAGCGCAGAAAACAGAAGAAGGACCAATTCCTGCCCCATAGTCTACCGCGCTCTGGAAGGTTCCATCCCCGTTGTTCAAAAGAATGGAGACATTTTGGGCGCCGCCATTTGCCACAGCCAGATCCAGAGCCAAATCGCCATTCAGATCAGCGCAGAAAACAGAAGAAGGACCAATTCCTGCCCCATAGTCTACCGCACTCTGGAAGGTTCCATCCCCGTTGTTCAGAAGAACAGAGATACTGCCGCTATCAGCGCCGGTTGAACGATTTGCTACAGCCAGGTCCAGATATATATCCCCGTCCAGATCAGCGCAGAAAACAGACCACGGGCTGGCTCCTGCTGCATAGCTCACTGCGCTCTGGAAGGTTCCATCCCCGTTGTTCAAAAGAATGGAGACACTGTCCGCAGGTGCATTTGGAAGAGCCAGGTCCAGATCCATATCACCATCCAGATCAGCGCAGAAAACAGACCAGCAACCACCTGGTCCCAGGTAATAGGCTACCGTGCTCTCGAAGATTGCATCCCCATTGTTCAAAAGAACCCAGACATACCTGCTCGCATAATGTGCCACGGCTAAGTCCAAATCACAATCGCCATCTAAATCTGCACAAAAAACAGAAGAAGGACCAGCGCCGACATCATAGTCAACTTTAGTTTGGAAAGTCCCATCTCCGTTGTTCAAAAGAATAGAGACATTGTTGCTATTAGCATTCGCCACGGCCAAGTCCAAATCTGAATCTCCATCCAGATCGGCACAAAAAACAGAACGAGGACCATCTCCTACTGCGTAGTTACTGTCGAGCTGAAATGTCTCATCCCCGTTGTTCTTTAAGATGGAGACGCTGTCGCTATACCAATTTGCCACAGCTAAGTCCAAATCTGAATCTCCATCTAAATCCGCGCAAAAGACAGACATAGGGCCATCTCCTGCTTCATAGTTAACTGCTGGGGCGAACCATTGTGCTGTGGTGTAACTGTAATAGATATTCCAGTTTTCTTCCTGATCGCCGGGGAATACTGAACCGAACTGGTTGTTGTCATCGAAGAAAGAAGCAGGTTGGATTTGGTTTCCCGCATCAGAGGTGATCGGCTCAGGAGTTGACCATCCGCTTTCATAGGTGCTCTGATAAATGTTCCAGTCGCCGTCCCGGTTGCTCTGCCAAGTTACAAGTATCTTATCGCTATTATTATAAGTTACGCTGGGACAGAGGTCATCCCCGGGATCGCTGGTCACTGGGATGTCAGAGGACCAACTCATCCCATCATAATATTTAGAATAAATATCTAAGTTTCCGCCTCTGTTGGAACGCCAGAGAACCCAGACCCAACCTGAAGTGTCAGCGGTTACTGATGGTTGCAGATCGTAGCCCGGATCATTGGTCACCTGTATCTCCGTTGACCAGCTAACACCGTTATAGTATTTGGCATATAGGTCCCAATTCCCGTTTTTTTTGGCATACCATACCACCCACACGTTTCCATCTTTATCCACTGTTATCATTGGATCTCGTTCTTCATCCAAAGATGAAGTTACATAGGCATTGGAGGACCACGAAGAGCCGTTGTAATAACTGAACATTATGTCGGAGTCCGGCTTCCTTTCGGTCCTCCAAACCACCCAAACGTTTCCTGAACTGTCCACTGCTGATTTTGGCTCAACATCGTAGGGGTCGGCAGTGGTTATTCGAAGCGGGTCAGACCAGGAGGAACCATTATAGTAGATGCCATAAATATCCCAGCCATCTATGTAGTTATCCACCTCGCGGTAGCTCTGCCAGAAGATCCAGACGTTTCCTGAATTGTCGGCGGTCATGGAGGGGTGGAAGTCCCATGGAACAGAGAAGGCAACCTCCTCAGGTGGAGACCAGGAGATACCATCATAATGGCTGGTCCAGATATTTGCCCGGACGTCTCTTCCTGCGTTCCAGGCTGTCCAGATATTGCCGGAGTTGTCTACGCAGGCAGAAGGATTGCCATCGGTAAAGGGAGAGACGTCAATTGGGGAAGTGTCCCATTCAAAAACACCCTTTTCCATATTAGTTGCTGAAAATCCTGCAAGCTTGAGAGGATTTCCGTGTCCATGTGGCTTTAAGGTAGGATCTCCAAATATATGGCAACCCCAGAACCCATCATAGCACCACCATATCCAGTCCAGGAAAGACTCACCCAGGTTCTTTCCGGCACCTAAACTTGCATATAGATCCTCAAAATCGTCTCCGTACATGATCCGGGTCTCTCCGATGACCGCCAAAACATAATCACTTCCAAAAAGATAGGATTGTCCCAAATTATTAGTTTCAGTATACTTGGCGTTGGAGCAAGCATTTAAAAGAACAAAGTTGGCTTGGGGATTCACCTGGGGCATCTCGTAACTAAAAACACTTCCTCCGCCGTAGGTCTCGTTATGCAAGAAAAAGGTGCTTCCCCAGGGGGAGGAGTGAGCCAGAAGGTGGACCCATTCATATCCTTGTTGCAACATGTATTTGTAATGTAAAGCGGTGGTGGTGTCTTCATTGTCTATAAAGTTTACGTCAGCATAGACCCAACCTAAGTAGGTTTCGACTTGGGGATACCAAGTACATTCTAAGTATCCCAAAGCCCTGTCAGGAAGACTCAAAGTTCCGGTTCTATAAGCGTGATTCTTGGCGAAATACTGGTTTAACAATTTCACCTCATCCCCGAAGATACAATTGGATGGGGTAATCCTTCCGGACCAGATCTCAGGCTCGAGATTGCCGGAGAGATTATCATAGAAGCCATCTAAGTCGTTATCGTTCCAGGTTCCATCCAGATCCATATAAAAGTAATCCGTAGGAAAATGAGAGACATAATACCAGAAGGTTTCCATCCAGGCGGCGGGGACATCTCCTACCAGAATAACTCCAACCAACCCGGAAGGATATTCAGACTGCAGGGTTGCTCTGATATCCTCTGGAGTTTGGCTCCAAACTTTAGTGACTGGTACTGAGTAGCCCTCTGCTGTAAGATCAGAGATGAATTGATCAAAGTTGATTTGAATTTGAGAGTAGATAACCGAGTCGACAAACACGTGCACCAGACCCTTGCCCTTTATCGCTCTTAGCTTTTCGAACTCAGGGCGGGGTTGGACTCCTTTTAGAACCTTAATCTGTTTGAATAACCCCGACTCAATCTTTAGCGGGTCTTTACATTCGGCAATTTTCTTCTCCAGCTCAGCGATTTTCGAAGAATTATCTGAGCTTGCATTAGCGCCAACCCACCATAGGGAAGCGATAATTAAGAAAACCAATATCTTTTTGGACATTTTTTGACCTCCGGTTAAATAGGTGTAGAGAAAAGAGTAAAGTTTAGAATTCGAAGCATAAAACAACCCGGTATCTTTACTAAATCTAATTAAAAGATAATTCAAAATTGGCAAAAGGCAAGCAAAATCTTCTCAGACTAACTATGGTTACCTACTTTATTGGCGACGGCTCTCTTATCTGTGACCAATAAGGACAAGCTGTTTGAGTCAACGATATGGGGTTCTTGGCAAACTGAAGCAAAGCATTCCTCCAAACTTCTATCCGTTTTCGCCGTATACAGATTTCATTCGAGCTTTAGCCACCCCGGGCAAAGAATTTTTTGCCTTGACAATTTTGGGTGTTTTGGTTAATATTGAACGCAATGAAGATAGATTTAAAAAGGACGTCGGAAGATTTCAGCCAGAAGCTTAATCTAAAAGAAAGTCCTGAGGTTTTAGAACTTGAGGCAGAGGGCGCAACCTTTGAGGAGCCGGTCAAAGTTGAGCTCACAGTTTCCAAAAGCCAGGATCAATTGGTCTGCCGGGGCAAAGCAAGAACTTCAGTGAAGCTGGAATGCTCTCGCTGTCTGGCTGAATATGAGGAGAGCTTATCTTCAGACTTAGATTTCGTGATAGACTTAGCTGGAAACTTAGAGGGAACAAACTCAGAGGAGGGTGGATATTTTGTGGCTGATCCGGCTTTGGCATTTTTCGAAATCGATGGTCTGGTGCGGGAGGCGATAATTCTATCTTTGCCACTCAAACCGCTTTGCTCGGAGGATTGCAAAGGCTTATGTCCCATCTGCGGAACTGATCTGAATAGATCGCAATGCAATTGCGTCAAGGAAAAGACCGATCCCCGATGGGATCAATTAAAAGGATTGTCGAAGAAAAAATCTTGAGGTTTCATTACGATTAAATGAAGAGTGCACATGATTAGGTGCGAAAGGCTCAAACGCAGGCTGACGTTCGTCCCGGGGGACTCAGTCCGAGGGAAGCCTGCGGCTACCAAACATCTACCATTCGATAGGCATAGAAAAGGGTAGCCGCAACCTTCAGGTTGCGTCAAGAGGATCAAGTTAAATCATGTTCAAGCTTCGGTTAAATTAGAGAGGGAAAAAGATGCCTTTACCGAAAAGAAGACATTCCAAATCACGCGGCGCCAAAAGACGCACCCACTGGAAGCTTTCCATTCCCAACATAGTGGAATGCCCGCATTGTCATCAGCCCAAGGTGCCTCACCACGTCTGTCCTAATTGTGGATATTACAAGGGCAGACAGGTAATCACTCCGAAGGAGACCTAAAAAAGGATCAAGGGTCAAAGGGTCATGGGGTAAGGGGTGAGGATATGATAGAGTGACAGAGGTGAAAGAGAGTGAATGAAAAGGTAAAAATAGTAGTGGACGCCATGGGTGGAGACCTTGCTCCCGCTTCAGTGGTGGAAGGATCGGTCTGGGCACACCGGGAGAATCACGGAGACTTTGAAATGGTTCTGGTGGGAGAGAGGGAAAAAATCCACTCGGAGCTTTCCCGCTTAAGAGCTACAGATACACCCCTTGTCATTCAACATGCCTCCGATCGAATCAGCATGGAGGATGAGGCGGTGGAGAGCTTAAAAAAGAAAGATTCTTCCATCGCCGTGGGGATGAGATTGCAGAAGGAGGGGAAGGTGGATGCCTTCATCTCCGGAGGAAACACCGGAGCGGTGATGACCCATGCTCTCATGACCTTGGGAAGACTGGAGGGTATCCACCGCCCTGCCATTGCCTCCTTTTTGCCCACTGAGAAGGGGATAGTGGTGGTTTTAGACGTGGGAGCCAATGCCGAATGCAAAGCTATGAACCTGTATCAGTTCGCGGTGATGGGATCGGTTTACACCAGCCAGGTTCTCAAAAAGCCAACCCCTCGCGTAGGTCTTCTCTCCATAGGGGAGGAAAGCACCAAGGGAAATGAAGTTACTCTTCTGGCCAATAAGCTTTTAAGTGAGGATGGATCCTTGAATTTCATCGGGAATGTGGAGGGGCGGGACGTCTTGAAAGGGACCTGCGACGTGGTGGTGTGCGACGGCTTTGTGGGAAATATCGTTTTGAAATTTACCGAAAGCATCGATGGATTTCTAACCTCGCTGGTAAAAAAGAGAGTCAAGGAGAGTCTTCTTTTCAGGCTGGGGGCTTTCTTGGTAAAGGTTTCCATAAGAGATTTGAGGAAAGTTTTGGATTATGCTGAATACGGCGGTGCACCCCTTCTGGGGGTTAACGGTGTGTGTATCATCTGCCATGGAGATTCATCACCCAAAGCCATCAAGAACGCTTTGAAGCTGGCAACCGAGATGGTCAGGGAGAAGGTAAACCAACGTATTATCAGCGCATTCAGGGAGAAAAAAAGGTAGAGTGCAAATGAATAAGAAGATAAATTCAAAGATCACCGGCACAGGCTCCTTTGCCCCATCCAAGATTTTGACCAATTACGACTTAGAAAAGATGGTGGACACCTCGGACGAATGGATCATCACCCGCACCGGAATTAGGGAAAGAAGAATATCAGAGAATGGGACTGGCACCTCGGATTTATCTTTGGAGGCATCCTTAATTGCTCTGAAAGAAGCAAAGCTTGAGCCTGATCAGATCGATCTGATCCTTATAGGTACGGTAACACCCGATTATCTTCTTCCTTCCACCGCCTGCATTCTGCAGGACAAGCTGAAAGCCAAAAATGCCGCAGTTTTGGATATTGTGGCGGCTTGCTCCGGATTCATCTATGGTCTTTCCATCGCATCAGCATTCATTGGCATAGGACAGTACAGAAACGTGCTGGTCATCGGAGTGGAACTCCTTTCCAAGATAACAAACTGGGAGGATAGAAATACTTGCGTGCTTTTTGGGGATGGAGCTGGAGCAGCAGTGGTTTCGGCTACTACAGAGGATAAGGGAATCTTAGGCACCTTTCTGTCTGGAGATGGATCTTTGGCGAATCTTCTTCATATCCCGGTGGGCGGGGCTAAAGTTCCACTCACCAAGGATAACATCGATCTAAAGCAACATTACATCTTCATGGCGGGAAATGAAGTATTCAAATCTGCAGTCAGAGCCATGGAGGGTGCGGCAAAACACATCATCCATGAAGTGGGACTATCCTCAGAGCAGATAGACCTTCTGATACCTCATCAGGCTAACATCAGAATCATAGAGGCGTTGGCAAAGAGACTGAAGGTCCCCAGGGACAAAGTATACGTCAACATAGATCGGTACGGGAATACCTCCGCTGCCTCAGTTCCTATTGCTTTGGATGAAGCCAGAAAGAGAGGCGTGATAAAGGAGGGATCGAATACTGTTTTGGTTGCCTTCGGAGCCGGATTTACCTGGGGATCGGCGGTGATAAAGTGGTGAAGAGCTTGTCTGGTATTCTTACACGAAATTGCATGAAGCGCGTCGCCAAACCTTCATGGCTTGGCACATGTTCGCTTTTGGAGCAAGTAAAGTTCATTTATGGAAAGACGTATGGATAAAATTGCATTTTTATTTCCCGGACAGGGTGCACAATATGTGGGGATGGCAAAAGATCTTTACGATTCACATCCTGAGGTTAAAGAACTTTATTTGACCGCAGAAAAAATCTTGGGTTCCGACCTGGCTAAGATCTGTTTTGAGGGACCCTCTGAGCTTTTGGTTCAAACCCGATATACTCAACCCGCCATCTTTACCCACAGCGTAGCATTATGGACACTGTTGAAAGAGCAGAAACTTGAACCTGCATTTACTGCCGGTCATAGTCTGGGAGAATATTCTGCTTTAGTGGCGGCAGGGGCTTTATCGTTTGAAGATGGTCTGGAAGCGGTGAAGGTCCGAAGTCTATTGATGCAGGAGGCTTGTGAGAAGAGCAAGGGAACCATGGCGGCTATCATCGGGCTTACAGAAAAAGATATCCTCTCCATCTGCCGGGAGGCCGCAAGCTATGGCATCATTCAACCAGCCAATTTCAACTCCAAAGATCAAATAGCCATCTCCGGTGAAAGAAGGGCGGTGGAGATGGGAGTGGAGTTGGCAAAGGAGAGAGGTGCTAAAAGAGCAATCCTTTTGGATGTGGCAGGAGCTTTTCACTCCCAGCTTATGCGTCCGGCTCAAAGTGAGTTCAAACAGGTGATAGACAGACTGGATGTGAAAAAACCTGTTATACCGGTGGTAGCTAACGTTAATGCTGAGCCAACTGTAGAACCTTCTCAGATAAAAGAGCTTTTGACAGATCAGATAACCATGCCGGTTTTGTGGTATCAATCCATGGAGCGGATGCATAAAGAGGGAGTTAGAAATTTCGTGGAGATCGGCCCGGGAAAAGTGTTGCAGGGACTCTTAAAAAAGTCGTTCAAGGATACAAAAGGGATAGGGATAGATAAGCTTGCAGATTTAGAAAAGTTTACCGAGATGGTAGAGGTGGGAACTATCTAAGCTCCTTTTGTCGTTAGTTCAAAAGTTCAATAGTTCAAGGGTTCAATAGTTCAAATGAGCTTAAAAGGCAAGACTGCATTGGTAACAGGGGGAGCCCAAGGGATAGGGAAAGCTATTGCGCAAAGATTAGCCCAGGAAGGGGCAAGTGTAGCCATTGCCGACGTTAATGTTGACTTAGCTCAAAATGTCCTTGCGGAGATGGAAAGCTGTGGAGTGACCGCTGGGGCTTTCAAGGCGGATGTTTCCGATTCCTCTCAGGTGGAAGAACTGATCAAGAAGGTTATGGAGAGATTTTCCACATTGGACATTCTAATCAACAATGCTGGAATCAGCCGGGATGCTCTTTTGATCCGAACCACCGAAGAGGATTGGGATCAGGTGATGAAGGTCAACTTAAAAGGCGCTTTCAATATGATCAAAAGCGCGGCCAGAGAGATGATTAAGCAGAAGTCCGGGCAGACGCCCGCCCGTCTGGGCGGAAGCATCGTTAATATATCCTCAGTGATTGGATTGATGGGTAATGCTGGTCAGGCAAGCTATGCCGCATCCAAGGCAGGATTGGTGGGGTTGACCAAAACAGCCGCCAAAGAGCTTGCCGGTCGGGGAATAACCGTAAATGCAGTGGCTCCGGGATACATTCAAACAGCCATGACGGAGAAACTCTCTCAAGCAGCAAAGGATGCGTTTCTTAACTTAATCCCCTTAAAAAAGGTGGGTGAGCCGGAGGATGTGGCAAATTTAGTGGCATTTTTAGTTTCCGATCAAGCCAGCTATATCACTGGACAGGTAATTCAGGTGGATGGAGGGCTATTGATGTGAGATGCTTCATCTTAGAAGACGTTGAATTCCGTATATTGAATTCTTCACACAGAACTTTCACTACTAATTGAAATTCTATTGCATGCCAGAAAAGTTATCGGCGAAAATGATGATTAAGGTTAAGTTTAATTGACTGTTGAAAAACAAACTGGAGTGCATCCCGCCGTTGGCGGGGTGCGATTTTCTTGAAACTGAGTGTGGTTTAAGAGCATATTGGTTCAAAAAATCGCGAAAGCCCCCCGCCAAAGGCGGGGATCCTTCGGACAAGCTTTCGCACTCCCAAATACAAGGAGGAGCTAAACATGTCGGTGGAAGAAAGGGTGACAAGGATCGTGATTGATCAGTTGGGTGTTGAGGAGAATCAGGTGACCAGAGAAGCAAAATTCGTGGATGATTTGGGAGCAGACTCTCTGGACACGGTTGAACTGGTCATGGCTTTAGAAGAGGAATTCAAACTGGAGATTCCAGATGAGGAGGCGGAAAAGATCACCACAGTGGGACAAGCCGTAGAATATATAGAAGCACACCAAACCAAGGAAGAGGGCTAAGAGGTTATCCATGAATAGTTCTTTTATCCCTTTAAACCGGGTGGTGGTTACCGGTATGGGGGCGATTACCCCGGTTGGTAATTCATTAGAGGAGTTCTGGAACAATCTCAAAGATGGAGTCTCTGGCATCGATCGGGTGAGCCGATTTGATCCCAGCCAGTTCACCACCCAGATTGTGGGGGAGATCAAGGGTTTTGACGTCTCCAAATACATCGAGCGAAAAGAAGCGCGAAGGATGGATATAGTCCAGCAGTATGCCATGGCATCTGCTCAGCAAGCTTTTGACCAGTCCGGTCTTAAGTCAGATTCTGTGGAGCCGGAACGGGCAGGAGTGGTGGTGGGAAGTGGAATCGGAGGCATAGAGACATTTGGAAAACAGCATGCTATTCTTTTAAACCAGGGTCCCAATCGGGTCAGCCCCTTTTTCGCTCCCATGATGATCATCGATATGTGCGCAGGATTGATCTCCATGCGTTTTAATTTCAAGGGACCTAACTATGCCACCGTCTCTGCCTGTGCTTCCGGTGCCAATGCCATTGTGGATGCGTTTAAGATAATCCAGCATGGAGAGGCGGATGTGATGATTACAGGGGGAAGCGAAGCATCCATCACCCCGGTATGTTTGGCTGGATTCTGTTCTGCTCGGGCTATTTCCACCCGTAACCATGAACCGCAGAAAGCCTCCCGTCCCTTTGATAAAGAGAGGGACGGATTTGTGATGTCGGAGGGAGCTGGAATAATGATTCTGGAAAGTCTGGATCATGCTCAAAGCCGAGGTGCGAAGATATTAGCTGAGATTGTAGGGGTGGGATCCACCGCAGATGCCTACCACATCACCGCCCCTGCTCCTGGAGGTGAGGGAGCCATCCGGGCAATGAGATTAGCCTTAAAGGATGCCGACGTAGAGCCCGATTCAGTGGATTATGGAACCTCCACCGAACTAAACGATATAACTGAAACTCAGGCTATTAAGGTGGTGTTTGGAGAAAAGGCTAAAAAGATTCCGGTGAATTCCACCAAATCGATGATCGGTCATCTGTTAGGGGCGGGTGGAGCGGTGGAGTTGGTTGCCACCATCAAGTCGATAGAAGAGGGAATTCTCCATCCCACCATAAACTATGAATTTCCCGATCCGGAATGCGATTTAGACTACGTGCCCAATAAAATGCGAAAAGTCGACGTCAACTTCGCTTTAAGCAATTCCTTTGGATTTGGCGGGCATAACGTCTCCATAGCTGTTCGGAAATTCGTTCCGTGAGAATAAATCCGCTTTTTATAACGGAGAGGAAGAAAAAATCAAAAATCAGATGCTGATGTATTTTTGATTGCACACGTTCTTATGTAGCGGAAGGCTTCAACCTTCCATTCAAAATTATGGAGACCTGATGGTCACTAACTATTTAATTTGACAAATTCGCTTTGGAGTGCGGAAGCGAAGCTTCCGCAGCGTCCCGCCAAAGGCGGGGCGCACTCCTTTTCTTACTCTTTTCCAAATCATCAAGATAATTAGTTGATAACCTTAAGGTCTCCGCTACACCTTTGTGATTTGCCAGAAGCAGAAAAAACATAAATCAGATTATTTTCTTGGGAGTTATTCTTTAGGTTACGTTTCCAGCTTCGATAGATCTTTGTGTTTACTAATGGCAAAAAGATAAGGAAAACTTGCCTTTGCCCGATTAGAGAAAACATCTAAGGTAAGCTGGTTGTTCTCAAACTAAGATTTCAATTTCCCCTTTCTCAAACAACTCATGCCACCCTTTCTTCCCACATTTCTGAAAAGATTATTAACCAAAAGGGATAGGTTTAAAAAATACCGGAAACTGGAAAAAGAGTTAGGCTATAGTTTTAGGAATCTGGGACTTTTGGACCGAGCCTTAACTCATAGATCTTACATCCATACCCCAGAGAACGAGAATCTGCGGGCAAATGAGAGGTTGGAATTTTTAGGCGATTCTGTTTTGGGAATTGTGACCAGCCACTTCTTATTTGAAAACTTTCCGGACAAAAGCGAAGGAGATTTGACCAAACTCAAGTCCACCCTGGTGAGTGAAGCCAACTTGAGCCGAATCGCCAAATCTATTTCTCTGGGGAAATATCTCAATTTGAGTGAGGAGGAGGAAAAAGCTGGGGGCAGGGAGAGGGACTCCATCGTCTCCGATGCCTATGAGGCGGTCATCGGTGCTGTTTTTTTAGATGGCGGTTTATCCCCGGTGGAGAAGATGATTAGGGAACAGATACTAAAAAAATACCTTCAGATCACCACCGATCAAGCCCTTCACAATTACAAAGGTGAACTTTTAGAATATATGCAGGCTTTGAGCTTGGGACTGCCCAGATATGATGTGCTGGAAGAGAGAGGTCCGGATCACCAGAAGAGGTTTACCATCGCCGTGTCAATTAAGGGGAAAAAAATGGGACAAGGGGTGGGGAAAAATAAAAAAGAGGCAGAACAAAAGGCGGCCCGGATGGCTTTAGAAAACATCGACCAGCTATTGGAATGTCTCAAGGAAGACAACCAACATCTTTCCCCTGATTAACCTTTAAGATGAAAAGGTGGCGAGTAATTTTCACCGGGGCAAATGATGCCTTCTTCAATATGGCTTTGGATGAGGCGCTTTTGCTTTCCTGTCAAGGAAAAACCTCCCCTCCAATTCTTCGTCTCTATCTATGGAAGCCGCCGGCTGTCTCCATGGGTTACTTTCAATCCGCAGAAAAAACAGTTGACCTAAAAAAATGTAAAGATAGGGGGGTTGATGTAGTCAGAAGAATCACCGGGGGAAGGGCGGTTCTACACGAAGATGAGATCACCTACAGCGTGTGTGCATCCGCAGACGATTTTCCTCACCTGGGAGACAATACCATTCAAACCTATCAAAGATTAAGTATGGCTTTATTAGAATCATTACGTGTTTTAGGTATTGATGCAGAATGGGTCAAGCCATCCACAGACAAAAAATCCTCCCCTTTTCATGTGATCTTTTCTAAGCCTTGCTTTGCGAGCAATTCCAGATATGAAATAGTGGTAGAAGGCAAAAAGCTGGTCGGGAGTGCGCAGAGGCGATTTTACTTTCGATCCGATCAAGATAGAAAGGATAGCTTCATACAACACGGTTCCATCCTTACAGGAAAGGGAAAACATAGTTTAGCTGAACTTCTACCTGAAGAAGACTCAGTGAAGATGGTGAAGCAAAATCTGGAGGAGAAATCGACTAACATAGAAAAAATATTGAAAAGACGAGTTGAACCGGAGGAGATTGTTTCCGCTTTGAAGGTGGGTTTCGAAAAAGCCTTTTGCTTACGGATGGAAGATTCTGTGGAATCTTCAGAAGAGCTCAAGGTGGCGCAGAGCCTAAAGGAGGAGAAATATTCCTCAGAGGGGTGGAACCTGCAAAGATGAAACTGCTATGGTCGAATTAACAATAAAGTTGACAGTTTAAAGATCCAACCCGACTTCCTCTGCTTCAGGATGATCCGCAAAATGGAAATGGGTATAAAGAGATAAAACTTAAGTTTTGCGTTTTGGTCTAACTTAACCACATAGATCAATGTCTGTTTGAATGAACCCTAACTTTATATGTTTCAAAGAATTACAGCAACAAACTCCAGTGTTTGTACTTTGAAAGAAGCTTTATTCAATTAAAACAAAAATTTTGTAGATTTCTGCGTATATCTTATGTAAGATTTAAGAAAAACGGGGGTGCATTTGGGTAAGACATTGGGTTACAATATTATAACGAATCAGTTGGGTCGCTTCAAGAGACATTTTGGAATGATTGGCGATGAATGGAAAGGTTAATTTTGTGATTCGAGGAAAGCCTGACCTCACTAAAAAAAGACACCAGATTGACGTTTTGCTCAAAAGAGCAATGAAAGGCAGAAAGCAGGCTAAGGACAAGCTATACAAGGAGTTTGGCATCAGGGTGTATTCATCCCAAGAGGTGGAAGAATATGTAAAGGAAAGACTTAAAGCTGAGGTGGTTGAATAATCGCCACCTGAAGTAAGCGGAGGGTTAATTAATGCGTCGCACTTGGTTGTGCGACGTTTTCTTTTTTATGTTGCGTCAGGACTGAGGACCGACACAACACAAATGGCCGATGCATCGAGAAAGAGTGGGATTTACTACATTTTTATGCATATAGAGGAGACCTTGTAGTCTCCCCTGCGATCTTTATAAAAAAATGTGGTGAGGTAACAAAATGCGCTTCTGTCACAGGGTCAATGCATTAAATTAGTGCATCAAAGACGAGTTTATTACGAAGATATGCACTATAAGGTACATACCAAAGGGTTCCCCGAGGTATTTTCAATATCGACGTTCCTACCTCTACGACAAGTTCAGTTATTAAAGACTGGGACTGAGACTGAGATGGAAGGGTTTAAACTGCAGGTATCCTCTATTACCAATAATTAACTCAGTCTCTATCTCAGTCTCCTTCTCCGTCTCAGACTTTCTGGTATTTTTTTACTCCCTCCTGATAGAGATTCCCGCCGTGGCAATCCTGAACCACTATTGCTGGAAAGTCCTTGACCGTATATTTTCTGATGGCCTCAGCTCCCAACTCCTCCCAGGCGACCAGTTCATTTCCCACTATAGACTTGGCAATCAAAGCCGCCGCTCCGCCAATTGCAGCCAGGTATACGCCGGTGTATTTCTTCAACGCATCCTGAACTCCAGGCCCCATCACTCCCTTTCCGATCATACCCTTTGACCCGGCTTCCAACATCCGGGGAGCATACGGGTTCATTCGACCTGAAGTGGTAGGTCCGGCTGATCCAATCACATTTCCCGGTCGGGCGGGTGAAGGACCCACGTAGTAGATCAACTGTCCTTTAATATCAAAGGGGAGCTTCTCACCTTTGTCTAAAAGCTCAACCATCCTCTTATGAGCCGCATCCCTTGCCGTGTAAATATCTCCAGTAATCAACACATTATCACCAATCTTTAAATCTTTTACCACCTCATCTGTGAGGGGGGTGCTTATCTTTTTCTGTGCCATTTCTTAGTCCTCCAAATTTAATCTTTTTTTCTGTCTGTAATTCGCATAGCCAAGGATTCACCCTTTGGTGCCAAGCCATCCTTCGACATCCCGCCTTTGGCGGGAGACGAAGTGTAAAGGCTTAGCCAGGTGATAAAAAATTCCAATTATAACACTGCCTCTTTATGTCTAGCCACATGGCAGTTGATGTTCACCGCCGCCGGAAAGCTGGCGATATGACAGGGATAGGTTTCAATGAAGACTGCAAGTGCGGTTTGAGTTCCTCCAAAGCCTTGGGGACCAATGCCCAGCTTGTTTACCTCCTCTAAAAGCTCCTCCTCCAGCTTGGCATAGAATGGATTGGGATGTTTTGATCCGATTTGTCGCAAAAGCGCTTTCTTTGCCATCTCGGCGCATTTCTCGAAGGTTCCCCCAATTCCCACTCCCACGATAATGGGAGGACAGGGGTTACTGCCTGACCTTCTGACCTTGTCGATTACAAACTCCTTCACCCCCTCTACACCGTCTGCCGGCTTCATCATCTTCACCTCGGACATGTTCTCACTTCCACCGCCCTTGGGGACACAGACGATTTTCAGCTTATCACCCTTCACGATATCTAAGTGAATGACGGATGGGGTGTTATCGCCGGTGTTTTTCCTCTCAATGGGATCAGATAAGATGGACTTCCTCAAGTAGCCATCCGTATAACCCTGTCTGACCCCCTCGTTGATGGCGTCAAAAAGGTTGCCATCCTTGATTAGGACCTGATCGCCCATCTCCACGAAGAAGACGGCAAAACCGGTATCCTGACACATGGGAAACTCACCCTGCTTGGAGATCTCAAAGTTGTCCATTATTTGCTTCAGGGTGGCTTTCCCCACAGGTGATTCTTCTTTCTCATACGCTTTCCGAAGCACATCCTGCACATCCTCGCCCAAATTATAATTGGCGTCAATGCAGAGCTCTTTTACCACTTTGGTTATATCTTTGCTTAAAATCTCACGCATAACTCCTCCTAACTTGTTTTTGATAAGGTAAGCTCCAAAACTCCATTGATTAGATTTTCAATGCTTGAAGCCATCTCCACAGGTTTAAGTTTTAACAGATTCGCCGGGGTGGAAACAACCTTATGTTCTGAGTCCATCACCGCCTCCGTCCCCTTAGAGAAAACGTGAACTGCACCCATCTCCTCTATCTGTTTGATCAACTCCGGATCCTTTCCGATAGTCAAAGTCAAAGGGGTATCTAAAATATCTCTTAAGGCAGAAGCAACCAGAAGGGCGGCAAGTCCGCAAGCTCCTATTGGCTTTTTTCTTCGATAAATCTCCCTTATGATTCTTTGAAGTTCTGGCTTGGGCTTTAGATATTCATTTTCGGGCTTGCCCAGAAAATCAGACAAGTTCTTCACCACTCCATATCCGCCGGGAAGGAGGAGCCCATCTACATCCCTTCCGGAGAGATTTTTTATTTCTTTAATCCCTCCCCAGACGATACGAGCAGATTCCCTCAAGACATTTCTTGTCTCTTGAGCGGCGGTTTGCGTCACATGGTCCACCACCTCTTTTTGTTCCACATCCGGAGCAAAGAAGAGCAAATTTCCCCCTTTTCTGCTCAAATAATAGGAAAGTAAGACCACTTCCCATACATCTGAGCCATCCAAGCTCCCGCATCCGCTTAAGATCACAGCAAAGTTGCTCATGTCACTTTAGAGAAAAAAT
>CAYOFL010000050.1:0-21040 GCA_964403165.1 uncultured Ignavibacteria bacterium
ATACCGTGACCATCATTGTCCGCTATCCAGGCTAAATTCACCGTGTCGGAGCAGTTCCCTTGTGCCTGAGTCCGTATCTGCTTGAAGCCACAAATGTCGTCTTGAGCACCAAATTCACCGTAAGGGTTCTCATCCTTGTGCCCCACATCCGCATCTATATAAAGTCCCATATACATGTTCCTTATCTTTTTGACTCCGATGTTTTTTACAAATAGGTCTATCAGCACGAAATCCTCAGCATATTCGTAGCTCCAGGAGTAACTTTGCTGGATGATCTGCAGACCGAGGGGAAAGTGCTTGCGGTTATCAAAAGGATCACGCTGTTCCGGAGACAGTGGAATCTCAGCGGAAGTATCGGTATAAACTGCTATGATGTCCTGCTCGGAAACAGCGTCAGGCCTGTAACATGAGGTATTTATTCGGGTGCTTCTTTCCACTATGGCACCGATGGAAGGATCTTTCGCACCATCAGGCCAGAACTCATGGATCCAACGCCAGCCGTCGCATCCCACTGAGACATAAGGTTGATCATCCACCAAAGCTCCTATCCACAGACCACCCCAGAAAAGGTATTCTATCTTTGATCCGGCTGGATACTCGGCTGAAGGAGCTAGGACCTCCTCATCCGGATTGGGGTTGAAACAGCCCCCTTTGGATTCCTTCAGATCGTAAAGTGGATGTCCCTGTCCGTTTCCAAAGAACCCCCAGTTGCTCACACAGAGATGCAAGAGCCCCACTCGATGCACCCGGGCTTGCACATTGGGCAAAACCGCACAGAGCTTGTAATGAGTTAATTTTTCTTCTTTCTCTCCCTGGTGTTGTATAACATTGGCTTTAACGATTGCAGGACCAAGATAGAGAAAAAACAGAACGGGGATTATGAATATCCACCTTAAAAGATTCTTTGCCTTAATCTTTTCTTGCTTGCACATGAGTTCGCCTCCATAAGGATAGTTATTCAAGATGAAACCAAATGCGTCACAATTACTGTTTTTTTAAAATAACAAAAAAAAAGAAGGTATCAAGACTTTTTTGTGTCAACTACAAAAAACATAAGAAAAACTTCTAAAAGATCTTTCATTCATAATGCTTTTTAAAGACGGAGAGCCGAACCCTTTAATTAACGTAAGCACAGAAGGCTGGCTTCTTTTCATAAGCCAGCCTTCTCCCTTCAGATTGTTAATCTTTCTGCATAAGCACCAGATTTATTGCATGCAACATCTGTGCCGAGCATCAATCTCAAAAAGGAAAAAGCGTTTCCTTGCAATCCGTTGCGCGTCAATAAGAAACGGCTTCGCTTTTGGTTGTTTTCAGAAAAGATTAATTTCTTGGTGGGTAGCTTACGCAAGGTTTGGCGAGATAGTTCGCTATGACAGTTGATAAAACGAATTCAAGTTATTGTTATTCAAACCAATATCAAATTCGCCATTAGATACGACTGGTGTGAAAAAAGGCGTGTTTCAATTCTTAAGACTGGGCTGGTTTATTTTAAATCTTTTCGAAATTCAGAAGAAAATCGCAAAAATCTGATGGACTCAGTTTTGTAGGTCGGGTTGCGTCCAGACGGACGCCTGTCTGGGCGATCCCCCGCCAACGGCGGGGGAGAGCTACCCGACACTCTGTCTATGAAGCTGGTGCGGGTGGGGATATTTTATACTTCTTTATCTTGTTCCTGATGGTGGCTTCGGGGATGCCCAAAAGCCGGGCGGCTCTTAACTTAATCCAGTTGGATTGTTTTAAAGCCTCGATGATTTTCTCTTTCTCAAACTCCGCCACCAAGTGAAATAAAGAAGCTTCATGGGAAAGAACTTGATTGGCGATTGAGTAATTTAGCCTTTCTGGCAGAAACCCGGATGGATCCTTATCGCCTACCTGAGATAAGACCACCATCCTTTTTATCTCATTTTCAAGTTCCCTCACATTTCCGGGCCAGCCATATTCCAAAAACCTTTTAAGTGTCCCGTTTCTCTCAAATTCCTTTATTCTCTTTTCCTCCACTTCATATTCTTTCAAGAAATGTCTAAGTAGAATTGGAATATCCTCTTTTCGCTTCCTCAAGGGGGGAATGGTTATGTCGAAGGTATTGAGGCGAAAATACAGATCCTGGCGAAATTTTCCATTTTTCACCGTTTTCTTCAAATCATCGATGCTGGAGGAGATAATTCTAACATCGATTTTTCTGGGTTTGGTTTCACCCAGCCGGGTGATTTCTTTTTCCTCAATAGCTCTCAACAATTTTACCTGAGTGGAGGTGGGGATCTCTTCCACCTGATCCAGATAAAGAGTCCCACCCTCTGCCTCTTCAAACAGACCGGATTGGTCTTTGTCTGCTCCAGTGTAGGCGCCCTTTTTGTGACCGAAAAGTTCATTTTCCAGAAGGTTTTCTGGAAGAGCGGCACAGTTTACTGCCACGAACCTTTTGTCTTTTCTTCTGCTGGAATAGTGTGTGGTTTTGGCAAGTAAGTCTTTTCCGGTTCCAGTCTCCCCCTCCAGAAGGATGCTTATGTCGTAATCCATTATCTGTTTCAGTTTCTCTATGATCTCCCTCAACTCTGTGTTCTGGGTCACGATGTTGTCAAAAGTTACCCTTCCGTTGGACTTGGCAATCATGCTGGAATGAAAGAGGGTCTCCTCAATTGAGTGCCTTAAACTACGAACCTGACGAAGTTCTTTTTGATCATTAGAGTCTCTAAAAAGCCTCTCTGCCTCGTCTAAGAAGACCTGAGCTTTGCCATAATCCTTCTGCTCTACCAGAAGATCGGTGATGGCAGAATTAACCAGACCCAGATGATATTTTGAATCCAACTCCCGGAATAAGCTTTCAGCATTGCTCAAAAATCCCAATCTCTTATAATAGTCAAAGGTCTCTGATGATCGACCCGTTTCTAAATAGGTTTTGGCTAATTCGTATTTTGCCCCTACCTGCTGGAGGTATGAAATGCTCTTTTTGAAATATTCGGATGACTTCTCCCTTTCCCCTCTGGCAGAATAAATCTGTCCAAAAATTCTGTATGCCGCCCCTTCCTCGATCTTTTCACCTAAGGACTTCGAAACTTCCAAAGATTTCTGACAAAAAGTAAAGGCTTTATCATATTCTTTCTGAGCCACTTTGAGCTCAGCTAATAGACGATAGGTTTGACTGATCATATCCCCATCAGGCGCGGCATTCTCCCATATATTGATAATTTGATTATAATGATCTTCCACCTCCCTATATCTTTCCTGATTAAAGCACAGTTCTCCCATGTATTCATGGTAAATGACCATTTCCCTGAGATAATTATTTTTTTGGGCAAGCTCAAAGGCTTTTGTTAATAACTCTTTCGATCTGTGAAAATCTCGTTTTAGGCATGCTACAAAACCCAAAGAGAGCAAATCCTTGCACAAGTTAAGTTCGTCGCCATTTCTTTGGTTAAAACTAAGACTTGTTTTTAGATTCCTTTCCGCCTGCTCCCATTCTCCCAAGAGAATCTGAACTCGACCGAGATTACCATATATTAATGCATTAGTCTTGAAATCACCGGCTTTTTCAGAAAGCTCCTTAGCTTCATTAAGACACTCAATCGATTTTTCGAGATCACATTTGATAAAGTAGATCCGGGCTAGTCGATTGTAAGATTTTACTATTTCATCTAACTCTCCAATTCTACGGTAAGTGGTAATGGCATCTCTTACATAGAGATCGGCATTTTTTAAATCACCCAAACTCAGGTTAATCCTTCCCAGTATATCCTGAATTTGTGCAACTTTCTTGTTTTCAGAGGTGTCCTTAAATGCTTCAAGGGCAGGCATAGCTTTAGTCAGCGCCTCTTTGTATCGCCCCAGATGGTATAAACAGACAGATGCCAGATAGGTTAGATATCCCCTTTCATCAGGCGACAGATCACTTCCTATCTCTCTTTCTGTCTTCTGAATCTCCTGGAATGCTTGAGCACATTCCCCCCGTTGAGTCAAGGATTCAATAAGTGCAATCCTCACCTCTAAAGACGATTTTAAGTCTTTTGTTTGACTCTCCATTTTTCTCACCATGCCCGGTTAATCATTCAGATCTTCCTTGTTGCCGAGTAGAGCTTTGTTCTTCCATTGCCTTCTTGACCACGTAACTGAGGTAGAATTGAAGGACAAAGTTGGTAAACGTCGGAGCACCCATAAAATCGGGATAGCCATTTCCTGAGCCAGGACCATAATAGGGAGGGTTGTCATTGCCATTACTGCTGTGACCCGAATCACCCCACGGGTGGCCTTTAATTACAATAGGACCAAACGTGTTGTTTTTTGGACTCCAGCCTGAATAGGCTGATCCCACAAAGAGGATCAAAATACTCAGGATCAAGATAATGGTCAAACTCTTCTTTCTCATTTTTTTCACCTCCTGAAAATTATTGGCACATTGAAAATTCTGAGTTACTCTCAGAATAAGTTCTCACGTTTTAGTATTGCAAAAATTGCGCCAAAATTGACGGGTTCGCACTGTTTTTTCTACTCCACTAATATGTTGATTTATAACAGGTTGTTTAACGAAACTAAGTAACATGTAAACCTTCGCCAGATTATAATACAGATATTCGCAGGAAATTGCGAGTGCTGGATCAATAGGAGATTATGTTCTTCATAAGTTGTTGCAAAGTAACATGAAAGAAACTCGTCAAAAATTGCGAATAGAAGTTGATTTTTTCGGTGTTTGTTGGATACATTTAGGGACACGCCAAGAGTTTCTTAACATTCTCTAAACTTTTTCCTACAATTGAGAAGTCACGAGGCTTCGCTTCTGAAATTTCGTTTAAGAAGGGTTTGGAAAGCAAAGAGTTTTGAAATTGCCCACACTTAAGAAAAAACTTTTATAAGCAATCTGTTAAATTGAATGGGACGATTGAATCGTATTTATTGTGTCAAGTTATTATTTAGAGATCTCATTTTTGGTTCTGTTTAAATAAACTGTCAGGCTCTCCGATAGATAAATATATGAGCTACCACGGATACAGAACTTACAGCTTTGGACCCGGAGGAATTACAAAAGCGGTCAAGTATCTCCTGCTGGCAAATGTGGGGATTTTTGTCCTGGAGTTTTTGTGGGGGTCTGAGTTGATCTATCTTTTCGGATTAACACCTGTTTTGGTGAAAAAGGGATTTATCTGGCAACCGGTCACGTATATGTTTCTTCACGGGGGCTTGTTTCACATTCTCTTTAACATGTTTGCCCTGTGGATGTTCGGATGTGAGATAGAGAGAACCTGGGGAACAAGAGAGTTTGTGAAGTATTATTTTATCACCGGCATAGGGGCGGGACTTTTCACCTTCATCCTTTCATTCAATTCAAATGTGCCCACCATCGGGGCGTCAGGTGCTATCTTTGGAATTTTAGTGGCGTTCGCCCTCATGTTTCCCAACAGATTGATCTACCTGTATTTTATCTTTCCAGTGAAAGCTAAATACCTGGTGATATTCTTTGCGGTGATTGAGTTTTTAGCCTCTTTCAGACATACCTCAGATGGAATAGGGCATTTTGCCCACCTGGGAGGAATGGTCATCGGGTACCTATATATCAAATCCGACTTTAGAATTCCCCGATTGTTCCGATTATCAACATACCTTACCTCTTTAAAGAATTTCAGACATAAACGCAGAATGGAAGCCATCAATAAAAAAAGGGAAAGAGAACAGAGGTTGATGGAAAGGGTGGATCAGATTTTGGATAAGATAAACCAGGTGGGTTACGATAATCTCACTAAAGAGGAAAAAAAGACCTTAGAGCAAGCCAGCCAGCTTTTGTCTCGGCAGTCGGAAAAAAGATGAGTGCGGGGAAGAATGAATCAGGGACAGGACAAAGCTATGATTTTCCTTTTATAATAAGGGTCCAATGGAGGGGTTGATGCCTAAGAAGATTTTGGTGGCAGATTATAGTCCAACTTTGAGAAACATTGTGGAGTCCCTTTTAAAAAAACATGGGTATGAGGTGCTTTTTGCTGACAATGGAACCGAAGCCTTAGAAGTGGCTAAAGCCAACAAGCCCGACCTCATATTTCTGGATGACTCCTTATCTGTTCTGAATGGGGAGCAGGTATTAATAGAGCTTAAACAGAGCAAAACCTTAGAAGA
This sequence comes from uncultured Ignavibacteria bacterium, assembly GCA_964403165.1. Lineage (GTDB taxonomy): Bacteria > Zixibacteria > MSB-5A5 > MSB-5A5 > SM1-73 > SM23-73-3. Next base: position 6,097 of record CAYOFL010000050.1, read on the forward strand.
TGTTCCGGTGGTAATGCTTTTATCCAGAGACCAAACAGATAAGGTGCAGAAATTAAAGCAAATTGGTGCAGATGCCTTTATCGCCAAGCCTTTTAACCACAGGGAGATCTTGGATCACGTGAGGCGATTACTTGAAAAGGAGACTCAGAAAACTGCTTCTCCAACTCACAGGGGAAATTCAGAAGATGTTTTGGATATTGTGGAGACCAGCGATCTGGTAGAAGAGTTTGAACCATCCGACCCAGCTTCAAATAGAGAGCCAATTCATGGATTTGACTGGTTTATGGCTGAGCTAAAAAAAGAGGCCGAGGAACACAAAAAAGCAAACTCACTTCCAGAGAAAAAGCCGATCCTGTCTGAACAGAAAATCTCAGAGGAAAAACCGGATTATAAAAAGGAAAGCAAAATATATGAAATAGATGAGCATGAAAAGGGATATGAGGATCTTTTGAGTGAGTTAAAACAGGAGGTGAAGGAATCAGATAAGGAAAAATCGACATCGGTGAAACCTTCAACCACGGAAGAGACAAGTCGGTCTGAATTCGATCAGCTCTTTTCAGATTTAAAGGAGAAAATTTCCGAAAGGGTCGCTAATGAGGTGGCGAAAAAGATAAGCCCTGAGTTTCTGGAGAAGATAATTCGGGAGGAGTTAGCTAAATTGAGAAAGGATTCATCTTAAAAAAAGGCTTTGGGCCTCAACATGATGAAAGACTTTGGTTGTTATGTCATGACCGCAGTCCTGACACCTTTCAAAAAGTTTTCTTCTGCTATAGCTGTTGCCTTTGTTCTGAGCGGATCAGCTCTATTTCAAATTTATTCTTAGAAGATTCGTAATCACAAGTAAATATCTTTGGTTCTTTTCCAAGGTGATAGCTAAAATTTTTGATAAGAACGGAAATTTCAGGGACTGATTAAAGTTTACTTATTGAGGCGGGAATGAGTTGAGACCTCACCCCCCGTCCCCCTCTCCATAGCATGGAGAGGGGGAGAAGGGGGTGAGGTGAAAATGTCTCATACTTTAACCAATTAGTGGAGGAATAAGTGGAAAACGTCTCCGTTTTGGCGGCTTTTACTGCAGGAATAATCTCATTCATTTCCCCTTGCGTTCTCCCATTGATTCCCGGTTATCTTTCCTTCATCTCCGGGGTCTCATTGGAGGAGATGAAAAGCAGGGACAAAAAGTCCGAGGCGTTAAAGAAGGTGAGCTTGAACACTCTTTTATTTGTTTTGGGATTCTCCGTTGTCTTTACCGCCATGGGTGCTTCGGCTACCTTTATCGGAGAATTTCTTTTGTCCAAGCTCTCCCTTTTCAACAAAATTGCTGGAGCCATCATCATACTTTTGGGATTGCACATGATGGGCGTGTTTAAAATTTCCTTTCTGAATTATGAAAAAAGGTTTCACACCAAAAGCAAACCCTTAGGTCCCTTAGGCTCCTTTTTGGTGGGCCTGGCATTTGCCTTTGGCTGGACTCCCTGTATAGGTCCAATTCTGGGTGGAATTTTGCTCTTAGCCTCAAATCAGGGCACGGTGGGAAAGGGAATCGTGCTTCTCTCATCTTATTCCTTGGGCCTGGGTATTCCTTTTTTGATAACCGCGGTGAGCTTTAACACCTTTCTGGGCGTTTTCGGATGGGTAAAAAAACACTTCCGCACAATCGAGATCATAAGTGGTTTGTTGCTTGTCACTATCGGATTTTTGATTTTCATAGGTTCCTTTGGGTACATAGCCGGACTTTTAAACCAGTGGATCCCCTGGCTTCAAACAGAGTAAGAGAATTTTAGAACTTGTTCATCTGAGCAGTCATATTTCTCGCAGAGGTTCTTGCCATAGCTGGCAAATAGTAAACCAAGACAATTCGTTTCAAATAAAGACAAACGAAGTTTTGCCTTTTAAAAAATAAGTCCATCTGAACGCAAAATCCTCTTTGCCCATGCCAGCATTTTTTAAAATTCTGCTCTTCTCTCTTTTAATTTATTTCTCCATCACTGATATTTCTTTTGCCCAAGATAGTTTAACGGAACTTCTTCCCAACTCAGTAGATGGTTGGAAGAAATCTGAAGCACCGCAGATATACGACAGAAAGAATCTCTTTGACTATATAGATGGAGGAGCAGAGCTTTATTTAGCATATGATTTTCAGCAGTTGGTGGTTCAAAGATACTCACCTGAACTTAAAGATTCTCTAAAAGAAAGATCTATAACTGTCGAGATTTGGCAGATGAATTCCTCCGCTGATGCTTATGGCATTTTCTCCTTCGATCAGGAAGGGGGAGGCGTAGATATTGGCCAAGAAGGGGTCCACAGCGATGGACTGTTAAGATTCTGGAAAGACAAGTTTTTTGTAAAGATTATGGGACTGGGGGAGGATTTAAAAGAGATCATTCTAAAACTGGGGAATAAGATCGACAAGAAGATCAAAAAAGAAGGTAAACTTCCTCAGCTTGTTTCCAAAATCCCTCAGGACAGCCTTGTCCCTGGCTCAGTTCATTTTTTTCACAAGCAGATTATTTTGAAAAACCTCTGTTTTTTTCCTAACCAGAAAGTTCTAAATTTAGACAGAGAAACAGACTGTATTCTGGCAGATTTCAAATTGGGAAAAGATAGGTTAAAACTCCTTTTGATTCAGTATCCAGATACCGCCAAAGCAAAAGAAGTAGAAGATAGTTTAAAAGAGGTTTATTCACAAAACAACTTCTCTACTGACAACAATATTTTTAAAACAAAAGAGGAAAAATTATTGGGGATGGATTTAGAGGAAAATTATCTTATATTGATTTTTGAGGGGGAAGAAAAAAATAATATCCTCTGGCTTTTGGAATCGACAAAGAGTTCTTTAGTTTTGAGAAAACAGTAGCGAAAACAGCGTTTTTTTCGCTCAGGATGGGTGTTAAAGTCAGACCTCACCCCCTATCTCCCCCTCTCCATTATATGGAGAGGGGGACGGGGGGAGAGGTAAAAAAACGCAAATAAAAGAAAAACAGAGGGCTCATGCAATCAGAAGGCATTGTAATGAAAGATAAAATCACCCGCCGAGATTTCATCAAGGCATCATTGGGAACTGCTCTCTCTTTGAGTTTGCCACATTCGGGATTGCCAGATCTTTTTGCGCAGACCCTGGGAGAAAAGGAGATGATTCCGGATCTGGCAGTGGTGACCGACGGTGATGCGGCTTCAATGACCCGACACGTGATCAAGCTTCTGGGAGGTATGAAAAGGTTTGTCTCTAAAGGGGACGTGGTGGTGGTCAAGCCTAACATTGGCTGGGATCGAAGCCCGGAGCAAGCAGCAGACACCAATCCGCAGGTTGTGGCGGAGGTGGTAAAGCTATGCCTGGAAGTGGGGGCAAAGAAGGTTAGAGTTTTCGACCGCACCTGTAACACCGCCTCTCGATGTTACCGAAATTCCGGCATAAAAAAAGCCGCTTCCGATGCCGGGGCAGATGTGAGCCTGGTTGTGGGTGCTGGTTTTTCTAAGATGAAGTTTCCGGAAGGTGAAGTGTTAAAGCAGTGGCCCATGTATAAGCCCGCTTTAGAAGCGGACGTTCTGATAAACGTGCCCATAGCCAAAAATCACGGTTTGACCAGATTGACCATGGGAATAAAAAACCTGATGGGGATCATGGGCGGCGACCGGGGAAAGATACACTTAGACATTGATGACAAGTTAGCTGATCTGGCAAATTTCGTCCGTCCCCAGTTGACCATCCTGGATGCTTACCGAATATTAGTAAAAAACGGTCCACAGGGCGGGAGCTTAAAAGACGTCCGGGAAAAGAAGGCCATAATCGCTGGAACACAGATCGCCACCGTGGATGCTTATGGAGCAACTCTTTTTGATATCAAGCCGACAGATTTAGGCCATGTTGTCAAATCAAGTAAATTCGGGCTGGGTGAAATAGATTTGAGTAAGGTGAATATAAAGAGGGTAAGTCTGGGATAATTTTGTGAGGTTCTTGAAAGACCTCACCCCCTGAGTCCCCTTCAGGGTGAATCCCTTCAGGGTGAACCCCTCTCCATTTCATGTTGAAAATCCCGCCGGAGGCGGGGGAGAGGGGGAGTAAGGGGGGGAGATTACTTATGGGGCGCATATTGAAAACCGTTAGACGAATTTCCCAAATCCTTTTCCTTCTGTTCTTTTTCTTTCTCTTTCTTGCTGCCAGCTACCCATTAAAGATCAGAATCCCAGTCGACCTTTTTCTGCGGATGGATCCCCTAATTGCTCTTTCCGCCATGGTTTCCGCCCGTGCTTTCATAAATACATTCATCTGGGCTATCTTTGTGTTAGCTCTCACCATACCTCTGGGAAGATTTTTTTGTGGCTGGGTTTGTCCTCTGGGCACGGGCTTGGATGTGATCAGCTTCGTTTTCAAAAACAAAGCGGGAAGGAATTACCCCAAACTTAAATACGTAAAATATATGATTCTGATTTTTCTTCTGGTTGGTGCGGTTTTCTCCTCCCAGCTTTTCTGGTTTTTTGATCCCGTCGCTTTATTTACCCGATCGATAGCTCTTTCGGTCTGGCCCATTATTACCTTGGTATCCAGTTCATTATTTGGTTTGACTTTTCAGGTCACCTCCTTTCAGGACTGGCTGGGCAAGATGCATAACTTTTTCTCGTCCACTCTTCTTCCTGATCAACTTACTTTCTTTCGCATGTCCGGGTGGGTGCTTCTGATCTTCTTGGCGATTATGATTGCCGAATTTGTATCCCGCAGATTCTGGTGCAGATACCTTTGTCCTTTAGGGGCTTTCCTTGCTCTTTTCTCCAAATTTCAATTCCTAAGAAGAAAAGTGAGTTCTGATTGCACCGACTGTGCTGTCTGCCAGAATATGTGTAAGATGGATGCAATAAAGAGCGATTTCAGGCTCACTGATGATGTGGAATGCATTCAATGTTTTGACTGTGTAAAAGATTGCCCACCACATGTCACCTCAATTAACTTCAAAGGGAAAATTCAACCATACAAATTTGATCTGGGAAGAAGAAGATTGGTCAGCTCTGTTGTGGCTGGTTTGGTATCTGTGGGAATTTTGAAAACCAATTTCGTTAGCAGAAATGAAACAGCCAAACTGATCCGGCCTCCGGGATCAAGAGAGGAGAACGAATTTCTGGATCGGTGCATTCGCTGTCACGAGTGCGTAAAGGTATGCTCCACATCAGGGAGATTCTTGCAGCCGACCTTTCTGGAAGCGGGGCTGGAAGGGATGTGGACTCCCGTGGGAATGGCTCGCTATGGTTACTGCGAGTTCAACTGCACACTCTGCACCGAAGTCTGCCCCACGGATGCCATCCACGTTCTGGACGTGGAGACAAAGAAGAAATGGGTGATTGGCATCGCGTATATAGATAGAGACCGATGTATCCCCTTTTATAAAAATGAGAACTGTCTGGTATGTCAGGAACATTGCCCCACCTCTCCCAAGGCGATTGAGCTAAAAGAAGAGAAAGTTCTGCATCTTGACGGATCGGAAAGGTTGGTAAAACGTCCCTATATCAGAGAGGATCTTTGTATTGGCTGTGGAATCTGCGAGACCAAATGCCCCATCGCTGGAAAATCAGCTATAATCGTCACCCCACAAAACGAACAGCGGTGGGTTGATTAAAGTTGGGCGACGGGGAGACCGCGAGCCCCTGTAGCGTCAGGAACAAAGCCCTGGCGGGCTTTGGGGCGTCACAAGCCTGGGACCCCAGCGATACTACAAGCGATATTCTACGCAGCGCACCTTCCGGTTCCACCAGCACTTCCTGCACATATAGACGGAAGCAGTTGGCTTTTGCCCAGTGAACCCAAGTTTCACAATGGCGAAGTTGCGGCAGCGAACGCGGCGAGTGATTCTACCCTTTACGCGTTGTTTTTCGTTTTCCTCTAGGTGAAAGTCGAAGCTCTCGCCCCAGAGTGCCAAGGGGATGTCCAGGCACCACGCCGTCTTATTGGTGATAGGCGAAGAGGTAATCTGATGAATTGTGGTCTTCGTCTCAACCTCCGTTACATCCGCCAAAGTGCCGACGTGAACGTCGCCCCCCAGGATCAACACAGGGCGTTTTCTCTCCCCAGACCACCCATACAGTAAGTTTAACAGGATTCGACGCTCCCTTTTATTGTGCTCCATTGACCATTGGTCCGCGATGTCGTTTTTCAATTTTCTCAGACTTCCGAAGTTATCGCTTAGATGAAGCACCGGAACGGAAGAAACGACGAATAACATCTTGCTTTCTTTGACGGTGTCGGTGCTGAGCCAAGCTCTCACGTCATCCCATTGTTGGCGGCCTGCCAGCGGGTATCCAGCTCCCTCGGCTTCCGGATTAAAGCGGTTGATGTCCCGATGCCCTCTGAGGTCCAGGAACAAGAATGCGACGGGGCCGTAGTTAAACGCATAGTACAGTTTGCCCTCGCGGAGAGAGCCAGGATTATGACTGTGCTGGAATTCTACGTACGCCTGACGGGCGGCGTCAAACACTTTTCTAGACGCGGCATCGCCCCAATGGTCCTTGTCCGACCCCCAGCCATTGGTGATCTCATGATCATCCCAGATCATATACTGAGGAAATGTTCGCATCACCTGCTGAACATGCGGAAAATCCCAGCTCTTCAAATAGGTTTGGCGATAATAGCTCAGTCTTTCTTCATGTGTGGCTGCCTGTAGGCTATTCTTCCATGCATTGAGCGGTTTCTTGTCAGCGTACACCTGATCCCCTGCCTGGATGAGAAAACGACAGTCGTGCTCGCGCATCTCCTCCCCCAGATATCGCCACATGCGAGTTACTCTCTTGTTGTCTTTTCTTGGCTTGAACGATGGGCAATGACAGGATATTAAGGCAAAGGAGAGACTGTCAATATTTGCGCCGACTTCGGGAAAGCGCCGGATCGTGTATGTCTGATCATTCTGCGACCGATCCGACGCATCAAAGACCAACTTGTAGTAAACCTTTTCTGCGTCTGTCGGCAGAGAGATTTCAGCCAAACCAGCCACTCCTCGCATTCCCTCCATCTGATGCACCGAACTGGAGACCGTCTCGAAGGAATATTCGGAGATCTTCTCAACACAGTCCTCGTCTTTGAAAACTTCGCACTGTGGAAGGGCCTGCTCTTCACCCCCCCGATCGTAGAAAACCCAGACCTTGGCTTTATTGCTGGTTACCGCCCCCAGAATCGGACCTACTAAGAGCTTCATGGCTATGTTCCTTTTCTTATTTAGGACTAGTCATTTTCTGACGCGTCGGCATTCCTCTTCCTCAAAATCTCCTCGGGAAGCCCCAGCGATGGCTTACTGATTGGATGGCAGTCGATCATTCATCCTCTCGCCCTGCTATCGACAACCAGACTCCTTCCAGCTGATTGGCAAGGTCTCTCACCACAAAGAGCTCCCCTTATGGCTGCAAAGCAATTACAGGGTTATGCTAATACTCATTCTGAATATTGTCAACACCTAAATTCAAAAAAAACCAATCTACGTAATCCATTCACCGCGTGGTGCCTTTTCTGCACGCTTGACATTCTTTCAAATCAGCTTTAAATTGCATGAAGTGATAGAGAACTCAAACTGAATAGAACAGGAAACTTTTATGTTTGCCCAGGTGGCTTTAGCCCTCCCGTTATCTGAGCCATTCACATATCGGATTCCCTCACATCTTGAGGGAAAGATGGATCTGGGGTTCCGGGTGTTAGTTCCTCTCAGAAAGAGGATCGTGACCGGCTTCGTGGTGGGGAAGACCGCAACTGCCGGCGTTTCAAATGTCAAAGAGATTATGGACCTTCTGGATCCCTATCCTCTTTTCTCAGGAGAGATGCTTGAGCTTACCAAATGGGTATCTGAATATTATCTTTGTTCCTGGGGTGAAGCTTTGAGGGCGGCTCTTCCGTCTGAGCTAATGCTGAAAAGTGAGATGTACGTCAAGAGAAGGGTCAAGGGTCAAGGGTCAAGGGGTAAGGGGCAAGGGGCAAGGGTCAAGGGTCAAGGGTCAAGGGGCAAGGGGCAAGAGGCAAGATTTTATCTGGAGTCTGATGTTTGCTCTCCGGTGTCTGTAAGAAAACTTTCTCTACGGCAGAAAAGAATTCTGGAGATTTTGGCGGATGGAAAAGAGAGAAAGTTTTCCTGGCTCTCAAGAACTCTCAAGACAAAAGGTCTTTATGCGGACCTATATGACCTTAATAAAAAGGGAGAGATTGAAATCGACGAGCGCTTGGGGAAACCGGGGGTGCGAATTCAACATGAGAAGATGGTGAGGCTCAAGAATTTTGATAGTACTCCTGAGACCCTGGAGCTTCTGCAATCAGCAATTTCTGCGTTAAAGAAAAAATCTTTAGCGCAGTCAAAATGTCTGGAGTTGCTCCTCAAAAACCAGGGTGAGCTTCTCTGGAGAAAACTTACCAGTCTGCACAAAGTCAGCGCAACTTCACTTAAAGGACTGGAAAGAAAAGGCTTGATTGAATTTGCAAAGGTGGAGAAAATAAGAGAAGGAGACTGGGCGCTGGATTTGCAGGAAACACAACCGGTATCTTTGAATGAAGGACAAAAAGAAATACTGGAGAAAATAAAGACGGCTTTGGAAAAGGGTGTCTATTCCCCTTTCTTAATTCACGGAGTCACAGGAAGCGGCAAGACCCAGATTTACATTAAAGCCATAAGAGAGGTTTTGAAAAGCGGCAAACAAGCTTTGATCCTGGTGCCGGAGATATCTTTAACTCCCCAAATCATTTCCAGGTTTAAAGCTAACTTCGGTGAGAAGGTGGGATGTCTTCACTCCCGGATGTCCGCGGGTGAGAGATTTGACACCTGGAGGAGAGTGAGAAATGGTGAACTCCCCATTGTGGTGGGAGCCAGATCTGCCGTTTTTTCGCCTGTTTTAAATCTGGGATTGATCGTGGTGGATGAGGAGCACGTTCCCTCCTACAAACAGGATGACCCCGCCCCCAGATATAATGCCAGAGACGTGGCAACTGTGAGAGCAAAATTAAATGACGCTGTGATTATTTTAGGCTCTGCCACTCCCAGTCTGGAATCTTATTACAATGCCCAGCAAGGAAAATATGCCCTGTGTGAGTTAAAGGAGAGAGTGAAAAAGCAGAAACTTCCCCAGGTAAACATTGTTGACCTGGCTCAGGAGAAGAAAAATGGGAACCGAAATTTTATCTCGTCCAACCTGTTGTCTCTTTTAAGGGACAGGATGGACAAGAAAGAGCAGGTGCTTTTGTTTTTGAATCGCCGAGGTTTTTCCACCTTTGTCAAATGTCAGGATTGCGGGCAGGTAGAAAAATGCCCACAGTGTGATATAACTTTGACCTTTCATCGGACCGATTTTTCCTTAAGATGTCACTACTGTGGTTATCATAGGAGCGCACCAGATCTTTGTCCTAATTGCCAGGGTCACAGATTCATGTATAAGGGAGCAGGAACTCAGAAGATTGAGGAGGAGCTAAAAAAAGACCTCCCCACAGCGCTGATGGAACGGATGGACCTGGATACAACTGTTAAGAAGGGTGCGCACAAAAGACTGTTGAGTGATTTTGGCAAAAAAAAGTTTGGCATTCTTGTGGGGACTCAGATGATAACCAAAGGTCTGGATTTTCCTGACGTGACACTGGTGGGAGTAATCTCTGCAGATTCAGGCTTGGACCTTCCTGATTTCCGTTCAAAGGAGAGAACTTTCCAACTGCTGGCTCAGGTGGCAGGCAGAGCTGGAAGGGGCGAGCGAGAAGGAGAGGTGGTGGTTCAAACTTATTATCCCGAAGAATGGACGATTAAACTTGCCGCCTTGCACGATTTTGAGGAATTCTACCGGAAGGAGTTAGAGCAACGTAGGGAGTTAGGTTATCCTCCTTTTAATCATTTGATTCTGGTAGTCTTCTCCGGCAAAAGTTTGAAGGTGGTCACCAATTGTGCACAAGGTTTTTCTTCCATGCTGAAAAGAAAGGTTAAATCGGGAAAGCAAAAAAGTGTGGAAATTTTAGGTCCTGCTTCGGCACCACTCGCTAAGATAAAAAATCAACATCGCTGGCAATTGTTGATAAAAACAAAGAACATCACCAGCGTAAGCAATTTGATCAGAAAGATTTTGGAAACTGAGAAAAATGCAAAAAAGAGGGAAGCGGTTCGTATAACTGTTAATGTGGATCCCATGGATATGCTTTGAGGCAACACCATACTTGCATCCCAGCCTTTCTTTTCGTTTGCATATGGGGAGGATTTTTATTTGAGGTTTTTCTCCACTTTAGTGGCTAAAATTCTTAAGTATGAAAAAGATTCTTGAGAATCTAATGAAGATGACATTTTAAAAACCTCACCCCCTTTGTTCCCCCTCTCCCCCGCCTCCGGCGGGATTTTCAACATGAAATGGAGAGGGGTTCACCCTGAAGGATTCACCCTGAAGGGGATAGGGGGTGAGGTAGAAAAAAACTGAAGTCCTGACTCTAAAAGCTAATTTCGGAAAAATCCCTAAAGAGGTGAAGATTGATGATAACTGTAGAGGATGTCAAAAAGAATGAACGAGTAAAGCTTTTGATCAAGAAGTCGGATGAGATTTTGGGAGTGATCGGGTATACCGAGCATGGAGAAAGACATGCCAGCTTAGCCGCCAGCATTGCTTATAACATCTTGGATAGATTGAAATATCCAGAGGAGCGGGCGCATTTAGCTTCCATTGCCGCCTATTTACACGACATTGGAAACGTGATCAATCGGGATTATCATGCCCAGACCGGAGCCATCTTATCCCACACCATCCTTTCGGAGATGAAGATGCCCCTGGAGGACATTTTGGAGATAATGGCCGCCATCGGAAATCACGACGAAAAAGATGGTCAACCGGTGTCGGATGTCTGTGCCGCGGTGATTTTGGCAGATAAGTCGGACGTGCATAGTTCCCGGGTGCGCACCGTGGAGATGATCAAACAGGACATACACGACCGGGTGAACTATGCGGCAAAAAGCTCATTTCTGAGGGTGGAGGAAGAGAAGAAGATCGTTACCTTGGAGATTAAGATCGACACCTCCATATCTCAGGTGATGGAATATTTTGAGATCTTTTTGTCTCGAATGCTGGTCTGCCGAAGGGCGGCAGAGTTTCTGGGACTTAAATTTCAACTGGAGATAAACGGTCAAAGACTTTTGTAAATTGATTTCATGTTAGCTTTGAGAATTGGATTCATTACTCAAGAGGGATTGATTTAACCCAGCCTCAACCAAGAACGTAAGAACCAACGATCGAGGAAAAAATGAAGAAAAGACTTACCTACAAAAACTCCGGGGTGGATATTTCTGCCGGCGATCGGGCGATGATGAAAATTAAAAGTTTAGCTAAGTCAACTTTCACTCCAGAGGTATTGAAAGGGATAGGTGGTTTTGGGGGATTTTTTGCGTTCAAAATAAAGGAATACAAACAACCGGTTTTGATCTCCAGCGTTGATGGGGTGGGCACCAAACTGAAGGTGTCATTCATGACGGACAAACATGACACGGTGGGAGAGGATTTGGTAAACCACTGTGTCAATGACATCCTGGTGCATGGAGCAAAACCTCTATTTTTCTTAGATTATATATCCACAGGGAAACTTTCTCCAAAAGTGGTCCAGCAAATTGTAAAGGGACTAGCAAGAGCCTGCAGAAAGGCCGGCTGTGCCTTGATCGGGGGCGAAACAGCAGAGATGCCTGAATTTTATAAAACAGGGGAATATGATTTAGCTGGATTTATCTTAGGGGTGGTGGAAAGGAAAAAAATCATCGATGGGTCGAAGATAACTCCCGGTGATCGGATCATCGGCTTAAAATCAAATGGTCTGCATACCAACGGATATTCGCTGGCGCGTGAGGTGCTTTTCAAAAGAGCACGCCTGGGTGTGAATGATTACCTGAAAGAATTGAGGACCACGGTGGGAAAGGAACTTTTGAAGGTGCATCGGTGCTACGCACCATCAATTCTTCCGCTTTTGCAACGATTTAAGATCAAAGGGATTGCTCATATCACCGGAGGAGGGATCAAAGGAAATCTGAAACGCATTCTCCCTGATAATTGCGACGCTAAGATTTTTGCTGACTCATGGAGGGTCCCGCCGATATTCAAACTTATTCAAAGATTGGGAAATATAGAAAACCAGGAGATGTTTAAAGTATTCAACATGGGAATTGGTTTGGTTTTGGTGGTATCAAAGAAAGAGACGAATAGAGTGTTTAAACGTCTTTCCTCACTGAAAGAAACTGTTTACCGGATCGGAGAGATAACCTCTGGAAAAGGCAAAGTGAAATTGCTCAATCTCCAAAGTTACTCCTGACGAAAGGTGGGTTGGAGTGTTTGCCTTTAGGCAAACCTTTGGTCTCTGGTCAAGCTGAAGCTTGACACTCCAAACTGTATGGTGTCCCAGCTAGATGAAATGTTGATAGAACCAGAACCTAACTTAAGTTAGGTTCTGGTTCTGCTATTTTGACCAATGTATATCATGCATCCCTACCGAGGGGTGTCTTACAAATTTAGGTGCTGGCCTTGCTTCGCCACAGTGAAGCGGCATGCCTTTCTACTCCATATCTGAATCAAACTTGACAAGGTGAATATTCCGTTTATATTAGATGTGTCCGAATGTTATAAATAAAGGAGAATGGCAATGGAAAAAAGGGAACAACTCCTGGAAGTGGTGAAAGGTGCCATACGGGTGGAAAATGATGGGTATCAGTTTTATCGGCTGGCGGAGGAGAAAACAGAAGATGCCAAAGGTAAAGAGGTCTTTGCCACCTTAGCCAAAGACGAAACCAACCATATGGAAATACTCAAAAGTTTATACCAGAGCATCAAGGAGAAGGGAGAGTTTAAGTTTGACGAGGTGAAGGAAATGAAGCACATTCTTGGCACCACCTCAGAAAGCCCCGTCTTCTCCAAAGAGTTTAAACAGAGGCTTTCTCAAGCACATTTCGAGATGACCGCCCTTTCCATCGGGATACTACTGGAGAAGGACTCCATTGAGTTTTACAAAAAGTCTGCCCAAGAAACCGAAGACAAGGACGTGAAGATGCTTTTCAACTATTTGGCTGATTGGGAGGGGGAACATCTGAGAGCTTTGGTGAATCAGCAAAAATTTCTGCAGGCAGATTATTGGACCGAAGCCAGGTTCTATCCATTTTAGCAATTGATTCTCATAGGGAAAATTCAAAATTAAAAGAGCAAAAGTAAAAACTGCAATTAAAAATCCAAAAATTGACCAGTCATTTCAACTAAAGAGTTAGCTTAGAATTTTCAACTTTTTATTTTTAACTTGCAAGGGCGAATAGTCTAAATAAGAACGTAGAGTAAATTCATCTGTAGGTTTCATAAAGAGGAAGTGGTTTTCCGTGCCGGCGAATCTTCCCCCTCAATATTTCGAGGCTGAAAAAAGATACAGACAGGCGAAAGATCCGCAGGATAAGCTCAAGATACTACACGAGATGTTCGCCATCATGCCCAAACATAAGGGCACGGATAAGCTTCAGGCGGATTTAAAAGCCAGAATCTCCAGGCTCAAAAAGGAAATCCAGCAGAAGAAAAAAGCGGCCAGAAGAGGTGATCAATATTTTGTAGAAAAACAGGGGGCGGCTCAAGTGGTGTTGATCGGTCCTTCTAATGTTGGAAAATCTCAAATTTTAGCTTCGCTTACCAACGCCACTCCGGAGGTTGCCGCCTATCCCTACACCACCTCTAAGCCGCTCTGTGGAATGATGCCCTTTGAGAACATTCAAATTCAACTGGTGGATACCCCTCCTGTTGGCGCTGAATTCATGGAGCCCTGGCTGGCAGGAATTGTCCGCAATGCTGATTTAGTGTTTTTAGTGGTGGATTTGGGGTCAGAATCAATGCTTAAGGAAGCTCAAGCTGTGTTTGGGAAGCTGGAGGAATACAAGATACTTTTAGAATCGGAGGAAGGGGAGGTCAATCCTCTGGATGGGATTGCTCACAAGAAGACCATCATCCTGGGTAACAAAAGCGACCTGCCGCTTTCTGAAACAAATTTAAGCACTCTAAAAGAATCATACGGACAAAGGTTTCCCATCTTTCATCTCTCTGCCAAACGGGGGATAAATCTGGAAGAACTTAACCGATACATTTTCGATTCTTTGAAAATTTTAAGAGTGTACACAAAAACTCCGGGAAAAAAAGCAGATTTTGAAGATCCGGTGATTTTGAAAGTGGGCAGTACTCTTTTAGATGCCGCCAAAGAAATTCATAAGGATTTTGCCAGAAACTTAAAGTTCGCCCGGGTTTGGGGTGAAGGAGTTTTCGACGGACAGAAGGTGCAAAAGGATTTTGTCCTGAAAGATGGGCATGTGGTGGAGTTTCATATTTGAGTAAGAGATCATTTTAAGTTTCCACAGTTGTTTTATCTCTTCTTTTTCTTTTAGCATTAGGTAAAGCGAAAACAGACTCCTTAAAAACCTGTTGACATTTTGCTTCACCGGGATATTTTTCCTTAGTAACAACAAAAGACCTTTAACTTCTTAAAGGGAACAAAATGCTAAAAAGAATCTTTTTTCTTATTCTTATCCCCATTCTGCTCTTCGCTTATTACTGTAGCAAAACTCCCAGTCCCAGAGTGGTGGTTATGGATTTTATCGAGGCGGTAAATAAAGCTGATACTGCCTCGCTTGAGAAATACCTTGATCTGGACAGATTCATCCAGGAGAAACTGAAGGACCTTCCAGACACACAGAGAGTAAAGGTGTTCTCCAATGTCAAAGAACAGCTCTGGGAAAGTTTTATGGGAAGTGGAGCCACTCGCCTGAAGTGGCAGAACAAGATGATCCTGGTGAACAGAGAGGATATCAAAGAGGATTTGGCTTTGGTAGAGGTAACCTTTGTAGATCAAAAAACGGGGAGAACAGAGTATACAAAGGCAAGGCTTTACAAAAAAAATAATCGATGGTGGATATATTATATCAAAGATTAGAGGGAAAGAGTAGATTTTTTGAACGATTGTTCTTAAAAG
>CAYOFL010000051.1:0-21020 GCA_964403165.1 uncultured Ignavibacteria bacterium
ATCTCCGGAATTGGAGACAGGAAGAATATCTCCCGTCAGGATTTGATCTTAGGAGTTCTGTTTGGTGTTTTGGCTATGGCTACAATGGCCGTTGGTATAGTGATGATCAAACCGTTGCTCAACCGCTCTCCTTTGCTGTGGGTGGTTGAAGTTCGTCTTTTTGCCGGATGTGTGGGGTTGGGTATCTATCTCTTACTTCATCCAGGCGGAAAGAAGATCATCTCTTCGGTGCTGGCCATGCGGAACTGGCAGTACATGCTGCCCGGATCCTTCCTGGGTGCCTATCTTGCTATGATCGTCTGGATGGGGGGAATGAAATACACCCAGGCTTCGATAGCTGCGGCTTTGAACCAGACCAGCAACGTGTTTGTCTTCATCTTAGCCGCAATCTTGCTCAGAGAGCCGATCAATTTCATTCGAATTCTCGCCATAATCTTAGCTTTCGCCGGTGCTGTGATTGTCTCTTTTGGGTAAGGTAGGGAGGGGTATAAGACAGAGTGGACGCTTATGAAAGGGAATTCTTTTATGCTTCAAATATGATTTTGCCCCCTAAGATGGTGCATTCAACTTTTGTGGCAGGGATCTCTTCAGGATTTATTTGGAAAATATCCTGAGACAGAATCACCATATCTGCTAATTTTCCTACCTGGATTGAACCTTTGAGGTTTTCTTCATACGAGGCGTAGCTTGCCCCTTGAGTATAGGCAAAGACCACCTCAGCCACGCTCACTTTTTCTTCCGGATACCAGCTCTCTTTTCCCCCTATCCTTTTACGAGTGACAGCGGCATGAATCCCTTTCCAAGGATTCAGGGTTTCTATAGGCACATCCGAGCCGAATACAACTTTAGCACCGCTTTTAAGAAGGGTGTGGTAAGCATATGCTAATCTGCAGCGTTTGCCCCAATATTTCTCAGCGATCTTTATATCCGAAGGAGCATGCACGGGCTGGACTGAGGCGATGACACCGAGCTTGCCGAATCTTTTCACATCCTGCGGATGAAGAAGTTGCGTATGCTCGATGCGATGTCGTAATCTGTTTTCTCCTATGTTCTGTCGAACTGATCCTTCAATTGCATTTAAAGCCTGATGCACACCTTTGTCGCCGATAGAATGAATAGCCACACCCATTCCCGCCCGGCTGGCTTTTTCAACCATCTGGGTTAACTCTGCCTGAGAGGTAACCTCTATGCCAAAATTATCTTTAGAAGCTTCATAGGGCTCAAACATCAAGGCGGTCTGAGACCCCAGCGTTCCATCGGAAAACAGCTTAACCCCACCAAATCGCAGGTTCTCATTGCCAAAGCCGGATCTAATGCCCAGACCTATAGCAGAGTCCAAATTTTGATCGGGTATCCAGAAACATATTCTTAAACTCAAATTCCCATCTTGCAGAAGCTGTTGAAAGAGAGTAAACGCCTCCTGATCTTCAAGATCATGTATTCCAGTTAACCCATGCCGGTTGGCGATCTTCAATGCTTCCTTGACCAATTCTCTGGAGGTTGCAGTTGAAGGGGATGGGACCTTTTCCCAGACCAAATTGCAGGCATTCTCCTTCAAGATTCCGGCAGGCTCTCTGGTAACTGAATCTCGTTCTATTATTCCGCCAGGTGGATTTTGTGTGGTTTTATCGATCCCTGCTACCTTCAGGGCTTTTGAATTCAGCCACAAAAGATGGTGATCTTTGCTCTGCAAAACGGCAGGACTCTCCAGCCAAACCTGATCCAGAATCTCTTTAGTAAAGATCGACTCATCCCCCAGGATATTTTTGTCCCATCCTCCACCCACCAGCCACTCACCTGGTTTTAGCTTTCCGGAAAAAGATTTAATGACGGATAATACTTGATCAAAAGAGCTAATTCCTTCCAGGTTGACCCTTTTAAGTGAGTAAGCAAATGACAGAAAATGGGCGTGACAGTCAGTCAAGCCAGGGATTACGGTCTTTCCTTCCAGATTTATGACTTTGAAGTTCTTTCTGCCCAGATTATCAACCTCTGAGTTTTTGTCCACCGCAATTATCCGGGAGTCCCTCACAGCCACGGCTTCAGCTCTTGGTAGTTGAGGATTCATGGTGTATATATTTCCGTTCAGCAGCATCAAATCTTTCATTGCTCTGTGTAAACCTCTGTCTTAACCCTTAGGAAGAACTCTTTTATCACCCTCTCTTTGAGTAACTCCCGATTGATCCAACTTCTCCAGAATAGGCACCATGTATTTCCGAGTGGTGGAAAGATGTTCCCGCAACTGGCTTACCGTGGCTTCACCATGCTTACGAATGAAATCCACCACCTGACTTTTTATTTTATCAAAATCATCTTTTCTAAAGAGTATCCCGTCTTTCAACTCCACCAATTGGCCCTGCTCAATTAAAAACATCAAAACGTCCTCGTATTCATCACCAAGATTTTGTATCTCCTCTTTGGTGGGTGGTGAAAGCGGACTGGAGGCAAATTTCTGCAAAACTTCTTCGGATAATTTCTTCTGCTCAGGAGAAAGCGTGGGCTGGTGGGTAGGAAAACGGAGATACGTCCCCTGTTGAACAACCTTTTTTTCTTTGACTAAATGTTTGATAGTCTGTTCCAGTAAGCTTTCTTGAATCTTCAATCGGCTGGAAAGCCCTGCCAGCTTTGTTCCGATTTTGAAAGGAGACCCCTGGTGAGTCTTTTCGATCTCAGAGATAATTAGGACTGAAGTCTGTCTCCATTTTGTCAGGTCAGCCACAAAAACTCCGGTGGAGAATATCCTTTCCTCTTTTTCCAACTCCTCCAAGCTGGATTGAATCTGCTCCTGGCTAAAGTTGCTTGATCTTAAAATATCTTTTTTTAAGATCAATTCCCCTTTCTTTAATTCAGAAAGAATTAAATCTGAAGGTTTTAAGCTTAGCCTCCTTCGTAAGTCGGATATCAGATACTCATCTTTTCTTTTGTGAACCTTGGGGAAAACGTCCAGCACGATTCCACCGCCCACAGTAATCTGTGGTGAAGGCAATCTTAAGATGAAATGATCCCCGATTCGGGCAAGCAGTCTTCCCTTACACATGAATTGAACAAAACCTGAACCTCCTGGCGGAATCTGGTCCTTGTCTAAAATTTTTGTCTTCGCCTGAAGCTCGGTGGTTCCTAATATCAGAAGCAGGGTGGCATTATGTTTTATGGGAAACCTTAAGGTGGAGACCGTCTCCACCTGGGCGATGAAGGTTTCAATTGTCTCATCCTGCTCAACACTGGCAACCACGTCGCCCCTTTTAAGCTTTTGCTTTTCCACGCCGGCTAAATTCATCGCCACCCTGGTTCCGGGCGCAACTTTCGTCTGAATTTTCTTATGAGTCTGCAGTTCGCGTATCCGGGCACGAATCTTTTTAGGAAGGATTTCTATCTCATCGCCCACCTTAAAAGATCCATCCTGTAAAGTTCCAGTGATCACGGTTCCCCTCCCCGACATGGTGAAGACCCGATCGATATATATCCTGGGCTTGCCTATATCTTTTCGGGGCTTTATCCGGGAGATCATCTTCACGATCTGTTCATACACCTCATCTATTCCGACCTTTTGAGTGGAGGAGACCTTAACAACGGGTGCATTCTCCAAGATAGTTCCTTTCACCTTCTCCCTTATATCGTCTTCAACCAACCCTAACCACTCTTGGTCTACCAGATCAATCTTAGTTATAACCACCATACCAGTCTGTATTTTCAGCATATTCAGAATCTGAAGATGTTCTTCGCTTTGGGGCATCCATCCGTCATCTGCGGCTACCACAAACAGCGCCGCATCGATTCCCCCCACCCCTGCCACCATATTTTTGACAAATTTTTCATGTCCCGGCACGTCCACAATCCCCACCTCGCTCCCATCCGGAAGAGAAAACCAGGCAAATCCCAAATCGATGGTCATCCCCCTCTCCTTCTCTTCGGGGAGCCTGTCGGGATCAATGCCGGTGAGGGCTTCCACCAATTTGGACTTCCCGTGATCGATGTGTCCAGCGGTTCCTAAAACAAACATATCAATTTTGTTTATAGTTGCACAACAAGTAAACCCTCAGCTGTGTTCTACCTCACCCCCTAACCCCCTCTCCATGAAATGGAGAGGGGGAAAAAGGGGGAGAGGTTTTTAAACGGAAACTTCGAAATCTGTTCAAACTACGAAAAGAAGTATAATGCGGTGACTGGAAAGAATCAACTCATTTTGAGAAAAATGTTCTTGACAGCGGAGATCAAAATTTCATCCTGATGGGGGAAAACGGTTCTTAAATCTAAGACGAATTTGTCATCCTCTATGCGCCCGATTATGGGCGGAGATTGTTTCCTGAAAAGCTTAGCTTTTTCGTCAGCTGATAAGTCAACGGGTCTCCCAACAGATGAAACAGATTCAATAGATATTACCGTAGTGGACAGAGTTTCACCGGGAAGCGATCCTCCTCCAATGGTGCTTTGACTTTTTTGAATGCTAACTTCAATGCCGCATTTTTTCAACTCATCTTTTATTTTCTCTGCCCTTTCTTGCAAAACCTTCAGCGGAGTGCTGATCATCTGCCAGGCGGGGATCTTTTTGAAGGCTTCTCCTTTAAGATAGTAAAGCAAAGCTCTTTCCAGACCGGCAAGAAACATCTTGTCCAATCTCAAAGCGCGATGTAGTGGATGTTTCCTTAGAATATCGATATATTTTTTCCTGCCTAAGATTATGCCAGCCTGAGGCGCACCCAGAAGCTTATCTCCTGAGAAACAGACTAAATCTGCTTTAGCTGAAAGAGCCTCAAAGACCGTAGGCTCGTGCGCCAGCTCAAAATCCTCGGTTTTTAGCAAAGCCCCACTTCCTAAATCTTCCACCACACACAGATTGTGTTTCTTTCCTAACTTCACTAATTCAGTTATAGATGGCCTTTTCACGAATCCGGTCATCTTGAAATTGCTCTGGTGAACTTTAAGCAAAAGTGCAGTCTCCGGGGTGATGGCACCTTCGTAATCAGAGATTGTGGTCTGATTGGTAGTTCCCACCTCATTCAGTTTTGCGCCGCTTAAAGCTAAAATCTCGGGGATTCGGAAGCCTCCCCCGATCTGCACCAACTCCCCTCTTGAAACTATTACCTCTTTATCTTTAGCCAAAGCAGTTAAAATCAAAAGCACAGCCCCCGCGTTGTTGTTCACCGCCAGGGCGGCTTCGGCTGAGGTTAAAATACAAAGGAGTCTTTCTACAAAGATTCCTCTTTTGCTTCTTTTTCCCTCTTTTAAATCGAACTCGAGATTGTTGTAATTTGTGCTTATGTTGTGAATAAAAGACGAAGTCTCCTCATCCAATGGAGCTCGCCCCAGGTTAGTGTGCAGAATAACTCCGCTGGCGTTGATCACAGGCTTTAAGGAAGGGGAAGTTTGCTCGGCGATGATATTTTGCACATTCTGCACTATCTCCTGCATGGGGATCGGCTCCCTGCCCTTTTTCACTTCTTCCCTTATCATCTCCACCGCCTGCTTGACCGCTGCCGTTACCAGGAGACGGGAGAACTCTTCTATGTCGGACTGAAGCTCAGGTAGCTCTAGAATCTTCTCCACGCTGGGGATCTTCCTTAAGTTCTCCTGGATCATTTCTTCACTTGAATTCGACATCTTTTGTCCTCAATTATTTCGCCTATAACCATTCCATCTGAAACGCCTTTGGAGATCAAGCGATCCATAAGCTTCTGCTCCTTTTCTTTTGCCACTACGATCAAGAGTCCCCCTGAGGTTTGCGCATCGGACAGGATAAATTTTGCCTCTTCTGTGATCCCCTCCTCCCAGTCAACTTTGTCTTGGGCAAACTTAAGGTTTGCCAGAGTCCCGCCCGGAATTACTCTTTTCCGTGCCAGCTCCCAGGCAAAACCAATCACCCCAACCTTTGATAGATAGATTTTTGCTCCTGCTTTTGAAGCATGAACCAACTCATGCAAATGGCCCAAAAGCCCGTAGCCGGTAATGTCTGTTGCGGCATTAACGCCCACTTCTAACATTGCTTCCGAGGCAGATTTATTTAGAAAGGTCATTATGCTGACAGCTTCTTTCACTACATTTTGGTCGACTAAATCCTTTTTGATCGCCGTAGTTATGATCCCAATCCCCAACGGTTTGGTCAATATCAAAGAATCTCCAACCTTAGCTGTGGCATTGCTTATTATCCTATCCGGATGAATTGTCCCGGTCACTGCCATTCCATATAGCGGTTCTTTGGTTTTGAGAGTATGACCGCCTATTATGGGCACGCCAGCCTCACCTGCTTTGTCTGCGCCTCCTCTCAGGATTTTATCCACCGCCCATAAGGGAACAGACTGTGGGGGAAAACCTAAAAGATTTAAAGCAGATATGGGTTTTCCTCCCATGGCGTAAATATCACTCAAAGAGTTAGCCGCCGCAATTGCTCCGAAATCATAAGGATCATCCACCACCGGTGGAAAAAAATCCACTGTTTGCACTAAAGCTAAATCATCCCTGATCTTGTAAACCCCGGCATCATCCACCGAGTTGAAGCCGACCAACACATTTGGATTATCTATCTTGGGCAAATGACCCAGAACCTGGGTCATGTCCTCCGGACCACATTTTGACGCTCACCCGAAGCTGGATGCTAGACTGGTCAATCTGATTTTTTCTTTTGAGTCCATCTCGCCTCGCAAGTGATTTAGCAATTTTGCATCAGCCAAGTCGCTTGAGTTAACAGATCAAATTTCGTCAACTCAAGGTAAAAGCCGATTTTGATTTGGTAGCCGCAACCTTCAGGTTGCGTTAATGGGTGAAATCGATGAATGATTTTCGCAGGCTGATGTTCGTCCTGAAGGACTCAGTCCGAAGGAAGCCTGCGGCTACCCACAATAAATATTCTCAGTGCCTGCCAGGTCCCCTGACTTGGTAGGCAAATCTCGTCATGTCAGAGGACCTGACGAGCATCAAAATCAGAATTTCAATAATGTTTGCTTTGTTATCCTGAATTTTATCCCGACATACGTTTTCCTTTTGAACCTTTTGCATGTAAGATGGTTACCCCCACTAATTTTTTCCCGGCATAGTGATAAATGAGATTTTCTCTCATGATGCTGTCATCAGCACACTGAGGTTTTCTGAAACTAATGTATAAAGTATCTGTCGCTTCATCGTAATCTACCCAATAGTGCTTCTGATTAAATTTGAGAAGATATGGAATCACAGAAGCGTCAAATTCTTTTACTTTTGCCATATCACACCTCTTTTTCTGATGGTTTCTGGCTTGGATGTGAAGAAAGCCGTGATGATGAAGCCATCTCTATTTTCCTTATAAACGACAACACAATGCTTTTTTTTGATATTCGTTTTGGAATAATGTTTTAAAGCAATCAGTTCACCTTTAAAACCCTTTACAATACAATCAGGCAAGTTAACCGTTTCCATCACCTTAGGCATATTGCCCGCCATGTAGTCGTGTGATTCGACTATATGTATCCATTGTTTCATGGTGAGTCTAATGACCTTACTTGATACGGACTTGGTAGTTTCTATTGTTTCCGCTATCTGCATTTTAAACCATATATATTTAAGCCTCTCAAGGAACCCACCCTTTAGGTATTTTCTCCCCTGTCTGCCAGTTCCCGCGCCTTAGGCGAGGTTGAGTTTCATCAGGTCGAGGGACTTAACAAGCACAACATCAGCAACACCCTGAAGCATGACTTCCAAAATTTTGGCGGAAGGGGTGGGAATCGAACCCACCTCCCCCTGGACCGACCAGGGGGACCACGGATTTGAAGTCCGCAAGGACCACCAGATCCTATCCACTTCCGTTAAGGAAAATATAATACCAAATTTCTTATTTTGCAAATTTTTAGTTTACTTTGTTTGCTTTCCATGTTAATATAATATGAAATACCAGAACCTAACTTAAGTTAGGTGCTGGTCTAAAACTTTACGCTACGTGGCGTATAATTTGGGCGTCTCGGCTCACATAAAACAAAAGAATTATTGTTTGTGTTTGCGCTTTGTTTTTGTTATATTAGCTGAAGATTTAATGAAATAATTACCTAATGGGAGAATCATGAAAGCGGAAAGAAAATATCTTCTGGAGAAAGTGGATAAGGTCGCCATAGTGCAACTTTATGCCGATGGGTTCGAGGATCTGAGTTTAAACGACAAAATCTTAGCTTATTATCTTTATCAAGCCGCAGTGGCTGGGCGGGATATCACTAATGATCAGACCCACCGACACGGGCTTACCATAAGAAATATTCTTGAGGAAACACTCATCCACCCACAGGGAATAGATAAAACCGTCCTGGAGAAGATTACCAATTATCTTAAGCTCTTCTGGGTGTTCAATGGAAACTATGGCACCAACAGTCGAAAGTTTATCCCAAAATTCAGTTTAAAAGACCTTCTTTATGCATCAAAGACCGCCCTTTCTAATGGAGCTCAGTTTGGCACCAAAGATGAGTCCCAGCTTGAAAAGATGCTGAATAAGCTGAAGAAAACCATCTTCGATCCGGATTTTGAGCCGATTTTGGCGAATAAATCACCTTCAGAAGGAGAGGATGTGATCACCGCCAGTGGTAACAATTATTATGAGGGGGTAACCTTAAAGGATTTGGAAGGGTTTGAGGAGAAATATTCTTTGAATTCGAAGGTGGTTAAAAAAGATGGGAAGGTGGTTGAGTTGGTCTACCGAACCGGCACCGATCAGGTAAATGGTGAGCGAAGCCGGACCATCCCGCCAGGCTTGTATGCAAAAGAATTGAACCGGGTGATAGATCATCTCAAAAAGGCAATGCCTTTCGCCAAACAGGGGCAAAGGAAGGCTTTGGATCATCTGATACGGTATTTTGAAACTGGAGAACTAACGGATTTTGATAAATACAATATCGACTGGGTGAGGGATAATCCTGTTGTGGAAACCATCAATGGTTTCATTGAAGTATACAGTGATGCTCGCGGAGCCAAGGGAGAGTTTGAGGGGATGGTCAGTTTTGTGGACCAGAAGACCAACCAGGTGATGAAAAATATCGCCAATTTAGCTCAGTATTTTGAGGAGAAGATGCCCTGGGACAACAAATATAAGAAAAGAAACATAACCGCTCCGGTGGCTAATGCGGTGACACTTCTTTTGGGGGTAGGAGGTATGGGTCCCATCTCTGCTCTGGGTATAAATCTGCCCAATGCCCAAAACATCAGAGAAACCTACGGAAGTAAGAACTTCATCCTCACCAACGTATCGGGTGTCCGATATAAGCTGGATGCGGAGAGAATTACCAGGGAGTTTGCCTTAACCGAGGAAGAGTTTAAGTTAGATAAAACCCTAGGTGAGAAGGCAGATCTCTTAGAGACAACCATGCATGAGATTTTAGGGCACGGATCAGGAAAGGTAAGCCAAAGACTCAAAAAAGATCCGGCTGACTATCTGCAAGAATACTACTCCGCCATGGAGGAGGCAAGGGCAGACCTGGTGGCTTTGTGGCACATCTTCGATGAAAAACTGATGCATCTGGCAGAAATCGACACAAAATGCGGTGAGGCACTGTATCGCTCTTACGCGCGGGCAGATCTGATTCGATTGAGAACTGTCAAAGAAGGAGATCGACTGGAGAAAGACCACGCCCGAGCCAGACACATGATCATCTCCTATGTTAAAGATAAGACTAAAGCCATAGATGTGGTAGAAAAAGATGGAAAGGTGTATCTGAGCGTGAATGACATCGGCAAGATGAGGCAAGGCGTGGGTGAACTTTTGTCTTTGATTATGAGAATAAAGGCAGAAGGAGACTATAAGGAAGCTAAAAGTCTGGTGGAAAAATACGGGATAAAGATCAATCCTCAATGGAGGGATCAAATAGTAAAACGGGCAGAAGCCATAAATCTGCCGGATCATTACGCCTTCGTCATGCCCGAATTGGAATTAGTCACAGACAAAAGCGGAAAAATCACAGATGTTAAAGTTTTACACCCTCAAGATTTTATGAAACAGCAGTTGAAATATTCAGGTAAAATTTCCAACAGATGAAACAGATTGGTTTCGCTCTTCGGGGATGTTATCATCCCACGGCATCAGGGAGGAGTTAAAATGTTAACCTGAAGGACACGTTGAAGAAGTCATTTTATGGAGAAATTTTATGTAGGGACAGGGTTTGTCCCTGTCCAGACTTTAAGCAGAACAGCCACAAGGGCTGTCCCTACGATAATTTTTTCAGAGTTCTCATTGCATTAAGTTGACCAGAGATTGAGGCAACATTATGGCAGTTTCAGTAAAGATTGGCGATTTTACTGTTGGAGGGGGAAATCTATTAGCTCTTATAGCCGGTCCATGTGTGATCGAATCAGAGAAGATTGTCTTCAACACATGTGAGAAAATAAAAGAGATCACCTCTCGTCATAAAATTCCCTTTATATTCAAAAGCTCCTATACCAAAGCAAATCGTTTGAAAATTGATTCTTATTCCGGTCCGGGACTGAAAGATGGTCTGAGGATTTTAGAGAAGGTCAAAAAAGAATTTGATGTCCCCATTCTGACAGACATTCACAATCAAGATGAAGCTCTTCCGGTTTCCCAGGTAGCAGACATTCTGCAAATTCCGGCATTCTTATGCAGGCAGACAGATCTTATTTTATCTGCCGCGAAGACGGGAAAGCCTCTTAATATCAAAAAGGGACAATTTATGGCTCCAGAGGATATGTTATCCATCGCCAAGAAGGCTGAATCAGTGGGAAACAAGAATATCTTATTAACTGAAAGGGGAAGCTTTTTTGGCTATCATAATTTGGTGGTGGATATGAGGTCACTTCAAATCATGCGCAATTTGGGTTATCCGGTGGTCTTCGACGCCACCCACAGCTTACAGTTACCCGGTTCTCAGGGAAGTTACTCCGGCGGGCAACCTCAATTCATCCTTCCTATGGCCCGTGCCGCCGTGGCTTGTGGCTGCGATGCCTTGTTTCTTGAAACTCATCCGGACGTAAAAAATGCCCTGTGCGATAAAGACAGTATGTTGCCTCTGGATAGATTGGAGGAGCTTTTAATTCAAGTGAAAGCGATTGATCAGGCGACAAGGTAGAAATGTAGAGGAGACCTTTAGGTCTCCACATGTAACTCCAAAAGGGAAATTCTATCAGTTGGCAAAAGGAAAAGATCAAATAGAAAAGCTTGCCAAAAAGATCAAACTGCTCATCTTAGACGTGGATGGGGTGCTGACTGACAATACCATTTATTTGAATGATGGAGGGATTGAATCAAAAAAATTTAATATACTTGATGGAATGGGAGTCTGGCTGGCGCAAAAAGCAGGGATAGAAGTGGTTTTGATCTCAGGACGTCCCTCCAAAGCTACGGAATTTCGGGCTTTGCATTTAAAGATAAAACACCTATATTTAGGGGAACTTGATAAGATAAAAGCATATCAGAAGGTGAAAAGAAATTTAAATGTGAAAGATGATGAAATCGCCTACATGGGGGACGATATTCTGGATGTTCCTGTGCTCAGGGAGGTGGGGTTTCCCATTTGCGTAAAAGATGCAAATCCAAAAGTAAAGAAATTTGCCAGAATGGTGACCAAAACTAAAGGAGGAGAGGGGGCGGTACGGGAAGTGGTGGATATGATCTTGAAGGCGAAAAAGAAAGATCCATTGGAGTGGGTGCCATGATAAGAGAAAAAGCTAAAGAGGTAATCCGTAAGGAGGCAAAAGCGATTGCCCGTCTGGAAAATAAGATTGATGAGAGTTTCGTCAGAGCGGTGGAACTGATCCTGGGGTGCAAGGGTCGGGTGATAGTCACCGGAATTGGAAAGTCGGGTATAATTGGCAAGAAGATCGCCGCCACCTTAACCTCTACAGGCACAGCATCGTTCTTTCTACATCCCACCGAGGGGATACATGGGGATTTGGGGATGGTGCAAAAGAAGGATGTGGTGATTGCCATTACCAAAAGCGGGGGGACCGATGAGGTATATCAACTGATTCCGCTTTTTAAAAGATTGGGAGTCCCCATAATTACCTTAACTGGAAATCTCAACTCTCCGGTGGCGGAGAAAAGTGACGTGGTGATTGACGTATCAGTGGAGGGGGAAGCTTGTCCCAATAATCTCGTCCCTACCTCCAGCACCACCGCCGCTTTGGTGATGGGGGATGCCTTGGCAATTGCGCTTTTAGAGGAGAGGCATTTCTCCTCTGAGGATTTCGCCCTGCTTCATCCAGGGGGTCATTTGGGTAAAAGGCTTGTTCTTAAGGTCTCCGACATCATGCATACTAAAGATCAGATTCCTGTGGTTTCTGGGGAGGCCAATATGAAACAGGTGATACTGGAGATGACCTCCAAAAGATTGGGAACCACTGCGGTGGTTAACCAAAAGGGTAAATTAGAGGGTATCTTTACTGATGGAGACTTAAGGAGATTAGTGGAAAGAACAGATGACTTCTTCTCTCTGAAAGCCGGGCAGGTGATGACTGAAAATCCCAAGACCATCGACTCAGATGAGCTGGCGGCAAAGGCGTTGAATTTAATGGAATCATTCAGCATCACCTCTCTTATCATCACCAATGGCAAAAGGGAACCCATCGGAATTGTGCATCTTCACGATATCCTCAAAGCTGGAGTGGTGTGAAGCAAAAAGACTGGGACTGAGACTGAGAATAATGTCGTCATGTCGAATTGGGAAACCAGACGGATAAAAAAGAGGATCAAAAACTGGTTTCTCTTTAGACTTATCACCACCACCATCTCACTTCTAAATTTCTTACCAAGAAGTTCTGCAATCTCTATGGGGAGTTCTTTAGGAAGACTATCATATCTTCTAATCTGGGATGCAAGAAGGAGAACTCTATCTAACCTGAGCCTGGCTTTTGGCAAGGAGTTGGATGAAACGAAGCTAAGGAAGTTAGCTCGTCGGGTCTTCGAAAACGTGGGCAGAAATGTGGCGGATGCTGTCCGTTTGAAAAAAATGAGGAGGGAAGATATTGAAAAGATAACGGAGATTGAAGGACTTGAGCATTTCGATAAAGCTTATGGAACAGAAAAGGGGGTCATCGGTTTTACCGGACACATCAGCAACTTTGAGCTTCTGGCGGCTTATTTTTCTCTTAGGGGCTACAAAGTCTCAGTGGTGGGACGAGAGGTTTATGATCTTAGATTGGACCGACTTCTGGTGGAAAACAGAGAAAGCGCAGGTATAGAGAATATCCCCACCTCGGCTGGAGTCAAGCCGGTTCTTAAGGCTTTAAGAGCGGGCAGAGTTTTAGGGGTGTTAGCTGATCAGGATTCTTCCCGGGTGCGAGGAATTTTTGTCGACTTTTTTGGAAGACCAGCTCGCACACCAGTCGGACCTGCCCTTCTGGCTTATAAAACCGGCTCCCCCATCGTGCCTATGGCAATAGTTAGAACAGACAAAAATAGGTACAAGATCTTGGTCAAACCACCAGTTGAGCTTACCTTCTCCCAAGACAAAGAAAAAGACATAACAGACCTCATCCAGAAATGCACGAAAGTTTTAGAATCAATTATAAGAGAATACCCTGACCAGTGGCTATGGATGCACGATAGATGGAAAAGCAAACCGAAGTAGCAGTTTTTTGTAGTAAAGTAGGTTGGGCTGCCGTAGGCTGCCCAACAACAATAGGTGTCGGGTAGTCCTTCGGATTCATCCTGATCCCGCCTTTGTCGGGATTATCCTACGTTTTGCTATCATGCTTCCCGTTGGTGTTCCATGGCGGGCAGGCTTCACCAACGGGATTTGAAGAGGTGAAGAACATCATCCATCAACAAGGATGTAGTGATCGCATTCATGCGATCCCGCCTTCGGCGGGACTCGATAAATCGAGCCCCTACAATCCGGCGATAGGCATTCCCAGTGTAGGGGCGATTCATGAATCGCCCCTACCATTCTCTATTCACCTTTTAGAATAATCTCTTTTAGAAACCTCACCGGGGGTGAGCCGTAACTCAACAACTTCTGATTGAACTCCTTTTGAGAGAAGTCCTCTCCCATCTTCTGTCGGTAAGCTTTTTCTAAATCCAGCACCTCCTGCAACCCTACAAAATATGTAGAAAGCTGGGTAGAGGTCAAGCAGGCGCGCACCCATTTTCCCTCTGCCTCAGATTTTTCCTGAAATCCCTCCTCGGTCATCAGACGTAGGGCTTCTTCCTTTGTCATATCCCCGGCGTGAATTTTAGCATCCAATATGGCATTGATGATCGCCCTCAGATACATCTTAAGCTGAGTGAGTTCCATGCGGGGATCATAATCTAAGTATCCGGCGTGAACTATCATCCTCTCTTGATAAACTGCCCAGCCCTCTATGAAAGCTCCGTTGCCGAAGATTGATCTTAAAAGGGAAGGGAATTGATTGGCATAAAATTCCTGCACATAATGTCCGGGCATGGCTTCATGAATACAGAGGTCTTTGAGCATGTAATTGTTATACTCCCGCAGGTAGGATTCTTCCTGCTGTTTGGTCCAATCCTCCGGTATAGGTGAAACCCTGAAGAAAGATTTCAGATTCTTATCTAATGGTCCGGGAGAGTCCAGTCCAGCCACTGCCACCCCGCGGGAGAATTCAGGCGTCCAATCCACCTCCAACGGATTTATACCGGTTAAGTCCACTAAGTCTTTTTCTCTGACGAATTCCTCCAGTTCTTTCAAGTTTTGGCGACAGACGGCTAAAAGCTCATCCTTTTTGGGATAGTCTTTGGCGATTTCGTCTAAAACCTCCTTTATCACCAAATTCTCCAACTCCTTTCCTTTTTCCTTATGTTGGCGACCTGGAAACATCTTCTCATGCAAAGGCTGGGCAAGCTCAAACATGCGTTTTCGCACAGAAATTAGCTCCTCCTCAGCCCTTCTTACTATCTCTTCGAAAGAGAGGTCAGATTGCAGGGTTAACTTCAGCTTCTTTTCAAAAAGCTCTTTGCCCAATCTGAAATCACCTTTTGATCGGGGCAGAAGATCTTTTTCTAAAAACTCCTGGTAGTCCTCTAAAGTTTTGATGGCTACCTTAATGGGATGTGCCAGGGTATCCTTAAAACCTGGAAGCCTCTCCAACACTTTAGCCAGATCATTTTTTATCAGATTAATGTTCCCCCGGTTTTGTCTGATGGCGGTTCTGGTTTGAATCTCCGGCGGATTTGTAAGATGGCCTTCAGCCTGCCGCACCAGAGCGGGTATACGCCTGAGACGGTAAGAGGCGCTTGTCAATCTTTCCTTCAAAGGCGCAAATTCTCGAGTGATCAGAGAATTTATAGAACCTCCGATGAGATAGCTATACATTACCGGGCTATACTTAAATGGTCTCAACTTCTCGTAGCGTAATAGTTGGTCGTTGATCTCATTTTCCAAGATCTTGTAATCCACCTTGTTGATGGCATTAAGCTTCAATGTATCAATAGACTTAATCTTTTCTGCAAAAAGTCTAAGCCGCATAATCTCTACACCAATAGCATCCTTGGAGTAGTCGTCGATCAGACGGTCATACTTGTGTTCTCCTATGTAAGTTGCCCAGACAGGATGAGCTTGATAAAATCCTTCCAGAAACTCATCTACCAGTTGTTGGAACTTATGATCCTCCATATCCTTCCTCTCACAGTTAGAAAGAGATAAAAAAACCAGAAAACAAAGGACTAAAACAGAGCAGAGCTTTCCCATATCTGATACCTCCTATCAGCAAGATTTTAAGGGTTTTCTCAAAAAGAATTGCCGATATATTTTAATCGCACCAGCAAAAATCTTGTCTGTTTTACCTCACCCCCTTTTGTTCCCCTTCAGGGTGAACCCTTCTCCATGAAATGGAGAGGGGGATAGGGGGAGAGGTCTTCATAGGTTTTTTAATTTTCATGGTTGTTTTATTCCCAATCTATTCTTGAAAAAATGGCCTCACTTTTTCCTCTTTTGGTTTGGGAGTCAATAGACTTATTATTATCAGACTGGATACGGACAGAATTAGTGCCGGATAAACAGTGGGAACGTTAAAGGGTTTTTTCAAAAGCTCCCAGGCTATGGTGGTTATCATACCAGAGGCTATGGAGCAAACGCCACCTGTGGGAGTGGCTCTTTTCCAGAAAAAAGCGGCTAAGGTTGCCGGAGTGACTCCCACACCATACATGGTATAAGCATAAAGAGCCATCGCCAGAACCGTGGTGAAGAACTTAACCTGGATGAAAGCAATTATGCCCAGTCCTATCACCACCAACCTGGAATAAAGAACCATCCTTCTTTGAGAAACATTCGGATTTATAAATCTCTGGTAAATATCCCGCATGATGTTGGTTGAAGGGACTAATAAAAATGAATCTGCAGTGGAGACGATCACCGCCACGATGGCGGCAAGCAAAACACAGCCAATCACAGGTGAGAGTCCATGACGCACAGAGTGCAGGATTACGGATTCCGGATTTATGTCCAAGAATATACTGCTTCCAATTATGGCTAATACCACAATCAAGGTCTCCACGAAGATGGTGCCTGATATCCAGCCCAAAACTGATGCTTTTGCGGCCCTCTCATCTCTGGCAGAGAAGAATCTCTGATACATGTTCGATTCTCCTAACAAAAGAAGCATGGTGGGGAGAGAATAACCCAATGCTTCCCAGATGGTCATGGTTCCCAGAATCTGAAATCTGTCCGCAGGAAGGGTGGCGGTCACATTTCCCCAACCTCCAGCCAACTTTAATAGAAACGGGAAACCGATTATAAATCCTACCACCAGCACCACACCGTTCACCACATCCGTGTAAGCCACGGAGAACATTCCAGCCAGGGCGGTGTAAGCGATGACGAAAACCGCGGTCAGGATTATTCCCTGATCTACGGGAATTCCGATCACCATGTTCAGCACCATTCCGCCAGCTTTGAACTGATAGCTCACGATGGCGGTGTAGGCGATGATGGTGGTCAAACTTCCTAAGATTCTGGCGTATTTGTTATATCTTATCTCTAAAATATCCGGGACGGTGAACTGGGCAAGTTTTCTGGCACGTCCGGCTATGAAATACAGAACGATGATCGCCACCCAAACGCCGGCATCAAACCACAGAGCGGAAAAGCCTTTCTCAAAGCTTAGTCCTGCGCCAGCGATGATGCTTCCTGATCCGATCCAGGTGGCTAAAAGCGTTCCCACCAGTATCGGGGCGGACAACTCTCGCCCAGCTACCATGAAATCGGTCTGGGTCTTTACTCTTCTGGAGAGGATTGCCCCCACACCGATCAGAATCAGCAGGTAGATTAAAATAGCCCAGAAATAAAGCATGGTTATTCAGACTGAGACTGGGACTGAGACTGTGACTAAGATTAGGTTTTTTCTCCGTCTCAACTCTCCGTCTCAGTCTTTCTTGCTCTCAGGCGGATGTTATCGTCCTTTTCCTGTCACGCTGAATGATAATCCTATGGATCCAAATGGACAATCCAGCGAGAGCAAAAATCTCTATGTAGGGGCGAACCTTCAGGTTCGCCCAAAAGCGGGTGGAGCTGAAGCTCCACCCCTACTTTTTGATTGGTTCCTTCTCCTCAGAGACAGTTGATCTTTTGGATCTTCTATATCTCAAAGCGGCTTTGACTAAATCTCTGAACAAGGGGTGAGCTTTGGTGGGGCGGGATTTAAGCTCTGGATGAAACTGCACCGCCACGAACCAGGGGTGACCTGAAAGCTCAACTATCTCCACCAGCCTTCCGTCCGGAGAAAGCCCGGAAAGCTTAAGTCCAGCTTTGGTCAAATCGTTCCTGAACTGGTTATAGAACTCGTATCTATGACGGTGTCGTTCACTGATGTTCACTTCTCCGTAAGCTTTATACGCCAGGCTATCTTTATCCAAAATACAGGGATAAGCCCCCAGTCGCAAGGTGCCACCCATGTCGGTGATCTTCTCCTGATCCGGCATGAGATGAATCACCGGATAGGGGGTTGCCTGGTCAAATTCGAAGCTGTTGGCTTTCTTTAGATGACAAACATTGCGGGCAAACTCTATCACCGCGCACTGCATTCCCAGGCAAATGCCCAGATAGGGGATATTATTTTCTCTCACATATCTTACCGCTTCAATTTTACCCTCGATTCCCCTCTCTCCGAATCCGCCGGGGATCAACACTCCATCTATGTCCTCAAAATTCTCTTTAGCATTTTGAGAAGTTACCTCCTCAGCATTGATCCATTTCAACTCCACTTTAGCGTCGTTTTCCACCCCGGCATGAACGAAGGCTTCAATTATGCTTTTGTAAGCATCCTTCAGATGGGTGTATTTGCCACAAATTCCGATCCTCACCTGGTGTTTTGGATTTTTTATCTTTTCCATCATCTTGATCCAATCATCCATGGCCAGCTCTCCGCATTTTAAGTCAAGATGCTGGATGATCAAATTATCCAGACCCTCCTTATGGAAAAGGATGGGAACCTCGTAGATGCAGTCCACATCGATGGCTTGAATCACCGCCTGGCTGGGGACGTTGCAGAAAAGCCCGATTTTCTCCTTGATCTGCTTGGTTAATGGCTGGGTGGTGCGACAAAGAAGTATGTTGGGCTGAATACCGATCTCCCTTAACTCTTTCACGCTGTGCTGGGTGGGCTTGGTCTTAACCTCCCCGGCTGACTCTATGTATGGAACTAATGTAAGATGGATGAATAGACTGCCCTGGGGACCGCATTCCAGTCCCATCTGTCTGATGGATTCTAAAAAGGGGAGGCTTTCGATGTCCCCCACCGTTCCTCCGATCTCGGTAATCACCACGTCCACCTCACCATTTATCTTCCCCACCATTTTTATTCTGTCCTTGATCTCGTTGGTGATGTGGGGAATGACCTGCACGGTGGCACCAAGATAATCCCCGCGTCTTTCCCGGGCTATGACCGCATCGTAGATCTGTCCGGAGGTGAGATTGTTGTCTTTGGTCAGATTCTCGTCGATGAATCTCTCATAATGTCCCAGATCCAAATCCGTCTCCGCCCCATCGTCTAAAACAAAGACTTCACCATGCTGAAAAGGATTCATGGTGCCGGGATCCACGTTTATATATGGATCAAATTTCTGGATGTTTACTTTCAGCCCCCTTTTCTTCAGCAAAAGCCCGATGGAGGAAGAAGCGATTCCCTTCCCTAAAGAAGAGACTACCCCGCCGGTGATGAATATATATTTCACTTTTCCCATGGATTCTGTGGTATGAACCATATGGCTCTCACCTACGGATCTTTTTTCATTTTTCATTTCCCCACCCCTCCTTTACGTGTCCTCAATTTTTTCAAATCAGCGGGCGCGTCTAAAGTTACGGGTTCATATTGAGTTAGATAAACTTTAATATTATATCCATTTTCCAATGCTCGGATCTGTTCCAGCCATTCTGACTTTTCTAAGGGAGTTTGTTTTAAGGAGGAGAATTTTATAAGAAAATCCTTTCTGAATCCATATATTCCTATGTGTTCATAAAAAGGCGACCTTTTCAAATCGATTCCAGTAAGAGCTCCCCTCCGCCTGGAGGTATGAGTTCGTCTGATATATGGAATGGGATGGCGGGAAAAATAAAGGGCGAAACCATCCCTGTCTAGCACCACCTTAACCACGTTTGGATTTTTCAACTTAAGGGGATCATTTATCCTGGCGGCTAAAGTGCCCATCTGAATCCTTTTTTCTTTTAACATGGAGGAGACCAAAAGATCAATGAGAGTGGGGGGGAAATAGGGTAGATCGCATTGAATGTTTATCACCAGATCATAGTTCAAGTTCCTTGCCACCTCCGCCACCCGATCGGTGCCGGTGGGATGATTTCTCAAGCTTACGTAAGCTTCTCCTCCAAAGGCAAATACTAAGTCGGATATCCTGGAGGAATCTGTTACCACCATCAGCCGATCCAAACGCTTTGATTTGGCGGCACTCTCATAAACACGTTGAATTAATGGTTTCCCGTGTATCATTATCAAAGGTTTTCCGGCAAGTCTTTTGGAACCCAACCTGGCAGGAATTATCCCGATGACTTTTGATTTGCTCATATCTTTCCCACAGGATCTTGCAGATAATAAAGAGTTAAAATTCAGTTTGCATTTTACGAAACTGCCGAACAGTTGTCAACAAAAAATTATGGCGATCCTTCCCGCATTCTGCGGGATCTTCGAAAAATCGGGATCGCCTTCTTATGATGATCAAATTTCAAATCTTATTATCCAATCACCTTTGGCACTTTGAAGAAACCATTCTTTTTCTGGGGAGCATTGGCTAAAGCTTTATCCTGAGCCAGGGAGAGCAAAATCCTATCTTCCCGGAAAACATTTGCCAGAGGGATTACATGTGAGGTTATAGGAATGTTTTCCGTGTTCAATTCATTTAGCTGATCAATATATTTTATGATGTTGTCCAGCTCCTTTTGAAATTTAATCCTCTCCTTCTGGGAAAGCTCCAATTTGGCTAAGTTGGCAACATACTCCACATCCTTTAAGGTTATAGGCATAATTTGCTCCTTGACCCTGATTTGAATTACAACAAAAGGATAATGTAAATTCTTGTCTCTGTCAAGATTAAAAACAAACCGGTTATCTTGCGAAAGCTTTGCCTGAAGTTCTCAGGATGCAGAGAAATTGATAAGCGGTTGTAGCATAGGGAGGGAATTTATCCTGCCCTTAAAAAACATAATGTAACAATTGCCCGAAAGTCCCCAAATGGGGACATTTCGGGCCTACAAATTTTGGGTCGTTTTCCAAGTTACCGAGCCCGGGATTAAACTTTGGTTGTGGCATGGTTGTAAACGCACAACTCCAGTTGTGGACACAAAATAAAGAGATTGGTTTGAAGGGATTCTAACGGGAATTTTTGGAGTCGGTAAATTGCCATCAGATAACGGAGCGTGCCTCCCCCTCACCGTATAGGAGGTCGCGCATCAGCCCATCGATCCTCTCAATACGAAAAGGTTTGGCCAGGTAGCCATCCGCCCCCTCCTGCAGGGCTTTTTGAACCGGGCAGGTGGAAGGAAAGCCGGTGATCATGACCACTGGAAGCTTGGGAGCCTTCTGTTTGATATTTTTAAGCAAGGTAAGCCCATCCATTTTAGGCATGCGGATGTCAGAGACGACCAGATCAAAATCCTGAATCT
>CAYOFL010000052.1:0-20762 GCA_964403165.1 uncultured Ignavibacteria bacterium
CGGGCATTCCTGCCCGTCGAAGTTAAATTTATTTGTTGACCAATGTCAAAATAGGAGCACGTTCTTTCGTCCTTACTCTGACCAAGCCTTTTTGTCTCATATCCCTCCAGCAGTCATTAAACTCCCTGATAGTCTGCTCGGTTTTCAGATTGGTTGCCATCTTCTTTAAGAATTGGAAGGGGACCGTGATGATATCCGCGCCGGCTAGAAGGGCTTTGTTGATGTCCAGCATGTTTCTGATACTTCCCACGATGATTTTGGTCTTTACATTTTGAGCAGAAAAGAGCTGGGAAGTGTCTTTGATCACAGTAAGAGGATCGTAGCCACAATCAGCTACGCGACCGTAAAATATAGAAGCGTAGGTGGCTCCAGCCAGAGAGGCTAAAATAGCCTGGTTGGTGGCCATGATGGCAGTAGCGTTGGTTTTTATGTGTTCCTCTCTTTCCAAGATATTTACCGCCTTCAATCCCTCTATGCCCATGGGAATCTTTATCACTATGTTTTCATGCCAGCTAGCATATTCTTTGGCTTCCTCCACCATCCCCAAATAGTCTTCGGCAGTGGACTCCACGCTCAAAGGGAAATTGCCAATATCCATAATCTCCAAGATCTTCTTCCTTAAGTCCCCTACTTCTTTTTCCTTGGAGAAAATCTTGGGGTTGGTGG
Organism: uncultured Ignavibacteria bacterium; assembly: GCA_964403165.1. Taxonomy (GTDB): domain Bacteria; phylum Zixibacteria; class MSB-5A5; order MSB-5A5; family SM1-73; genus SM23-73-3. The sequence goes on from CAYOFL010000052.1 coordinate 667, forward strand.
TGGCTCCGGTTATCACTCCCCAACTTGTAGCCTCTTTTATCTCGTCCAGATTGGCAGTGTCGATGAATAACTCCATTTTATCCTCCCTCCAGTTTTTTTATGTATTTGGTTGCCTGATACAAATTGGGGACGATAAAATCGGGTTTGATTTTTTTCTCTGAAAGTAACCGGCAGAGGTCACATTTGTGGTTGCCTATCAAAAAAGTGGTGCAACCCACAGCTCTACCAGCCTGAATATCGGTAATGCCGTCTCCGATCATGTAACACTTTTTTAAATTTAGGTCGAAATCTTTTTTCGCCTGGGACAAAAGTCCGGGTTTGGGCTTGCGACATCTACAGTTTTTCTTATATCTTTTGTCTTCTGCTTGGGGATGATGCAAACAATAGTAAACCCCATCCAATTTGGCATTTTGTTTGGACAAACCTGTCTGCATTTTTTTGTCTATGGCTTTCAAGGTTGGCGTATCAAAATGCCTTTTGGCAATACCCGGTTGATTGGAGACTACGATGGTTTTCAGACCCAAGGAATTGATCATGCGGATTGCGGCTCCCACTTTAGGCAAAAGCTTAAATTGAGAGACGGTGAAGGGGGTATCCAAAATCCCCAGTTCCGTGTGATAGACGATTTTATTTATTACCCCGTCTCTATCTAAAAATACTGCCGTTGTCATTCTTCGACTCCAGTTGAAACTAATTGTTCTGTTGCCTTTGGAAGTCTTCTTGATTTCTTCAAGTTTGGTTCCTCTGTTTCTTCAAAAGCGATCCTTTGGCCCGGCTCAGAATAGATTCTGTTTTTCTGGACCGAAGAGTGAGATTTTATCTTTTCTTTAAGGCAACTGCAGATTAAATGTTCTAAGACTAAATGAAACGACTCCACCTGGGGGGTGGAGTTAAATGGGACTACAATACAGGCATCAGCCATCTGCTTCATGGCTCCTCCATCAAAGCCAGAGAGACCTATGGTGACTCCGTTGTATTCCTCCTTGGTCAACATCATGGCTTTTAAAAGATTCTGTGACCACAATCCGGCTTTGTCTTTGCCTGTGCCTCCGTGAACACTTATGCCAATCAAAACATCCCCCGGATGCATCAAGTTTTTCAATTGCTCGGAGAAGAGATTGTCAAATCCCTCATCGTTAATCAAGGCTGACATTAGAGGGATATTGTCATTCAGACAGATTACTCTGAATCTTTTCTTTCCCTCCACGATGGTGCATTTAGCAAGATCACATGCCAGATGGGTAGCGGTGGAGGCTGAGCCACCATTTCCCATGGTGAAAACAGTGCGGTCCTCTTTCCAAGCAGAAAACAAAAGCTCAACCACCCGGTCGATGTCCTCAAGCGAGATGTTATCAATGATCTTTTTCATGTCGCTGAAATATTTATGGATATACATCCGGTTGAAGGTTGAAGGATACTTTTCTCGAATTGTCGACACTTTGGCATCTTCCAACATCTTGATTCCCCCTTTCCAAGAAATTTACCTTTACTTTCTGAAGTTCCACTAATAATTATTTCAGGTTCTTCTCCAAAAGAGTTGCCAATGCAATAGTTTGATTTGCCTTTCACCTCTCCCCCTTTGTCCCCCTCTCCATAAAATGGAGAGGGGGAAATAGGGGGTGAGGTTTTCAAAATGTCAACTTAATTAAGTCCTTACAAATATTTTCCTTATTAAGACTTTTAGTCCTATGGATCCAAATTCGGACCACCAAAGTGGAGAAAAACCTTATTTCGAAATGTCCTCTCATTGTAGTTGTTCATCTGGATTTTGAGAGTTACTTCATTGAGAAAGAAATTTTCTTACTCTTTACGATGTTCAAGATAAATTGGACAACTATCACAATAAGCTAAAAATTAACTAAAACCTTAGAGCCCTCGAAATCCAACCTGAAAGGCATCTCCCTCAATCCCTCGTTCTTCATGATCTTTCTGAAGCCATTTTTGCCGTTGTTACAGTAAAACATGAAAAATCCTCCTCCGCCTGCTCCCATCAGTTTCCCACCAGAGGCGCCATTCTTCCTGGCAATCTCATACCAACGGTTCACCTGGCTTGAGCTTATCTTGTTGGAGAGTTTCTTTTTAGTCAGCCAATGGAGGTCCAAAAGCTTGCCAAAACGATTCAAGTCCTCCTTTTCAAAAGCCTGTTTTGTCTCTTCCCCGATTTTCTTTATCTGATGGAGACTTTCTACAACTTTTTTGTGGTTCACGCTGGTTGCTTTATTCTGGGATTTCAATACTTCCCCTGCGCTTCTTCGGATGCCGGTATAGAACAGAAGGGTATTGTTCTCCAGTTGATCTTTGGCGTCCTCGGAGAGACGTAACTGCTCAACTTTGGTATTTCCCAATCGGTCTATTTCCAAACAGATCACGCCACCGTATGCGGCCACGTATTGGTCCTGTTTCCCTATGGGCTCCTTCAAAAGCTCGATCTCTAAAAAACAAGCCTCCTCAGCCAGCTCTTTGGCGGAGACCTTCTCCTTTTTGTAGGTATGAAGCGCATTCAGCAACCCCACGGTAAAGGAGGAAGAAGTCCCCAATCCGGTATTGGAGGGAACATCCGCTATGGAGGTTATCTCCACCCCGGAATCGATGCCCAGGAGTTTTAAAGCCCCTCTCACTATAGGGTGTTTTATCTTTTCTGCTTTTTCGGCAATCTCCGTGACCGAGTAGCTTACCCTGATAGAGTCCTCGAACCTTTTATTTACGGTTACGTAGATGTATTTATCAATGGCTGCACTCAAAAGAGAGCCTCCATATTGAGTGTAGTAGGAGGGAAGATCCGTTCCTCCACCACCTAAGGGAATCCTCACCGGGGTTCTGGTTACGATCATAAATCTCCTCCTGCCTTTTGTGAGTTGGGTTGCCCCTCACCAGAGGCGGATACTGCCCAACACGTCGGTTTTCTGATATCCTACGATTACATCCTGCCTTGATTCCATTTCTAAGCCTATGAAAAGTATGAGCCGTGAACGTAAGTCCTGTTATCTTTGACGAGCTTCTAACATATTGACTTAACCGGTCTACACCCTTCTTTCAGTTTCTGCATTCTGGCAAAGTCTTGCTGAAGGGGACGGTCTATCTGAGGGGACTTGGTTTAGGGTCTTTTTATCCAACCAGTTGAATTCTGCTTTTGATTAAGTTTTCAAACTCTTTCAGTCCTTGAAGAGAGCCTATCTCATAGAACCTCTGGTTAACCTTGTAGGCTAACATCTCTCCTTTGGCTATTATTTTCTGGTAAAGCTCTTCCAGTGGGGACGGTCTATCTGAGGGGATTTGGTTTAAGATTTCTTTACTTAGTATTGATAAGCCAGCGTCAATGTAATTCAGTTTTCCATCTGGATTGGTTTTATCGTAAATGGTGACCAGCCCGTCTTCGATTCCTATATTACTATTATCGTAAAGATTATGGTTTTTATAAACCACCAACAGGCAAAAATTTCTAAGTTTTTTATAGTAAGATTCAATCCCTCGGTAATCAAATAAAAGATAGGAATCACCATACATCAAAAAGAATACATCTTCCAACAAAGGCTCTGCGTTTTTCAATGCTCCCCCGGTTCCTAAGAGATTTTCGCCCTCATCTGAATATATGATGTTTACTCCGAATCTTTTGCCATTACCGAAATAGTCCTTTATCATATGCGAACGATATCCCACGCACAGAACTATATCAGACACTCCATTATCCCTGAGTAGTTCTATCTGGTGTCGGAGGAAAGGCTTGTTTTCTATCCGGATCATGGATTTGGGAATATTTTCGGTTAAGGGTCTTAGCCTGGTGGCTAATCCTCCTGCCAGAATCACTATCTGCATACTTTTTCGCTCCCCACTATCTCTTCTATCATGAACTTGATTGCTCTTTTCACTGCTTGATCCGAGCTATATTCGGGTTCCCATCCCAACTTTTCCATTTTTTCTGTGTTGAATCTCACCTGAGGAACATCCCCGGGCCAACCTCTGTCACCACCCGTATATTTGAACTTAGCGTTTTTCAGACCCATCTCTTCTACTACCATCCTGGCAATGGAGCTTACATCCGTGGTGGACTCACAGCCTAAGTTGAAGAAATTTACCCTCTCGTTCGAATTTTGGAAGCCAAACAGCATTCCCTCCACACAATCTTCCACCGAGAGGTATGGTTTCTGTTGAGTTCCATCCCCCAATATCTCCAATTCGTTCGGATTCTTTTTTAGTTTATGGATGAAGTCGAAGATTACCCCATGGGTTCCTCTTTTGCCGACGATGTTGGCAAATCTGTAAATCCAGCACTGCATATCGAAAGTATGGCAGAATGCGGTAATCAAAGCTTCACTTGCCACTTTACCGGCGCCATAAAGGGATATGGGCAGAACCGGCCCATAATCCTCAAACAAAGGGATAACCGGCGTCTCTCCATAGATGGTTCCGCTGGATGAGAAGACGATTTTCTTGATGCCGTTTATTCTCATGGCTTCGAGAACATTATAGGTGACTATGGTTTCTTGTTTTAAGTCTAATGAGGTATCATCAAAACCCAATCTGGCATCCGGATTTGCCGCCAGATGAAAGACCACGTCGTAGTCGACCATCTCCTTCGTTAGTCTCTCTAAGTCCAAAAGGTCAGCCTGAATAAAGGAGAAGTATGGCTTATCCAGGTGATGTCGGATAAACTCCTTTCTGCCTGAGGAGAGATTGTCATAAACCGTAACATCTCCGTGAGAGATCAACTTATCCACTAAATGACTTCCGATAAAGCCGGCTCCGCCGGTGACAAAAAAGCGCATTATCCCCTCCTAAGAATGTATCAACTGTGGCTCGTGTTCTTTTCTTTCTTCAATTTTTCCTTCATCCTTGATGATTTCTTCATTCTCGATGTTTTGTCCATTTTCGATATCCCCAATGATATCTTTTCCTAAGATCAGTCTTGTCTTATTTTTTAGAACCCACCAGCTGGGCTTCCATATATTTCTTCTCATTGCCGGGCGCGACGTGCCAACCATCCAGCAATTCTGGGTGCATTTGGACACGATTTCTCGAACCCTTCGGGCTGGAGCGCCATTCCAGATCTCCTCAAAACTGGCTTTCTTTATATTCCCCATCAATTCCTTGAGTGCATTACAGGGATATACATCTCCGTATGGATCGATGAATACAATATCTGTTCCCGCCCCACAAGGAAGAAGCCTCCTTTCTCCACGAATGAAATTTATAAGTCCCCTATTCAAATAAGCCCGATACCAATCTTTGACCCTCAAGAAATAATCCCTTCTTTTTGAAAGCAAAAGTTCTCGGATAAATTTCTTCATCTCATCTATAACTTTTTCCTTCTCCTCAATTACATTATCAGGCACACGGAATTGCCAGGCATCGTGAACAGCACACTGGCTGAATTCAACTCCCATGTATGCACATAAATGATACAAATCCACCAATTCATCCGAATTACGATGGGAGACAGTTATGGCAAATCCTATATCTTTTACCCCCAACTCTTTCAGCCGGAGCATGCTTCTCATGGCACGGTCAAATCCGTTTTTTAAGCCCCGAATTTCATCATTCTTCTTTGGCAAACCTTCCAAACTTATCCTTATTCTGATGTCTGGATGTTTTTGGACAATGGAAACCAGTCGCTCCGGGAAATAACCATTAGTGCTGATTTCAAGATGTTTCGTCTTCTTCGACAGGATATCTACGATCTCTTTTATATCTTCCCGCAGGGTTGGCTCTCCACCTCCGATATTGATGCGGGCAAATCCTTCTGGAAGTTTATCAATATGTTTGAGGGTTATCTCGTCCTCCCTTCGAGAAGGATACTTCCAGATATGGCACATTTGACAACGAGCATTACATCGATAAGTGGGCATAATGGCAACTTCAGTATTACTGAACATAATTCACCCCCTCCTTAACAATTTTTGTTTCAACAACTGGATGGGGACGAGCTTCAACTTTTTTCTCTTGGATAAGTTCTTCATATATCTGCAAAAGCTTAGGATAGTATTTTTCAGCAGAGTAGTTTTCTTCAACTTTACGCCGAGCATTTTGACCCATTTTTTCTATCATTTGTGGATTTTCATATAGACATTTTATCTTTTTAGCTAAATCTTTTTCATCTCTTGGCTCAAATAAATGTCCGGTTATTCCATCTTTCACCAGCTCCGGTACGCTTCCCAGATTCGATCCAATTACTGGCTTGCCGGAAGCAAAGGATTCTAAAATGGACATGGGGCAGTTGTGATAACAGTTGTTGGGAAAGACCAGAAAGCTGCAATTGGCTATGGTTTTTTTGAGTTTTTCTCCGCTAAGAAAGCCGACCAACTCTACATTTCCCATTTTGTTTTCTCGAAGATAATCGAGGATGAGTTCTTGTTGTTCTCCTTCGCCCAGGACCAAAAGCTTAATCTCCGGAAGTCGCCTCATGGCTTTAATCAAGGTAAATATCCCGTTTTTGTCTGAGAGTCTGCCAAAGAACAGTACATGCTTGTCTTTTCCCTCCTGTTTTCGGAAGGAGGGGATCTCTATGGGATTGGGCAAAAGTATTATTTTTTCTTCCGGCAAACCGTAACGGACAAATCTTTCTTTGGAAAATTGACTCAGCACAATAAAACGATCAATATTTCTTTCATATATTTTAAAAAGCTTATGCAGATGCATTTCCACAGCAGAGATTGTGCTTTTCAAATAGGAATCTTTTACACATTTATATTTGATCGCCTTATAGAAATGTTTCCCCTCACATTCTTCGCAGACCTGACCATCTCGCAGAAAAGTGTAGTTGGGACAGACCAATTTGAAGTCGTGCAAGCTCATTACAATCGGAATGTTGTGCTTTTTTAAAGGCAAAAGTATGGAGGGTGAAAGCTGGTGATAGATGTTGTGCAGATGGGCAATGTCCGGTTTCTGCTCCCTTATAAGCAGCTCCATTTTCTTTTTGGCTTCCCGGGAATAGACTAAGCTGGTAGCCATCTTCAACTTTCTTAGAAATGAGCCATTTGGGTCATGATAATTTACCTCTGTGACAAAATACTTAGAATAGGGAGTAGGTAGATTTCCAGGACGCCTCATTGAAAATGGAATCACCTCATGCCCCATTTTCTGCAAAGCTTCCATCGACTGGAACAAAACAGTCTCCGGACCACCGGCCGGATGAAAGAATTTGTGAGCAAATAGAATCTTCATCTTAACTCCACGGCTCATTCCATTGGCAAATAAACTATTGCGTTTCCTGCATATTTGCTTTTAACAATATATGCTTGTTTTGCATTCTCAATATTTTCATTTCCAAAGCAAACTAATAGTCTATTTTTTGTATTATTGTCTGCATGGCGAGGTAGCCGAAACGAATCAATGTATGCGTTTAAGCTTTGCTGCTGAGTCGGCGGTCTATGAATTCGATTCATCGAATTATGAGATTCTCTTGGATTGCCTGCAGGTTGATTTAGAACAAGATCGTATTCATTGTACTGAGATTTAATCATCCAATCAATTATGGTTTCCAACTGAAAAGTTTTTTCCTTTTCAGCAAGAATAGGTTTCGCCAATCTTGATATTACAGGTAAAGATACATTGCATCTTAAGCAAATGACTATCGCCAAAGCGAACAAAGGGAGTGACAAAGCAACCCAATGATTTACAAAACGAAGTCTATTCTCAAGGGCAGCCCAACTCCATGAACTGACAGCAGCACAGACCATTAATACAAAGACACTATACGTCGGCGAGCCTGAGCCCGGAAGCGGGAGCAGAAAAGTGGCAATTAAAAGAAAGGCAATAGCCCATTTCCGCATTAGAACTGTTTTGACTAAACATACAAAGATCCAAACAATCACAATTGGTTTGGCTATCCAAAAAGACAGAAGCGATAATATGACGACAAGGACAGTCAACTTTTTCTTATTTCGTAAGGAAATATCGATACTTGCAGCCGTTATAATGCTCAGCAAAAATGCTATGATGGATAGAATTAAGTTTACTTCTGTCATTCTATACGAGACCAAAAGCCCAAGCAAATTGTGATGCCTGAGGGGCAGATTCGATCCAGGAATCAATACTTTGATCAATGCTGCCGCCAATATAACAAATGATAATATCACAATAAGGTGGGTCCTTGTTATACGTTCTCTTTTTTCAATCAACATACCAAGGATGAAAGCAAGATAGATCAACAAAGCAAATGGATGGAATAGAGAAATTAGGATAGACAAAATAGCCAAAGAAATGATTTTACTGATTTTGAAGATGTCTTCATAAAGAAAAAACGTTGCCGCTACTAGCAGAAGTAGAGGGCTGTAAAAAACTCCATGTAGATGAAACAAGTAGAGATAACCAGAGAAGAAAAAGCCTCCCACTGTTAGAGCGATAAGACTCAATAAACGCTTTTCCTTGACAGCGAACAAAAGAACAATCCAAGATAAGGCTGCTACTATATAGTTAAAAAGTTGAACCGGATAAATGGATTTCCCGGAAAGATGATATCCCAGCCAGGCGATAGCCTGGCCAAGAGGACGATAATTGGCGACTGGATATATTTGTTTGCTTAGCGCATCCAAGAATCCGAGGCCGTTTAACTGAACAACCCAGGTGTAAGATTCATTATGATTAGCAAAGGGGAATGCTAGAAAAAACCAAAAAGAAAGGCCCAATATCGTTATCAAAGCCGAAGTGTATTTTCCCACGTCGCAATTCCCCCGTTTAATCAATGGCGCCTAACTGGTCAATATCCGAATTTCCCAAGGATTCTAGTTTCTCCTTGGACTGCAAAATAGCTTTCTCCGGTCCTCCGGCCGGGTGAAAAAACTTGTTGACCAAGAGTATTCTCAACTGACAAACTCCTCGCTCAGAGGAACTGCTTCAAGCATCGCGTTTGACCTATCGATGGCTTGTGCGGCAAAAACTTCCATCAGATCTCTTTTTTTTAATGTCTCAAATATCCGGATAGCCACCGCTTGTTCGTTAAATTCGTTTTCCACGGAGTTCTTAGCCTCGTTTCCCAACTCTTCCGCTCTCCTTGGATTGCTCAACAGGTGGTTTATCTTTTCAGCCAAATCATAAGGATTGCCCGCCTGGTAGAATAATCCATCTTGTCCGTCTGTAACGTAATCCCTTATACCTGGAACCTTGGAAACCACCACTGCCTTGCCCAAGGCCATGGAACCCAACAGGGTCATCTGCCCCAGAGCTTGTCTCCTGTTGGCGAAGGGGAGAACCACAAATTTGGACCTGAGGACATATTCATTCAACTTGGACAGATTACACGTCTTGATGAGTTCGACATTCTCCAAAGTTGAATTGCCGATTTCCTCTGCAGAAAAACCAGACCTGCCAACTATCACCAATTTGGTTTTTGCGCTAAAGAGGTTGAAAGCCCTTAGCAAAGTTTTCCAGTCGCGAAAATTAGAGTCTTGATAACCTATGCTTAGAATGTAATTCTCGGTTTTTTGCTCTCGGTAAGGGAAGCGGGATAAATCAACTCCGAAAGGCAGAAATTCTGCCCTATTCAGAATCTCCGGATAATATTTTTCGTAATCGTCTTTCTGAACTCGTGCCAGATAAAAGACCAAAGAAACCTTGTTTAAGGCTTGACGAACAAACCATCTCTGCCAAGGCTTGTTCTTTCTACCAATACCTTCAACATCAAAAAGAACCAGCGGCTTTTTGATTCCGAGAAGTTTCATGCAAAAAGCGGTGGACAAACCCAATTGAGAATGAAAGCAGAAAAGCAAGTCTGCTTTTCTTATTTCTTCTAGTAGAGGGAAAATGGGTGTGAAAAGCAAGCGCAGATATCTTTTCTGCCAAGAAATGACTCTGGATTTCTCATTGATTCCCCTAACCTTTACATCCAAGCCTTGTCTTCTCCAATGTCTCAAAAACCAATATTTCTCTCCTTGCACCAAGAGATTGGCTGAATATTTTGTCAAATCATCCTGATTAACCTTTTTAACTTCCCAGGGAACCAAGAAAAGTACTTTTTGTTTAGTCATTTTGCTCCCAAAAAATTAACGTTCACGGATACCCGAAGTTGCCGAGCCAACGGCGAGGCAATTTGGACGAAGCACAACGCGGTCGGGTATCCACTGTTAGGCGAAGTAGCATAAGTCATAATTCTACTATAGTTTCTTAAAAATATAGAAATCTGCTTTAGATGTATTAAATGGATCGGAAGAGTCAAATGGGTATTTATTGTCAATTTTTCTAAACAGCCTCCAATTAGGTGCATTTTGTTCAATCCACTTCGTGAATTCTCGGTTCTTGTCGTAATATGTTTGTTCTCTATTATAATTACTCGAATATATAATTACAAATTGTTTTGATGATGAAAAAAGTGATTTCATATAATCGCTAAAAATATCATCCTCAATTAAATGATATATTACATCTAAGGAGAGTGTCACATCTTCTTGAAAAATATTATGATTATCTACAAAGCACAGTGAATCATATAGAAAGAAACTTTTTAAATTATCGTGCGCAAATCTCTTTCTGCAAATCTTAATTGCAGTTGGGGACACATCAAAACCTATATATTTGGGGTAGTTGGCTAATGAAAGCTGATTGCCGTCCCCACATCCAAATTCAATCACGGATTCAATATTGTTTTCTTTTACAAATGAATTCAATATATCAGCCTTAAATTCTGCCAGTCTATTATATGAGCCCTCACCGGAATTCCCTCCTCTAACATATCTATGCTCCCAATAAAACTGTGAACTAGGAAAACTAAGAAAGTATACACGATCCACGCATTTGCAGATGAATGGTATTTTTATAATTTTCTTAACAATAGGTTTCATTACTTTTTTGATGTGATTAATCATTTAACATCTCTCCTTTCGACATTTACTAAACGGTATTGATATGTATTTGCTATTTCACCTAACTCTTTTGCTTCTGTTGTATTTTCAAATGGACACTCTATTTAAAGATTCCTGGATTTTCTTTTTGAACCTAACTTTAGATATATTTCTTTTGCGGTAAGCATCTATCACCTCAGAATAGAGATTATTGAATTCCGATGAAGCTTTCTCCCAACTATATTCTTTCTCAACCAATCTCCTACCATTTTCTCCTATGTGATTTCGCAACTTCTCCTTCTTGAGCAGTTCTATGGTTTTTAATGCAAACGAGGTTGAGCCATCTGCAACAATTATATTTTCTCCGTTTTTAATTTTTATCCCCTCAACTCCAACTGAGGTTGAAACTATTGGCTTACCCGTAGCCATAGCCTCAAGTATCTTTATCTTCATCCCCGAACCATGCCGCAAAGGACAGATGAACAAAGTAGATTTTGCAAGCCAAACTTTTACGTCTTCAACTTCTCCCGTTATAATAATATTACTTTTCCTTGAGAGTTTTTTAATCTCCGGTTCAGGATCCTTGCCTACGATATACAATCTCAAATTTGGCAATTCTTTTCTCACCCTCGGAAAAATATCCTTACAAAAGTATAGCATCGCATCCACATTAGGAAAATAGGCCATATTGCCAGTAAATATTAAACTGGGCAAATCGGAGTTAGATTTATCTGGTTTTATTTTCGGAAAATCCACTCCGAAAGGAATGGTGGTAAGGTTATTTAACTTCCCTTTTGATAATGAGAGGGTTTTCTTTTCATCCATCTGTGAAATGAAAACCACCCGATCGAATTCAGAATAAGTCTTTAATTCATATCTGCTCAAGCGAAGAAGCTTTAGCCAATTATAGATTTTCAACAGCAGTTTTTTTTCACCTTTCATTTTCCTGTAGTGAAAGTGCCATAAGGCATCTCGGGCATCCATTATTTTCGGTATGTTGGCGTATGAGAGCGCGAATTGCGCAGCTCCCAGACCATCAACGTGTATCAGATCAAATTCGTTTTTTTCGAATATTTCATCCACAATCTTCTGAGCCCTTCTATGATATTTTCTCCAGACAAAAAACGGCTTGAGAGAAAAAAAGTTAAGTAGGTAGTTTACAATTCCTCTTTGTCTCTCAAAATCGATCAAAGTTGATTGGCAGCAATACCTTTCCACCTGTAACAGGTTGCCTAGTTGACTTTTGCCTTCTTTGAGATAGACTAAAACGATTTCATTCTCTCTGGAGAGATGTTTTAATAGATTGAAGGTCCTTATACTGCTACCATCTTTAGGCGGGCAGGAGAAAAAGAGGGATGTAATAAACAGTATTTTCATTCTCTCCCCACCTCCTCATAAACTTCTAAAGTTGAAGAAGCTGTCTTCTCCCAAGAAAAGTCTTTTATTCTCTTGAAACCTTTCCTTGTCAACTCTCTTCTTTTGTTTCTATTATCAAGTACTTCAATGCATGCTTTATACATCTCCGATTCGTTTGTGGGGTTCACCAAAATGGCTGCCTCACCTACTATTTCAGGGATAGAGGAAACATTTGATACAATAACTGGCGTGCCACAAGCCATTGCTTCCAAAGGAGGAAACCCGAAACCTTCATATAAAGAAGGATATAACAAGAAGTCGGCACCCTGGTAGAAGTTGAGCAAATCATTCTCAGGCAAAAAGGCAATCGAAATTACCCTTTGCATAAGGTTGTTTTTCTTTAAATAGAAATCTATCGGGGTTTTCTTTTCCTGGCGAAAGCCGAGTAACAACAATTGGTGAGGAATGTTTTTTTCTCTTATCAATCTGTGATAAACCTTTATTACTTTCAAAGTGTTTTTTCGAGGATCATTAGATCCAAAATGTAAAATGAAAGGTTGAGTGACCTCATATCTTTTGAGGGTAAGCTCCATTTTACCCTCATCTCTTAAAGGCTCAAATTTCTCCTCCACCGCCTCGTAAATTACTTCAATTTTTTGCTCGACCCGAGGGAATAATCTTATGATATCTTTCTTTGAGTTATTTGATATCGTTATTATCCGATTGACTCTACCTATGGAATAAGACAATGCTGTCCGAAGGTAAAAATCATACCACCCTGACCCTCGAGACATCTCGGGTTGAAACATAATGGTGTCGTGCAAAGTAACCACCCTCTTCGTTTTGCACAAAATTGGCGGAATATTTCCTGGTGAGTGAAATAAGTCTAATTTATCTCTTTTAATCTGCTGAGGCAAAAAGTACTGCTCCCATAAAGTTGAATGGCCATTTCCAATATTTCTTAATTCAAGATCACCATTTGCAGGCAGGCAAGACCGATCGGAATTCTTCTCGAGATATAGTATGTATTCATTTCTGTAATCAATCCTCAACAGATTCGAGAGCAAATTAAAAGAATATTTCCCGATCCCTCTCTTCTGCTTAGTTATGAATCTTGCGTCTATTCCGATTCTCATCAGAATTTAACTCCTTCTTATGTTCAGTTGCGACCACGGAAATTGCCACAATCAGCCAGAAATAAAAAGAGATGACAGAACAATGTAGTAAGCTATCAAACAATCCAGCCACCAAAAAGCCAATTATGCTCAGGCTGCAACACAGCGCAATGGAAGATGAGACTCCACTTCTCTCTTGCCTCAGGAACTTAAGGTTGTTTTTCAAAACAAGGAATTGTATAGCCAGAAAACTGAGAAGGCCAAAAAGTCCTAATTCGGCCAAGATATTTAGAAAAACGTTGTGAGCCCCTTTCACCTCTAGTATGTCCTGAGACACGATGAAGTTGCCTAAGCCGATCCCGAAAAGAGGCGAACTTTCGAACATCTTAACTGCTGTTTGGTACAGAACCAGTCTCACTATATGTGAATCGGATTCGCCAGCCAACAAGTTAGAAAACCTTCCCTGGATAGTATCTGTAAGAACGGGGAAAAATGAAATGAACAGGAACAGAATGACCATACCCAGCACTCCGAACTTCAGTTTCAGTTTCAGTTTTCCACCAAAAAGAAGAAAGGAAAGAATCACCATGCCAAAGCCCAATAGAGCGGATCGGCTGAGGGTAGAAAAGAGTGCTAATAGAATAAAGAAAAGCATCATTGCAGGTATCACTCGATTTTTCATTTTGATAGGGTGCTGGAGGAGAAGAATGGATAAAGGTAAACCCAAAAGTAAGAACCCTCCCAGTGCATTGGGCTGACCGAAACTCCCGATACTTCTATAAAATCCGTCGGAGTAGAGTATGCTTCCTGGCTGGTTACCGAATATGAAACTGAACAGATGTGGGTTCTCTTTTAATATGAATTGAATAACTGCTGCCGCAGAGACGATAAAAGTGGAAAGAACTACGGAGAGAATGATTCTGCTAATTATAATCCGATTGCGAGCAATGGAGATCACGATGAAAAAGAAGAGTATTACTGAAAATTGATAGTATAACTGTATGTAATCGATAACTCTTGCCCTCAACAGTGAAAGTAATAGACTTAATGCAAACAGCGCCACCGGTATGAAAACCTCAGATTTTTTTAGGTTGATCTGGTTGAGAGCCAGTTTTATAATAAAGACGATGAAAATCAAAAACATCAAAAGCTCCGGCATGGAATTGAGGAATCGAATGTTTATGGGTATAATCTGAAGGTTAAAAGGCATCAGGAAAATAAGAGCGCATACTGCCCAATCCAGGTGGAAAAACGAAAAGAAAAACAGAAGGATACCGCCCATAACAGCATAGGTGATCTCCAGAGAAAACATATACATGGATGCAGTTAGCAGTGCCACAGCCATTAATCCGCCCAGATAACCATAGACACTTTTCATATGTTAAACTTTAACCGCCTTTCTGCTTGGTTTTGTTGTTTCGACAACTTCATCCGTCTTCTTCAAGGAGAAGTAAACAAATCCGAGGATGCCAGCGGTGGTAATAATTTTAACAATAAGATTACTGAAAGCTGCACCTAAAGCTCCATGTGAGGGAACAAGATAGTAGTTAGCAATCCCGTGGGATGTTAGTTCTAAGGAATTTACGATTGCTATGGCCCAGGCTTTATCTAAAGAATATAAAACCAAACTCACCGGCACAATAAGAAGAATCAAAGAATAGCCTATAACTAAAATCTGTAGTGGACCAACACAGGGTAAGTACTTCGAGCCATAGAGTAATAAGATAATCCATCTGCTTAGGAAAACCCCCCCGATCATAATGGGTATAACTAAGGGGCTTAAACTCAAAAGCTTGTTGACATACGCTTTCATCTCAATTTTGCCTAACATCCTTGAGACTTTGGGAAAAAGCGCGGTGTGTGCTGACCCAATTATCAAGGGAAGAATAATGGCGATATTCCATGCTGCAGAAAAATAGCCTACCTCCTCTTTGTTGCTCATATGACCCAGCATGAAAAAATCTACACGGGTCTCTATCATAACCAAAATGGTAGAGATAAAAATCCATTTACTCAATCCAAAAATCTCCGTGAAATCTTCTTTGTTCTTGGGGAGACTCAAAGAAAAACTAGGAAGCAAAAAAGAGGAGAAAGTTAAACCAGAAAAAAAAGCTACCACATACAAAAGCATCAGATTATCTATGGAAATTAAACTCAAAAATATTAGAGCAAAGATCCCGCCCAATTTAAATACCGAATGGGCCAGATTGACCAGTATATATTTTTTGAATTGCTCACTAGCTTGGAAAAAACTCCCCTCAAATCTTAAAAGAGCTCCCCCAATAAAACCAACCCCAGCTAACCTTAATGGGACAATCAATTCGTGGTTATGAAAAAGACTTTTAGCCAGGTGTCCTGAAAGGAGATAAACTATAAAACACAGCAGGATAGCCATTAAAAGCTTTAAACCAAACAAACTACTGAATAGTTGATTGGCCCTCTTTTGGTGATTAAGTGAGTATAAAGAATAGTACCTTATGAAAGATCTTTCTAAACCAAAATCGATTATATCTATTGAGAATATCATGAAAATATAGGCAACAGCAAACGTTCCGTAGTCGCGCGGTCCCAGAGTTCTAGCGATAATAACAGTAACTAAGAAAGCTAAACCCTGGGTAAGGATATTTCCACCCAATATCAAATATGAAGCCCTGGCCGCTTTTGAATAAACATTTCGTTTGATTTTAGCACAATAATCTGATAACATATCCCCTCTTAGCTCTGCACTTTCATTCGGAAAATCTCATCAGCATCTGTGAGAGAGATTAAGCCCGCTTCGTTGCTTTCACAAGTTTTTCTGTACCTTCTTCCTTTATAACAGTTCTCTCCCAACATCTTTAGCATAAAATCGACAGCCTTACGGTCTTTGGAGTAGATTAAGTGATCTCCTCGCTAATGATAGTAAACCCGCCTTTTTAAAGCTTCTGAGTAGACCTCCGCATTCGGAGTCTTTCTCCAGAACCTCAACCTGAAATTTTTGGTGGGTTTTTTGTTCCAGACAATAAGTGATGGTCAGGCCGGTAAGACCTCCCCCTAAAATTCCGATTCGGGTGGCACTCTTTGTGTTATCCAAAAATATTACAGACATTTCTGTTTTGCTTAAGTAGGTATGGGAAGGACGAAAAACGAACATCCTCTCCCACTTTTTTGAGCCTTGAATGAAGAGTCAGTGCAAATTTACATCCTCTGGACAGCTAAAGATCCGATTTTACATTTTTGTAGCTTTCAGGCAGAAATTTTGGGGACGTTTCTTCACTGCAGGGACGTTGTAATCATTGTTTTTATCGACAATTCTGTTTAAAAACTTAACATGATTCACCAGATTTCTCAGTATAGGAGAACAACTTAGCAAAGAGATTTATTGAAGATAACCTGCGATTTGGTGCGCCCAAAGAGGCAGTCACGGATGCTCAGACAAAATCCAGATACAATAATTTGAGGAATCCTCTAATTGAAAAAAGAAAGCGTTTTTGGGTCTGAAATTCGTAATTGGGGGTAACGGTAAATGAAAAGGTCGGATAGTCCTTCTGTCATATCCGACCTTTACAGTTACGATGTAGTTAAAAGTATTATCTTCCCTTTAGCTAAATGGGGCAATCAAAATTCAAATCCTAAAGAAAATCGGTGGACGCTGGAGAGGCGAGAGAAATCAGCCCAGGCATAACTTATATCCAGTTTGGTGTTTTTGCCCGCATTGACCTTCATGCCACCCCCTAGGGTCAGTCCTTCCTCTTCACAATTCAACTTGTATCCCGCTCTCAAAGAGAAAGTCTCCTTCCACAGATACTCCCCGCCGAAGCTGGCCTGCTGGATATTATCGTTGGGATGCTTCGCTTCCATGGTTAAGGTGAATTGGGATTCCGGTGAGTTGACCAGATCATAAGCAACTCCAAATCTGAAGGTGAGAGGGAGGTCATAGGGGTCCACGGACAACTTGGCGTTGACATTATCATAATTTGGATTTCCAGGCTGAGGGTTGTGAAAGGCGTCCAGCTCCGGACCTTCCAGTTTCATCTCCGGGCCCAGGTTGGAGATGTTCATCCCCATCCTCAAGCTTTTGAAGCCGGTGTAAAACAGGGTGCCGAAGTCGAAGGCAAATCCGGAAGCCGTCTCCTCCGAGATCCTTTCCCAGATATATTTCCCGCTTATCCCGGCGGAAAATCTATCGGTAAATTTCCGAGCATATCCTATAGCCAATGCATAGGAAGAGGCAGTAAAGGTTTCTCCAGTTCCTTCTGGTTCTTCCACCGTGGTCACCTCCATATCCCCCATGCTCAAGGCGGTAAGGCTCACGCCAAGCGCACTGTACTCGCTTAAAGATTTCGCGAAGCTAGCGTGATTGAGTTGAACATCCGATATCCAATCCACATTGGTGAGTGATAAATTGGAGGAGGATATTTCCGTTAGTGCGGCGGGATTCCAATACATGGCATAGGCGTCATTGACGCAGGCTACTGACGCCCCGCCCATAGCCACGTATCTCGCTCCCACGCCGATTTTGAGAAACTGCGCTCCAACTGTCCCCACCCTTGAGAACTCCCCGGAGTAAGCGGTGCTCGCCAGACTCAATATTAACAAAGTGGCAAGCAATCCAATCAACTTCGTTTTCATCTCTTCCCCCTTCTTTTGCAGGATTCTTTTAGTTAAATCTCCCCAGTGATAAGTGTGTTCGTTGTTTCTTTTGTCTTACCAAGCCATGAAGGCTTGGCTACGCTTTAAGTTGATTGTCATTGACTATTGATACAACCCTGATGTCGCTTTCTTATCCTTAATTTACTTCATCCGTCCAGACGGACGCCCGTCTGGGCGTTTAATCCGTTCCATCCGTTGACCCATCCGTTGACCTATTTTATCACCGCGATTTTTCCCAGCTTTTGCCCATATTTTGAGTCCACGTGATAGTAATAAACACCGGGCACGATACCTTGCTGGTTTTTGTTCAGCAAGTCCCAATCTTGGGTGCCGGTACCGTTATTGTGTTCAATCACCTTCACCAGATCTCCCGCCAGAGTGTAAATTCGGATGGTGCATTCATCCGGAAGATGGGTAAACTGAATTTTTCTTATTCCTTCTTTGTTTTCCCACAAAGCATGAGCTATATATGGATTAGGCACGACCTTGATTTGCGAAAGCTCCTGTTTTGCCTTCTGAGCATCTACCCCCCCTGCGGTGTAAACGAATTCATCGTTCGGGCAGTTCAGCTTTGCTCCTTTGATCTGATAGATATCTCCCGCCGAATATTCGGTATCGGTGGTGGCAAAAGCGAAGAACCAGGCATGATAGTAGGGGAAAGCTTCCGGATGGGGTTGTCCATCATAGGGAACGTTCACAATATCCAGATAATCCCGATGATCCGGGTCCCAAACCCCATTTTGCGCCTGATCATATACCTCTACCAGCACCTGTTCTTCGGTGGTGGTGTTCCACACCTCGAAGGGGACCCACACCGGAGTGACGTCATCAAAGAAGCTATATCCTTGAGAACCTTGCTCGGTGAATCTTAACTCATAAGTGTAACGAAAGTGCATGTCTCCTCCAACGGGATAACCGAATATTTCCCCCATGCTTCCCAAGAAATATTCCATGTGCAGGGTAGTGCTGCCGGATGTGCCAAACTGCGTCTGGCCATAATAACTTGGCTCTCTTTCACCATTGGTCACGATCACCTGTATTCCATCCACCACCGGGTAGCTCTCTGTGTCCCCGGACTGCTTGTTTTGATCTTCTAAAACCGTTTCTCCGGTGGTAATATCAACCACATGCCAATAGGTGGCAAAGGGATCTTCGGTAAAGATCACCTTATAATCATGACCGGTTAAGGCACTTTCATCAAACACCATCGGTGCAATCCCGCCATCGCTTTTTTCCTCATTTCCATAATAATTGTGCTTAACAGTTGCGCTGGCTGAATAATATCCCGCCGGGTCGGTTCGAGGATAGGCAAAAGCACAGTTGTTATCCTCTCCGGGCCTTCCAAAAGCGGTCTGCAAGGCTTCGATGGGAATGCTGGTGTCACCTTCATCAAAGGAGACCACGGAATACCAGTACTCCATTCCGTTGATCAGGTTGCGATCTATAAAGGTATGTGGCAAGATATCGTTGGGGCTATCTTTCTGGAAAATTGCTATGGGCACGTAGTCTGGTCCCAAACTGCCGTCTGGATTCCTTACCAAATCACCCCAAGTCTGCCCCATGTCAGTGCTTCTGTATATCTTATATCCTTTAAAGTCCATTTTTCCAGTTAATGGATCAACTGAGGACTCTGAGTTGTTATCCCAGGTGAGCTTTACCTTCTGGTAGCTAGGTGTGGCTACCAATTTAGCTGACTGAGGGGGTTCCGGACCGATGAAGTGGTTGTCGTAGATCGCTTGAGCCATAGAGGCGTTCTTTTTGAGCTCCTCTTGGTTATATCCGGCTATTAAAGCGAAGACCACTCGAACGGTTTTGCCGGAGGACAGGGTTATTCCCCGGGTGCATTGAATATAATATTGATCCGTAGGGGGGAGGCTTTGGTCAAACTGCTGGCTGTTAATAAACTCGTATTTTCCTTCATCATTGTCCGGCAAATCTTCCCATCTCCCGGTTCGGAAGGCGGTCATCCCGATATTGTCAGGAGTCTCAATATATTTGGTTCCCATTACTCCACATTTTACCAAAGGACCCCAGCCCGGATCATAGTTGTCCTCATCATAGGTCCAGGCTAAGTTCATGGAGGAGTCAAAAGCGACCAAATCTCCCAACCTTCCGTTTTCAAATGTGCCCGGAACTATCCCCCCAACGTCGAAGTCGCAATAAAGACCAAAGGCAAAATCAGAATAGTCATTTTCTGAGACATTCTTGATCTCTAAGACCACGA
>CAYOFL010000053.1:0-20704 GCA_964403165.1 uncultured Ignavibacteria bacterium
GTGGAGGAGGTGACGGGATTTCTTAATGTCCCGGCAAGAAAGTTAGCCAAGACTTTGTTATATAAAGCGGATGAGAAAATCGTTGCGGCTATGATAAGGGGAGACAGACAGATCAATGAAGTTAAGTTAAAAAACCTTCTGGGTTGCATAAATCTGGAGATGGCAGATGCAGAAACAGTGGAAAAAATCACCGGTGCTCAGGTGGGCTTTGCCGGTCCTTTGAACTTGAGCAAAGTTACTATAATAGTAGATGAGGAAATCCCTCATTTGAAAAATTTTGTCACCGGTGCTAACCAGAACGATTTCCATTTCATAAACGTTAATATTGGTCGAGATTTTAAAATAGATCAGGTGGGACAGATCAGATGTGCTCAGGAAGGTGAGCTGTGCCCTCGATGTAAGAAGGGTAAGCTTCTCACCTCCCGGGGCATAGAAGTGGGAAACACTTTCATGCTGGGAACAAAGTATAGCCAGGCTTTAGGCGCCACCTTTCTGGATGTAGACGGAGAGGAAAAACTTTTCATCATGGGGTCATACGGAATAGGAATCACCCGCACTGCCCAGGCGGCGGTGGAAAAATTTCACGATGAAAAAGGCATAATCTGGCCCGCTGCAATCGCCCCTTTGTCCGTGGAGATTCTACCTTTGAATGTGGCTGACAAAAGACAGAAAAAAGTGGCTTTCGAAATATATCAAAAAATGCGAGAGCAGGAAATTGAGGTGTTGATCGATGACAGAGATGAAAGAGCCGGGGTGAAATTCAACGATGCTGATCTGATCGGACTACCTTTGAGGGTAAACGTGGGAGCAAAAAGTTTGAAGGAAGATAAGGTGGAGATGTGTGTGAGAAAGACAAAAGAGATAATCCTGGTACCTCAGAATGAGGTGGTTGAAAAATGCAAAAAGCTTCTAAGTAGCCTTTAGATAAGTTGAATTGACAAACCAGTAGTCATGGTTCTAAAAAGAATGAAGTCGGTTTGATTTTTTAAAGATAAACTTCTCCACTTAGAAAGTCAGCCCGCAAAAGCGCACAACACGAAAGTAAATCTAATCAGATGACGGGAAAATATTGTATTTGAAGGAATGGTAGGAGTAAAAGCTTGAGATATTCTGAGAGGACAAAACAAGGAACCGGATGAGCAAATAAACAGCTTCACTAAGAGGTGTAAATAAAGATCATTTTTATGTTGCTTTTTTGAAAAGAGGTATTATCTTAGAAAATTAAGAGTGGGTATAACCCACTCTTTTACATACTTGTTAACGTATATTTAAGTTATGGGCTCGAAAGTAGATATATTGAAAGAAAAAATCGAGCCGCTGGTTGAAGAAGGTGGCTTGGAAATAGTGGATTTTGAATTCTTCCAAGGAGGACCAGCATCAGTTTTGAGGATATATGTAGATAGAGAGGGTGGAGTAACAGTCGACCAATGCGCAAATTTGAGTAGAAAGATCAGCGATTTTTTGGACATGGAGGACTTGATTCCTCACCGGTATCTGCTGGAGGTGTCTTCTCCAGGGTTAGATAGACCTCTTTGCACTAGTGCGGATTTTAAAAGAAAGATAGGGAAGAGGGTGAAAGTTTTTTTAAAGGAGGAAGTTGGTGGGAAGATGGAGCTTTTAGGAAAAATAAAAACCTTAGAGGGGGAAAATCTCCATCTTCTAATCGAGTCTTCAGCATCCGGGATGGATGAAGGAACCGAAGAGATCATCCCTCTAAAAAAGGTAGCCAAAGCCAAAATCATGTTTTAGGAGAGGGCTTAGTTGATGAACTACGAAATCTTAGAGGCATTAAGCCAGATCACCAAGAACAAAAACATAGATATGGATTTTGTAATTAAGACTTTGGAGGACGGGTTGATGTTGGCGGCGAAAAGGAAGTTCGGCGAAACCGACAATATAAAGATCAACGTGGATCCAGATTCAGGAGAGATCAAAATCGTCGCCTTCAAAAAGGTGGTAGAAGAGGTAACCAATCCAAATACCGAGATCATCTTAGACGAAGCAAAAGAAATAGAGCATAAGGCAAAGCTGGGGGATGAGGTGGAGGTAATGGTGGGCTTCAATGAATTTGGCAGAAACGCCATCAGCGCGGCTAAACAAATCCTGGTCCAGAGAGTCAGAGAAGCAGAAAGGGAAAAGATCTTTGAGGAATATAAAAATAAGATCGAAACCGTGGTCACCGGTGGGGTGCAACAGATTGAAAAAGGTCATATCATAGTAAATCTGGGAAGGGGGGAGGGGGTTATTCCCCCCAGGGAACAGATCCCCAAGGAGAGATACCGTCAGGGAGACAGAATCCGAGCATTGATCCTGGATGTGCAAAAGACCGCCAAAGGACCACAGATCGTCCTTTCCCGGGCGCATCCCAATTTCGTAAAAAGGCTTTTTGAGCTGGAAGTTCCAGAGATTTATGAAAAGATAATTGAAATCAAAGCTGTGGCTCGTGAGCCGGGAGAGAGGTCCAAAGTAGCGGTGAGCTCTATTGATGATCGGGTGGATCCGGTAGGCGCCTGTGTGGGGGTAAAGGGCTCCCGGGTGCAAAGCATCGTCAGAGAGCTTTCCAGTGAAAGGATCGATATTGTGCCCTTTAGCCCGGACCCAAAAACCTTTGCCACCAGAGCCTTAGCACCCGCCAAAGTGGTGCACATAGATGCCTATCATGATGACAACAGCATGACCATTGTAGTGGAGGATGATAGACTCTCCCTGGCTATTGGCAGAGCAGGACAGAATGCCAGATTGGCGGCGAAGCTCACCGGATGGAAAATCAACATCCTAAGCGAAACGGAATCCAGAGAACAGAAGAAACTGGAGGAGCAACTTAAAATCTACGTGACCGAATTGCCAGGAGTAGGGAAGAAGCTGAAAGAAAAACTGGCCGCGCATGGAATCGAAACCATTCAGGACATAGCTAAGTATAGTGTGGAGGATTTGGTAAAGATCGAAGGGGTGGGCTCAAAAAGAGCGGGTTCCTTGATCGAAAAGGCAAAAGACTATCTGAGGTTTTCCAAGACTGGTGAATAGCATTTTTTCACAAAATAAAAAACTGAACTCAAACTTTTTCTAAGCATAAAAAAAACAAGAGAGGTTAGAAAAGTTTGGAGTTTGCATACAGATGATAAGGTTTTAAACTCATAGCGTTACTTTAACGCAGAGGTATTTGTTTTGGCGAAGAAGAGAGTACATCAGTTGGCCAAGGATTACAAGATCTCCAGCGAGGCAATGCTTTCCATCATCAGGGAACTTGGCTTTAAAATAAAAAGCCATATGAGCGCGGTGGACGAGAAGATGGCCTCCGCCATCGAGGAAAAATTCTTAAAGGAAAGGGAGGCGGTAAAGGAAGAATACGCTCAGAAAAAAAAGAAGCTGAAGGAACGGGAGGAGAAGGAAGAACAAACCGTCTCATCCCAGTTGATTAGCAGAACCCAGGAGATTAAACTTCGACGCAAGGAACATTTGAGAAGGCTGGAGGAAAAAAGGCTGGACGTCCAAAAAAAGAAAACTCCATTTTTAAAGGAAAAACATGAAAGAAAGATAGATAGAGCCAAGATTGAGCAAAGCGTAAAGAAGACCTTGGCTTCCATAGATACCGTCCGCAAGGTGAGAAGATATAAAAGGAAATTGCATCCAGACCAAGCTAAAAAGGAAGTTGAGCCGGCTAACCTCATCCAGGTTAACGAATACATCTCAGTGGCAGAGCTGGCTAATCTTTTGGGGGTGAAGCCTGCAGAGGTTATTTCCAAATGCTTAGAATTGGGTTTTGTGGCTACCATCAATCAGAGATTGGATATGGATAGCATTGAGGCTGTTGCGCTGGAATTCGGATTCAACGTAGAGCCGGTTAAAGAGATCGGGCTGGAGGAAGAGGAAAAAGAGGAGGAGGAAGAAAAGGATTTAAAACCGCGTCCTCCGGTGATCACCATCATGGGACATGTAGATCACGGAAAAACATCGCTTTTAGACTTCATAAGAAAAAGCAACATCATAGCAGGAGAATCAGGTGGTATCACCCAGCATATAGGAGCGTATGAGGTGGAGGTGCCCGGCGGAAGAATAACCTTCCTGGATACCCCGGGACATGAAGCCTTCACTGCTATGAGGGCTCGAGGAGCGCAGGTGACTGATATCGTGGTGTTGGTGGTAGCGGCAGATGACAGTGTGATGCCCCAAACCATTGAAGCCATCGATCACGCCCGGGCGGCGGGAGTCCCCATAATCGTAGCTATCAATAAAATGGATCTCCCCCAAGCCAAAAGTGAGCCGATCAAACAGGAGTTGGCCAAGCTTAATCTGGTGCCGGAAGAATGGGGGGGCTCAAGTATTGTGGTGGAAATCTCCGCCAAAACCGGCGCGGAGGTAGATCGGCTTCTGGAGATGATTCTGCTTCAGGCGGAGATGATGGAGTTGAAAGCTAACCCCAATCGCCGGGCTTCTGGCGTGGTGATCGAATCTGAGCTAAGCAAGGGAAGGGGAGTGGTTGCTACCGTTTTAGTGCAGAAAGGAACACTTAAAGTTGGAGACCCCTTCGTGACTGGACCATATCATGGGAAAATAAGAGCCATGTTTAATGAAAGAGGAAATCCGGCGATGGAGGTAGGACCATCTACCCCCATACAGGTTTTGGGTGCATCCGGAGTCCCTCAGGCTGGAGATACCTTTAGAGTAACTAAGGATGAGGCAGAAGCCCGCCAGATTTCAGCTAAAAGAATGAGATTAAAAAGGGAGCAGGACTTAAGGCAGGCGAGAAGGGTGTCTTTAGCTGAGGTATATGAACAAATCGAGGAGGGCAAAACCAAAGAGTTGAACTTGATCCTCAAAGGAGATGTGGGTGGATCAGTGGAAGCATTATCTGACACCTTAGAGAAAATCTCAACCAGCGAGGTGAGGGTCGAGGTGATCCATCGAGGGGTGGGCTCCATCATTGAAAGCGACGTTCTTCTGGCTGCAGCCTCTAATGCGATCATCATCGGATTTCACGTCCGCCCGGATCTAAGAGCCAGAGAGCTGGCCTCAAAAGAAAATGTGGACATAAGACTTTATGAGGTGATCTACGAGATCGAATCCGACATCAGGAAAGCTTTAGAGGGGCTCTTGGAACCCGAAATCACTGAAACCATCTCCGGCACTGCCGAGGTGAAGGATATCTTCAAGGTATCCAACGTGGGACAGGTGGCAGGATGCTTTGTTGCCGAAGGAGCTCTGAAGAGAGGAGACAAGGTTCGGTTGATTCGTGATGGAGTGGTGGTCTACAAAGGAATAATTTCATCCTTAAAGAGATTCAAGGATGATGTGAAAGAGGTTACAAGCGGACTGGAATGCGGAATAAAAATAGAAGACTACAATGACGTTAAGGTGGGCGATCTTTTAGAAGCCTATCAGGTAAAAGAGCTTGCCCGCAAATTAGAGTAGGTTTTAACCAATAAGGTTTAGACTTAATTGTCTTTGCCTTCTCCTCCGATGGTTGTTGGATTAGCAAGCATTGAGATTCATATTCCGGAAAGTGGCTCCTTAAAAAGCAAAAGACACTTTCTAAAGGGAATAAAAGATAGAGTAAAAAACAGATTCAATGTTTCCATCGCCGAGGTGGACCACAACGATCTGTGGCAGAGAACCACCCTGGGAGTCTCAGTGGTGGCTAATCAAAGGCAGTTTGCCAATCAAGTCCTCTCTGGTGTAGTGGAGTTCATAGATAAGGAAAATGGGGTTCAGATACTGAATTATTCCATAGAGCTGTTTTGAAGTTAAATCTCATCACCATGGTAATATGTGGATCCCCATTAGGTGGTAGTCATCTGGGAAGTAAAGGAAAAGATTAATATGCAGTACCAGAGAAAAGATCGGGTGAGCGATTTGATCAAGAGAGAGATCGCTCATATAGTCCAACATGAGCTCAAGGATCCGGGAATTGGCTTTGTGACCATCACTGCGGTAGAAGTTTCAGTCGATCTTAAACATGCCAAGATATTCTATAGCGTACTGGGCGATGAGGGCTCCAAAAGGAAAAGCACATCTGCATTGAAAAGAGCCTCCGGGTTCATCCAGCGAGAGATAGGAAAAAAGCTTAAGCTTAAATATACCCCGGAGATTTTCTTTCAGTTTGATGAATCGGTGGAATATGGCGCACATATTGAGGAGTTGATCCAGAAGATTCATACGACTGAAAAAGTTGATCAAAACAAACTCAATCAAGATGAGCCTACCGGGGATAACTCCACTTTAAATGAAGATGCAGAGGACAAGTAACAAATTAAAAAAGATTTTAGATTTTATAAAAAAGAGCCGGATGGTTTTGATCACATCCCATCGTGATCCAGATGGGGATTCGATCGGATCCCAGTTGGCTTTGGCTAAGCTTGTGGAAAGCTGGGGAAAGAGTTGTCGGATCATCAACCAGGGCGACTTGCCAAACAAATACATGTTTTTGGACCCTCAGGGAAAGATCGAAAAAACAGAGGTGGTAGGAGCCCAAAAGGATGTTGGGGCTACCGCAGATTTAGTCTTTGTGTTGGACTCCACTTCCATGAGCCGGGTGGGGGAGGTTAAAAAATTGATCCCCCCCACGGCCGTATTAATAAATATAGACCACCATCCAGATAATGAAGAGTTTGGCACCTTTAACTACGTAGATTTAGACACCTCAGCCGTCGGGGAGATAATCTTTTATCTGCTAAAGGTTTCTGGTTTTCCTATTATGCCCGTGGTAGCCACCCAGCTTTATGCCGCCATCCTGACCGACACCGGTAGATTCAAATTCTCCAACACTACCCCTTCTTGTCTGAGAGTTTGTGCGGAACTAATAGAATCAGGAGCCGATCCCAAACATGTCACCAATCAGATCTATTTTAACCACTCCCTTCCTTTTTTGAAGCTTCTGGGATCAATTCTGAGCTATCCTCAGATTTTGGGTGAGGGACGAATTTGCGCCATGACCGTCAAGAAGGCTCTTTTAGCTGATCTGAGGGTTGATCCAGAAGAGATAGAGGGGGTGGTGGGTTATTCGCTCTTTTTGAAGGGAGTGGAGGTAGGGCTTCTTTTCACAGAGAAGGAAAGTGGGAAAACCAAAGTGAACTTAAGATCACAAAATGAATTTGATGTGTCAAAGGTGGCGAGGGAATTTGGAGGGGGAGGACACAGGAATGCGGCTGGCTGTACTCTCAATCTTAACTTAAAGCAGGCTAAGAAGATCATGGTGGAACAAATTCAGAAAACCTTAAAGGATGAATCTGTCCGGAGTTTTACCAGTTAACAAACCAACCGGGATAACCTCGCATGATGTGATACAGAGATTAAGACAGACTCTGTGCACCAGAGGAATTGGACATACCGGGACCTTAGACCCCCGTGCCAGCGGACTTCTCTTAGCCTGTGTGGGGAAAGCTAACAAGGTGGTGCAGTTTCTAACTGAATTTGACAAGGAATACGAGGCGGTGATCGAATTGGGGATCACCACCGATACCTATGATGGCGAAGGAAAAATTACAAAGATAGAAGAAAACTTAAAGATAAGTTCCGACCAGACAAGGAAGGTAATTGATTCATTCAAAGGAAGAATATGGCAGATTCCTCCCTTGTATTCTGCCATAAAATACAAGGGGAAAAAACTTTACGAATATGCCAGGGCGAAAAAAAAGGTGAAAAGAGAAAAAAGAGAGGTGGAGATAAAGAATATTGATGTGGTGGATATCGACATACCTTATGTTAAGTTAAGGATAAGTTGTTCCAAGGGAACCTACGTCCGAAGCTTAGCTTTCGATGTAGGGCAAAAATTAGGATGCGGGGCATATCTTTACTCCCTGCGACGAAACCGAGTGGGCCCGTTCAAACTTGAGGATGCGTTAGGTCTTGAGAAGATCTCTGATGTTGAGAAAGAGGGCAAACTCCAGGATCATTTAATTCCCATAGAGAAAGCTTTGGCTCATCTTCCTTCGGTGATGGTGAAAGAAAGTTTTACTGAAAAAGTTCGGCATGGCGTTCCTCTGGCTGCCTCATCGGTGCTATCCACAGAGGGAGATTTTAAAAAAAATCAAACCATTTCAATAAAAGACAATCAGAAAAACATCATCGCCCTTGGCAAAGCGTTAAGCTCGGCGAATAAATTTTTGGATCCAGATTACAAAAATAAACTTTTTCAATACATTCGAGTAATATAGTTATAAAAAGTTCAAAGGTTCAAAAGTTCTAAAGTTCAATAAAACCAATGCCATGCACGTTTGTTTCGATATAAGAAAGGTAGATTTTCAGGCATTCGAGAACCCAGTGGTGACTTTGGGAAGCTTTGACGGGGTTCATCTGGGTCATCAGGCTATAATCAAGAGGATAATTGAGAAATCTAAAGGGAAAAAAAGGATGGGAGTGGTGGTGACCTACGAGCCCCATCCTCAGAGCGTGGTGGCACCTCATGATGCTCCAAATCTTTTGACCCTCCTTGACGAAAAACTTGCGCTTTTAGAAAAGCTGGGGGTGGAGGAGACGGTGGTTATGAACTTTGATGAGCAACTGAGGGAATACTCGGCGGAGGAGTTTGTGGAGAAGATTTTAGTCAGGAAGTTGAACATTGGAGATCTGGTGGTGGGGGACGATCATGCTTTTGGAAAAAACAGAGCCGGCAAAATTGAGCTTTTAAGAAAAGCGGCTTTAGGGTACAATTTCGACCTGGAGGTGGTTTCCGCCCTGCATGTGGATGGGACAAGAATAAGCAGCACCCGGATCAGAAAGGAGCTTGAAGCGGGGGAATTTGCTAAAGCCAAAAGTCTGTTAGGGCATAGCTATTCTGTCTCTGGCACAGTAACAAGAGGGAAAGGAAGGGGAAAAAGGTTAGATTACCCTACCTTGAATCTACAGATTCCCTCAAGGAAACTTCTGCCCAAAGACGGAGTTTACAGCGTCAGAGTGCAACTTGAAGGAAAAAGATGCGTAGGGATGATGTATGTTGGGCCCAAACCAACGTTTGACGACTACACCCGTTCGGTGGAAGTTCACGTGTTCGGGTTAGAGGGGAGCGTCAGCGACCTTAAGGTCAAGCTTTTTGTGGAAGACTGGGTTAGGGAGCCTAAAAAGTTCGCTAATTCTGAGCATTTAAAGGATCAGTTGAAATCAGATGAAAAAAGAATCAAAGAGATGTTTCGAATACACAGCTTAAACTGAATCAAAAAGATATACCAAGGAGGCAATCTTGTCACTTACCCGGGAAAAAAAAGAAAGGTTGATAAGGGAATATCGGATGCATGATAAGGATACCGGTTCACCTGAGGTCCAGATCGCCCTGCTTACTGAGAGGATCAACCACATGACCGAGCATCTAAAAAAGCATACCAAGGACTTCAGCTCCAGAAGGGGGCTTTTAAAATTAGTGGGAAAAAGAAGGAGGCTTTTAGATTATTTGAAAGATACGGATCTGGATGAATATCGAAAGATAGTGGAAGAGTTAGGCTTGAGGAAATAGTAATCTGCGTTGAAAGCCGAAAGTTTAACCTTGCCTTGACTGTAATTGGTATAACTTTTAGCAGAGATAGGAGTCTTTAGGATGGAATTAAGATTGGAGATGGAGTTGGGAGGCAAAACCCTGACGGTGGAAACGGGAAAGGTAGCTAAACAGGCTCATGGTGCCGCCATGGTGCGTTTGGGAGATACGGTGATTTTAGCAACGGCGGTGGAGGCAAAGGAAGTTGATGAGGAGCAGGACTTCTTCCCTCTGCTGGTTGATTATAGGGAAAAGGCTTATGCGGCAGGCAAAATCCCAGGAGGCTTTTTCAAAAGGGAGGGGCGACCCAGCGAAAAGGAGACGGTAAGCGCTCGATTGATCGACCGGACTTTGCGCCCCCTGTTTCCGGAAGGGTACTTTAAAGAGGTGCAGGTTATGGTGACAGTCCTCTCCTCAGACCAGGAAAATGACGCGGACGTGCCGGGACTCATAGGTGCCTCCGCGGCTTTAAGCATTTCACAGATACCGTTCTATCAGCCAGTCGGTGCGGTGCATGTAGGGAGGTTGAACGGGGAACTTATCGCCAATCCTACTTTCTCAGAACTGGAGGGGAGTGATATAGATCTGGTGGTGGCAGGAACCAGTGACTTTGTCAATATGGTGGAAGGAGATTGCCGGGAGATCTCAGAACAAGATCTTGTATCCGCTTTGGAGTTTGGACACGAGAAAATCAAACAGATAGTCGGATTACAGAAAGAACTCCGCTCTAAAGTGGGCAAGCCCAAACCCCAGGTGGAATCTCCTGCCAGAAATTCCGAACTGGTGGAGGCAGTTACTGCTCTGGGACTGGAGAAGATTAAAGAAATTAACCGAACTGCAGACAAACTGGAAAGACAGGAAAAGCTGGATAACCTTTTGGACTCGGTTGTTCTGGAACTTCTGGAGAAATTCCCAGAAAGCGAAAGAGAGATTAAGTCTATCTTGCAGGAGTTGGAAAAGAAAGACGTACGCCAGATGATCTTAAATATGGGGAGAAGGACGGACGGAAGAGATATTTACCAGATCAGACCCATCACCTGCGAAGTGGGCATTCTACCCCGAACGCATGGATCAGCTCTCTTCACCCGGGGGCAAACCCAAGCCCTTTCGGTCGCCACTCTGGGGACAAAGATAGACGAACAGAGAGTAGACGATCTGGAAGGCGAATCCACCAAAAGCTACATGCTTCATTATAATTTCCCTCCTTTCAGCGTGGGGGAGATAAAATTTATCCGGGGACCGGGGAGAAGGGAGATTGGCCATGGAGCACTGGCGGAAAGAGCCATCCAGCCGGTGATTCCCGGCGAAGAGATATTCCCCTATACCATCCGGATAGTCTCGGACATTCTGGAATCAAATGGCTCATCCTCTATGGCTACCGTATGTGCAGGTAGTCTTTGTCTGATGGATGCAGGTGTGCCCATAAAGGCGCCGGTGGCGGGGATCGCCATGGGGTTGATTAAAGAGGGAAATCAACATGCCATCTTAACCGACATCCTGGGACTGGAGGATCATCTGGGAGACATGGATTTCAAGGTGACTGGCACCCATGAAGGCATCACTGCCTTTCAGATGGATGTCAAGATAGCTGGAATTGACCTGTCCCTTATAAAGGAGGCTTTGACCAGAGCTAAGGAAGCAAGGCTTTCCGTCTTGGACTCAATGCAACAAACCATTGCCAAACCCAGATTGGAGCTCTCCGCATATGCTCCTCGCATCATCATCCTCAAGGTGAAACCAGAGAAAATTGGAGAAATCATCGGTCCAGGTGGGAAGATGATCAGAAGCATAATCGAGAAGAGCGGAGCCAAAATCGATATCGAGGATGACGGCTCCGTCTTCATCGCCTCCGTGGATCAGAAGGCGGGAGAGTTGGCGCAAGAGCTGATCTTGAAGTTAATCGAGGAGCCGGAGATTGGCAAAGAGTACTCAGGCAAGGTGAGAAGAATTACTCCTTTCGGAGCTTTCGTGGAGATACTTCCGGGCCAGGATGGGCTTGTCCATATCTCGGAGCTGGATACCAAAAGGATCAACAAAGTGGAGGACGTCCTGAGTGTGGGAGATGAGATAAAAGTTAAGATAATTGGGATAGATGCAGAAGGAAAAATCAGACTATCCAGAAAAGCCTGCTTTTCCTCAAAATCCAAGATAAGGTAGGCGCCACTTTTTCGACTCTTCAGTTTTCCTGACATCAGCCATTGAAGGACAAAAGTTTTCATCAGAAATTCAAACAGTTCTTTAGAAAAGGGAAAAACAACTTGAAAGAGAAATATAAGAAGACGGTCTTAGAAAACGGCATTAGGGTGGTCACCGAAAGGATCGATTATGTTCGCTCCATAAGCATTGGAGTTTGGGTAGATGTGGGTTCCCGGGACGAGAAAAGAGACGAAGCTGGCGTTTCCCATTTCATTGAGCATATGTTGTTTAAAGGGACCAAGAAAAGAACTGCAAAACAGATCGCCTCCTCCTTGGAATCTGTGGGGGGCTCTTTGAACGCATTTACCGGACGAGAGCATACCTGTTATTTTGCCCGGGCGCTGGACGAACATACAGACATTGCCTTAGATGTTCTGTCCGACATTCTAAAAAACCCTCTTTTCAGCCCCTATCACCTTGAGAAGGAAAGGCAGGTAATTATTTCTGAGATAAAGGAGCTGGAGGATTCACCAGCAGATTTGGTGCATGACCTTTTGATGAGCGCCATGTGGAAAGCAAACCCTCTGGGAAAACCGATCATAGGAAATGCTGAAAGTGTGTTGAGGTTGTCCAGAAGCAAACTGGTCGATTTCATGAAGAGATACTATATTTCTCCCCGGGTGGTGATTGCCGCTTCTGGTAATCTCAAGCATAAGGATCTGATAAGAAAAATCAGAAGGGAATTTAAGTTTTGCTCAGATTCCCTTCCCAACCAGGAAAACCAAGTGTCCCAGCCAGCAGAACCGAACCGGATAGTGGCAAAGAAAAAAACCGCTCAAACTCACATCTGCATGGGAGTTCCCACTTTTTCTTACCAGGACAAAAGAAGATATGCCGCATTGGTTTTAAGCAATATCTTAGGTGGAGGGATGAGCTCTCGTCTTTTTCAGAGCATAAGGGAGAAGCTGGGGCTGGCATATAACGTGTATACTTTCCTTGATTTCTTTGAAGATGCCGGGGTTTTCGGAATCTCTATGGGAACTCACAAAAAGAATACCGTCCGGGTAATAGAGCTGGTTTTAAAGGAAATTCGAAAGTTAAAGAAAGATAGTCTCACCTCCAAAGAACTTTCCCATGCAAAATACCAGTTGAAGGGAAATCTTTTGCTGGCTTTAGAAAGCACCTCTAACCGGATGAACCGATTAGCTCGATATGAATTGCTTCTGCATGATTATGTGGATCTGGATCAGACCATAAATTCCATCAATAAGATAAAAGCCCAAGATGTAATCGAGGTGGCCTATGAGTTTTTTGGCTCCAATAAGTTGTCAGCGGCAGTAATTGGTCCAGTTGGAAAACATACATTAAACCGGGTGAACTGGGACGAACTTTAAAAAATAAGCGGCTTTCTGAAAGGAAGAAGTCAATCGTTTCTTTTGCTTACTTGAATACATAGACTACAAACTGATAGCTGATAACTGCAAACTGGTAACCATGTCCTGGCTAATATGGGTGGTAATCCTGACAATAACACCATGGTTATTCTTTTATGTGCTATGGAAGATAAAATTTAAAAAGCCACCCAAAACGAAAGTTTCTATCCTGGCTTATCATCAGGTGAATGATAGATTTAACCTAAGCATCACCCGACAGAAGGTTATCCAATTCGAAAGTGGAATAAGGTTTCTTTATGATGAGGGTTACAAAGCGGTTAGGCTTAAGGAAACCCTCAACTCTGATGAGAGCTGCCAGGAAAAGAAGGTAGCTTTTACATTTGATGATGCTTACCAGGATGTGTATCTGAATGCATTCCCAATCTTGCAAAAGTTTGGCTTTATCGCCTGTATATTTGTCATTACTGGATATGTGGGGAAATACAATGAGTGGGACTATAATTGGGGGAGAAATAGAAAAAAGCATTTAAGCTGGGAACAGATAAAGGAGATGGCTGATGCGGGGTTTGACTTTGGTTCCCATACCGTCAACCACCCTGATCTTACTAAAATCCCAGAACAATTCGTGAAGTATGAGTTAAGAAGATCGAAAGAAATTTTGGAGGACAAGTTAGGTCGGAGGGTGGACTTTTTGTCTTATCCTTTTGGGAGGTATAACCGATATGTTCAGAAAGAGGCAGAAAGATTGGGTTACAGGGGAGCTTATACATTATGTTCGAACTCAAAAGAGAATGGATTTAGTCCATTTAATCAAAAGAGGTGGGGAGTTTACCTTTTGGATTCACCTTTGACTTTGAAGATAAAGCTAAACCAGGGTAAGCTGTTCTGGATAGAAGATATGAAAGGGAGGATCATCAATAAATTTCCGGGCTGGACCGTAATTTTGAAGGGTTCGCCAAATTATGATAAGCTGAACACCGAATATTACATTACTTGATATTTACCAAAGGGTGGGAAGGATAAGATGAAAGCTTTTTTGTTAAAATGGTTTGTCACTGCCGTCTCAATCTTCATAGTGGCTAATATATTCAATTTAATCTATGTTGAAAACTTACAGGTTCTGATTTTAGCCGCATTGGTGTTAGGTATTTTGAACGTTTTTTTAAGACCAGTTCTTTTACTTTTGACTTTACCCATAAACATATTCAGCTTAGGTCTTTTCACCCTGGTTATCAATGCTTTTCTTCTATATGCAGTTTCAGGGTTGGTATCAGGTTTCGAGATCACCAGTTTCTGGAAAGCATTCTGGGCCGCTCTTCTGATCAGCATAGTGAGCGCTTTGATAAATCTTCTGATTCACAAAGAACAAAAAGTAACTATACATACAGTAAACAGTAAGCAGTAGGCAGTAGGCAGTAAACAGTAGACTGGAAACTGAAGACTGGACATGGACTTTCACTATATTGAGGACATAGCAAGGCTGGAAGGCGAAAAGATAACCATCAAGGGTTGGCTTCACAACAAAAGCTCCAAGGGGAAGATTCATTTTCTCTGGATACGGGATGGCACAGGCATCATCCAGGGGGTGATGGTCAAAGGTGAGGTGGACGATGGGGTATTTGATCTTTATGATCAGCTTACCCAGGAATCTTCTCTGGAGGTTACCGGGAGGGTAAGAAAAGACCAAAGAGCCCCGGGCGGGTATGAGTTGACTCTTTCAGATGTAAAGATCGTTCAGATTGCTCAGGAATATCCCATAACACCCAAGCCTCATGGATCCACGTTTCTGTTTGATAACCGACATCTCTATTTGAGATCGAAGCGACCGCACGCAATTTTGAAGCTAAGAGATGAGCTTATCTGGGCGATCAGGAGCTACTTTTATGAGAACAATTTTGTTTTGATTGACACCCCCCTCTTGACCGGTGCAGTGGGTGAAACCACCACCACCCTGTTCGAAACCGAGTATTATCATGAGGGAAAGGCCTATTTGGCTCAGACTGGCCAGTTATATCTGGAAGCCGCCATCGCGGCATTTGGGAAAGTTTTTTGTTTTGGACCTAGCTTCAGAGCAGAAAAATCCAAAACCAGAAGACACTTAACCGAATTCTGGCAGGTGGAGGCAGAGGAGGCTTTCTACGATAACCAGGAGAATATGGATCTGCAAGAGGATTTCCTGGTATACATCGTAAACTGGGTTCTGGAGAAATGCCAAAAGGAGCTAAAAGAGTTAGAAAGGAACATCTCTCCCTTAGAAAAGGTTCAAAAGCCTTTTCATCGAATCTCCTACGATGAGGCAGTGGAGAGGCTAACAAAAGCGGGAAGCAACATCCAGTGGGGATCGGATCTGGGAGGGACTGACGAGACTATCTTAACCAAGATGTTTGACCGCCCGGTGTTTGTTTATAACTATCCCAAAGCATGCAGGGCATTTTATATGAAACCCCATCCTCAACGGGAGGACGTGGTCTTATGCTCAGACCTTCTGGCACCTGAAGGTTATGGAGAGATCATCGGAGGATCGCAGAGAAATGATGATCTCGAGAGTCTGAAAAAAAGAATAGAGGAGGAGAAGTTGCCTAAAGATGCTTACCGGTGGTATTTAGACCTCAGAAAATATGGCTCGGTGCCTCATTCTGGCTTCGGTTTGGGAGTGGAGAGGACAGTCGCCTGGATTTGTGGCTTATCACATATAAGAGAATCGATTCCATTCCCCAGAACTATCTACCGACTTTATCCCTGATTTTAAACGGTAGCCGCAGGCTTCCCTCGGACTGAGTCCCTCGGGACGAAGTCAGCCTGCGAGAAAAAGACAAGTTAAGCATGTAAAGAAATATCTAAAATAAATTGAGTTCACCCTGAAGGGAAAAAGTTTTTTTGGAGTGTCAAGCCCCGCCAAGGCGTCCAGACGGACGCCCCCAGACGGGGGCTCGTCTGAGCCCGTCTGGGCGGCCTCTACGACTTTAGCTTGACCTAAAATTTGGTTCACCTAAAGGTGAACACTCCAATTTGCCCTCTTAAAATAGTTTTTCAGAGATTACACTAAGTCTGCTTGACAAACTGAAAGCCTTAAGTTTAATCTGATTCAGTAGGGGTATGAAGTGAAGGCATATCCATTCAAAGAAATAGAATCCAAATGGCAAAAAAAGTGGGAAGAGAGTAAGATATACCAAGCTCCGGAGCATCCCCAGAAGAAATACTATCTGCTGGTGATGTATGCCTATCCATCCGGCGACATTCATATAGGACACTTCCGCAATTTCATCATTGGAGACACGGTGGCAAGATACAGGATGATGCACGGATACCAGGTCCTGCATCCGTTTGGCTGGGATGCTTTTGGCTTGCCCGCAGAGACAGCGGCAATAAAGAGCAAAATCCATCCTAAAGAATGGACTATGAAAAATATAAGAGTCTCCGATGCAACTTTAAAGAGATGTGGAATAAGCTTTGACTGGACCCGGGAGGTGATCACCTGTGAGCCTGAGTATTACAAATGGACTCAGTGGATGTTTTTGAAGCTTTTTGAACATGGTTTGGCTTATCAGGATACTGCCTTCGTGAACTGGTGCCCTGACTGCAAAACCGTTTTAGCCAATGAGCAGGTGGTGCAGGGGAGATGCTGGAGATGCGAATCACCGGTTGAAGAAAAGGAGCTAAAGCAGTGGTTTTTCCGAATCACCGACTATGCCGAAAGACTCCTTACTGCTCTGGATAAGCTTGACGGCTGGCCGGAGAATGTGAAGACCTTACAGAGGAACTGGATCGGAAAAAGCGAGGGGGTGGAGATAGATTTTACCATCCAAGGGACTGATCAAAAAATCTCCGTGTTTACTACCCGGCCGGATACTATCTATGGAGTTACATTTATGGCAATTGCTCCTGAAAATAAGTTGATCCAAAGCTTGAAGATGGACGCAGAACACAGACGGGCAGTTGAGGAGTACATTAAAAAGGCTAGCCAGAAATCGGAGATCGATCGAACCGCAGTAGGGGAGAAGGATGGGGTTTTCACTGGGGTGTACGCAATAAATCCCCTTTCAGGAGAGAAAATCCAGTTGTGGGTGGCAGATTATGTGCTGGCTACTTATGGGACCGGGATAGTCATGGGAGTGCCTGCTCACGACCAGAGAGATTTTGAGTTCTGCAAAAAATACGGTATCCCCATTAAAGTAGTAATTCAACCTCCAGACCGTAAGTTATTGGCAGAAAGCATGGAAGAAGCCTACACCGAGCCGGGAACAATGGTCAACTCCGATATTTTCGATGGACTTTTTTCCATAGAAGGAATAGATAAGGTAAATGAATATGTGGTGGAAAAGGGATTGGGGAGGCTGAAAACCAACTACAAGCTCAGGGATTGGAATATCTCTCGCCAGAGATACTGGGGTGCGCCCATTCCCATGATCCACTGCGAAAACTGCG
This sequence comes from uncultured Ignavibacteria bacterium, assembly GCA_964403165.1. Classification (GTDB taxonomy): domain Bacteria; phylum Zixibacteria; class MSB-5A5; order MSB-5A5; family SM1-73; genus SM23-73-3. The sequence goes on from CAYOFL010000053.1 coordinate 17,416, forward strand.
GCGTGGTGCCGGTCAACGAATCCGATCTGCCAGTGTTGTTGCCGGAGGGAGACATTGATTTCCGCCCCAAAGGGCGTTCCCCTCTGGCTGATTCTGAGGAGTTTTTGGATGTTAATTGTCCTAAATGCGGTAAAAAAGCAAAAAGAGACCCGGATACCATGGACACCTTTGTCTGTTCATCCTGGTATTTCCTCAGATATACCGACGCCCATAACTCCGCTGAACCATTTTCCAAAACAAAGGCTAAAGAGTGGCTGCCCGTGGATAAATATATTGGAGGAATAGAACATGCATGCGGACATCTGATATATTTCAGATTCTTCACCAAGTTTTTACACGATATCGGTTGGCTGGAGAAGGACGAGCCTGCAACAGAGCTTTTCAATCATGGAATGGTTCTGGACAAAGAAGGCAGAGTTATGTCCAAGTCTTTAGGAAATGTGGTCTCACCTGTGGATATTATGAATAAGCATGGTGCGGATACAGCCAGAATAGCCATGTATTTTGCCGCACCTTCAGAAAGGGAGATATTGTGGAGCGGAGAGGGTATTGTAGGAGCGACAAGGTTTCTAAATCGGATTTATAGATTTGCTCAATCAGCTGGGAGTAAAAATTTAAAGGAAAAGATTAGACCTAATGAATTAACTCCAAGCGATTTAAAGGCATACAAAAAATTGAATCGGACTATAAAGAAAGTTGAGGAGGATATTGGAACCCTCCAGTTCAACACAGCCATTGCTTCAATTATGGAACTTCTCAACGTGATGGACGATCTAGGCACAAAAAGCTCAAAAGTATTGGCTTTTTGTGTGGAAAGGCTGGCTCAGATTCTGGCGCCATTTGCGCCACATCTCTCAGAGGAGATCTGGGCGATGTTGGGAAACAAAGAGAGTGTATTTAAATCTGAATGGCCTAAGTATGATAGAGAGGCAATAAAAGAGGAAGAAATCACGTTTGTTATCCAGGTAAATGGGAAACTAAGGGCTTCATTGAGTCTCCCTGTGGATACGCCTGAAGAGGAAGCCAAGAAACTGGCTTTAAGGAACGAAAGAGTAAAAAAGTTCATCCAAGATAAAAATATAATCAAAAGCATATTTGTGCCTAATAAATTGATTAACCTCGTTGTGGAGTAGGAGGAGGATAGAGTTAAAGTAAAGGTTTAAGAGTTGTCGGCAAGTTTACATAATGTATCTTATAGGACGTTCCATCCCTGAATTCGCTCGATCTGTCCACTAGACACCGAACAGCCACGTTTCCCTCCCTTTGCCTCCCTGATCTTCTGCTCATTCTAAGACCCACAGGATTCTCTAACCCCGTTCGTGTCTGTTCCTCGATTGATGTTCTCAACCAAGTGAATTGAAGCATCCATAGACCGGGAAAACAGTTGACAAGGAGAGTTGGGGAGAATATGTTGGACCATAGGAAAGAAATCCGGTGACGCAGCAGCAAGGGGGATAGTTGAGATGGTGGAGGGAGAGGTTGAAAAGAAATCTCGTAAGCTATTGCGGAAGTGGAACCTCTCCCCTATCAGAACACACCTGGGGCAAAGAGCCCGGGCTAGGGCGAGAGTAGAGTTGAGGAGGATCATCCCGGAGAGAGTTGGTGGGACGGTGAGTGAGTAAAAGAGAGGAGGATGGATGGACCCGAGGAAAGAGTTGGGTCGGGGGATGTGGCTGCCGTTGGCGATCTTGTTGGTAGTGGGGGGCGCTGGCAGCGTTGGGGGAGTGGATATTGAGGTAAGGGGAGAAAGGAGGAACGAGTGGATGAGAAACGGCTTGAGGTAGTGCAGAAGGCGTGTAAGTGGAGTGCGTTGGGGTTCGTGCTTTTGGCGGTGGTTCCGACTTTGGCGGGAGTGTTGGTGGACTTCGGAGTTGGGGGATGGTGGATAAGGGCGTTAGAGAGTGTACTGAGCGAGAGGGGACTGGACCGTGTGGCGGTGTGGGCGATCGGGGCGGTGACAGTGCTAGTGTTGATAGAGCAGGCGAGGACGGGGAAGAGACAGGTCAGGTTGGGGGAGGAACAATTGTGGTTGGGGGTTTATGATAAGAGGTACGCGGTGTATCAGGGGGTGAGGGAGTACCTGTCGGCTGTGTTGGGGAGGAACGGTGCGACATTGAACATGTTGAGTAAGTTGCTGGTGGATACGAGAGAGAGTGAGTGGTTGCTGGGAGGAGAGGTAGAGAAGTATGTGAAAGAGGAGCTGCATGAGAAGGGGAGCAGGTTGTGGGCGGTGGGTGAGGTGTTGGAGAAGAGGGAGGGAACGACGGAGGAGCGCCGGAGGAGGGTGGAAGAGCAAAGCGATTTGGTGAAGTGGCACATACAGCAGGTGGACAGGGTGAGGGGGATGTTTGAAAAGTATCTGAGCGTGAGGAAGGGACTGCGTGAGTGGAGTGGAGAGGTATAGAGTTGGTGGAGGAGAGTGTGTCGGGATTTGTGAGGAGATCTGTCGGGGGGCAGTAAATAAGCGGGGTGACGGGAATGAGAGAAAGGCGACTGACGGGAATCGGGGAAGGTGCGGGGGTTGAAGAGACCGTTTTGAAGCTTCGGCAATCGGAATTGCCGAAGCCAAGGGGCCATCGGCTTTTCCTAATCCCGATGCATCAGAGGACACTTCCCAAAATCACCATAGCGGTAACGATGAAAAGGATAGCTCCACCATTTATGGAACAATATATGCGGAGCCTCCGGCATCATCTGGCAGGTGTCCGAAAAAAAAACAAAAACAAACGCCAGTAAGGCCAGAAACACCAGTTTCGCAGGGCAAGCATCTCAGAGGATGCCTACGAGTTGGTAGCCGGGGCGTCTCGCCCCGCATCAAGAATAATCCATCTTTATTCGCTGGGCAGGATGCCCAGCCTACATAGAAACTGGCCTTTTATATCAATAGTTAAGAAGGAATCTCCCCGCCTTGCTATCGTACATCGGGACTATCTCAATATCCTGAAGGACAAAGTCCCGATGAAACAAAACTCTCCAGTCTCAAGACTCAAATCTCAACTCTCAGTCTCAACTCTCAGTCTCAACTCTCAAATCTTTAGCTTATTCGCCAAATCTCCGATGAAGGGAATCTTCCAGTCCTGTCCTTGAAGTGCAAAGATTATCCCAGCCACTGCGGAGGCTAAACATAAAACTAATACCATAACCCAGATGAGATCACTTATCTTGGGAAGAAGAAAGATCACCGCTATGATCTCGATTACGAACAAGACCAAACCCTGTTTTCCGTGCCTGAGAGCAAAGGGATTGTCCTTCATCTTGACCAAGGGGACAAAACACATAAACGGAATAT
>CAYOFL010000054.1:0-20665 GCA_964403165.1 uncultured Ignavibacteria bacterium
CTTACCTGGCATGAGAAAGGCGAGCTGAAGATCGGAGCTGTCTTCAACGGCGGGACTGAAGTGTTCCAGGATAAGGTCATGCTGACGCCAAGATGTCTGCAGGGGTATCGAAAAGGAACGTTTTTCGATGAAAGGCTTGGCATTGAGCGCATCTGTCTGGAAAACTATATCTCAGAGGTTTGGCCGTTGGTAAGCGAAGATGGCGTCCATTTCACCAGATTCAAAAGCGTGGCCATCCGGGGCGATGGCGCTGACCATCAGGATTTCACCTATGGGATAGAGGACATCCGGATCGTCAAGTATGGCCAGCGGTACCTGCTGATCGGGTGTGGCAAGATCAACCTTCCGTTTACAGGTGAGAACTCAGACCGGATCGCCATCTACTCGACCGACGATTTCGTGAACATCACCTATCACGGCATGGTCGAATCCTTCGACTCGCGCAACGCCATCCCCTTCTCCGAGGCGGTGAACGGCCGGTATTACATACTGTTGCGTTTTCATCCTAACATTCACTTGGATTTTCTTGAAGCCGGCATAGATCAACTGCTGAATCCCTCCAAGCACATAGAACACTGGGAGAAAATCAGCAAGCGTCGGAGCCAAAATCTGCTTTTAGAAGCAGGGCGCTACCCTCACGAAAAGGAGAAAATCGGCCCAAGCACCCAGGTGATCAAAACCGATAGAGGTTGGTTGCTCATCTATCATGCTGTTGGTGAGATAGATGTTGACATCTGCAAAGCCTACGGGTTGGCGCAGAAAATCCAAAGAGGATATTCCGTATGTGCCGCCCTTTTGGACTTAGACGATCCACGGAAGGTGCTTTGTCGAACCAGACATCCAATCTACATTCCTTCAGCCCCTTACGAATTACATGGTAATGATCAGTATCCAGTGGACGTGCCTGCAGTCGTTTTTCCCGTAGGTGCTCTCGTTCGAGAGGGCAAACTGATTCTCTATGCCGGAGCTGGCGATAAATATGTCATTCTTTTGAGTTGTGGTCTTGACAGGTTAATTAATTACTTACGGGAGCATTGCAAGTACACCGCATAGGAACCTTCATTGATTGGGCATATGGTCTAACACCGACTAAAAGGCTTCGCCCAAATTACCTTCGGCAACTTCTTTTATCCGCAAAACGTTATACGAAATTGAGTTTGCAAGTACGAAAAAGGAGGTAATACAAAATGGCTGAAAATCCCGGAACTGACAAGGTGGAAGATTTACTGAAAAATGTACACGGTGGTTCTTATGTGATTCCGTATTTTCAAAGAGGATTTGAATGGCAACCCAGTATGGTCTGTGATTTGATTGAGTCAATATTACAAAACTACTATGCTGGACTTATTCTTCTATGGGAGCTAAATCCGGAAGAAGCTCAGAATGAGGAATGGGACCCTGTTTGGGGAGCGGAGTTGAAAGATACTCCTGATAAAGCGATACTTGATGGTCAACAGAGATTGGCTTCATTATATTATGCGATTTATAATCCAAAGAAAAAATTTCCAAATAGGCAATCATATTATGTGTTTTTCCTGAGCTTAAATAAAGTCCTAAGGGAAGATTATGAAGAGGTAATAACTTATAAATATTATTCAACTCATCAATCTTGGGAGCAAATAAGAAAAGACAAGGACAATTGGGCAGAAACAGGAATAATTCCAGTCTCAATACTCTCTGCAAAAGATCCTACTAATCCTAATCAAAAATACATAGATTCAACGGAATTTGAGAATTGGTTAAATGGATACCTTGATAAGAACAGAGATAAGTTGCCAGAAGGAATAACAACGCATAAAGTGTATAAAGTGTTTAATGGAATTTTGAACTACAATTTTGTTTTTTATCCACTAAGTAGTGATAGGAGTTCTCCTGATATTTGTAATATATTCGCAAGAGTTAATGCGAAGGGGATGAAATTATCCACTTTTGATTTAATGAATGCCTTTCTCTATCCAAAAGGAGTTAAATTAAGAAAAGAACTTTGGGAGAACTTATATGATGAACTTCTCAAGGATATTGATACGAATATGAATGAATACTTACTTAAACTTATCTCCCTTGTTAAACAGAACTATTGCTCTTCAAAATACATATATAAACTGATCCCTGGTGAAAAAACAATACGGAAAAACGAATCCGGAAAGAAATGTGAAGAAATACTTGTAAAAGATGGTGAAGAATTTAAGAATTTATGGAAAGATGCCTGTAAATATGCTGGGAAGGCCAGAGAAATAATTATGAACACAGGAGATGCAGATTTCGGAGCTATTAAGACGGATTATATACCTAACACCACAATAGTTCCTGTCTTAGGAGCAATACTGTGGGAATATAAAGGTGATCCTGATGATCCTAATTTCGAAGATAATTTGAAAAAATGGTATTGGTCAGCCGTGCTTTCTGAAGATTACAGTGGTTCTTCTGATAGCGTAATGGCAAAGGATTTTCGAGATTGGAAAGAGTGGATTAACAATGGGAAAGGTATTGAAAGAATAAATAGGATAAATCAAGAATTTGTCGGTGGATTGAACTTGAAGAGCGTAAAGAAGGGATCGGCTCGATATAATGCAATCATTTGTATTTTAGCACTCAATGACGCTAAGGATTTCTATAAGGGACGAATAGTTGGAACGGGAGATTATTCAAATGAGAAAATTAACGACCATCATATTTTCCCAAAACAGGTGAAGGGACTGGACCCAGAAAAAAGTAAAACATTCAACGACATCAGGGATTCCGTTGTAAATAGGACTTTAATCCTGGACGAAACAAATAATAGAATTAAAAACAAAAAACCTTCTCAATATATAGCGGAAATGATGGATAAATATGGAAATGATGATGAAGTTAAATCTATTTTAAAGGGACACTTGATAAATGAAAGAGCCTTTGAATATTTGAAAGAAGATCATTTTGATAATTTCGTAATTGAAAGAGAGAAAGAAATCAAACAACATATAATTTCAAAACTGAAAATATGGAATCAAGAATAGGCAAACTCAACATCGTATAACAGAGCGTATCTGGTTCCTGTACTTCGCACCTTCGTTCAAATTCCCCTTCGAGGAACTTCAGATACGCTCGGAACGTTATCTGAAATTTTGGAGATTGTTTTAAAAGAAGTCTATTATGCCTGACACATTTGCCATAACCATAGGTTTTATCATCCTATCCACAGTTATTGCCGCTTTTATCAGAGGAAGAAGCAGGGATAAATGCCTGAAGGATTTTTCGGAAGATATGATAACCTTGGAAGAAACAGGGGGTAAGATAGCACGGGGGAAACTGACTGTGGAAAATACAGGTCTGGAGTTAGTCTATCCAGCCAAGCTTAAAGATAAAGATGGACACGATAAGACCAGCTACATTTTGTATAAAAACGAGTATCCCAATATTGGGGCGTTAATTCGCTTTCACGACGAATTAGATGAACATAGCAGAGAAGAGAGAGAGAAAGAACTAAGAAGAACCTATCATCCTACAACTTTAAGAAGGCTCAAAAGAAAAATACGGAATTTTTTCAGCACGGTAAAAGATTCGGTAATGGAGGTGGTGAATCTCCTAATCGGTCAAGCCAAAAGAACGGCTCCTGGTGGAGCGACACTGGCATCTCAAGATAAATATATCTCCCAGATGAAGAAAGAATTAGGGGGTTCTATGGGAACTTCCTTTGATCCCTTATTAGAAAGACATATTGGCAAAAAGGTTATACTTGAGTTGAAAAAAGCTGATAAAATAGTTGAATATTCAGGGGTGTTAAAGGACTATACCATGCGGTTTGTCGAAATCATGGACGTTGATTACAGAATAAAAGAAGACCAGAAAGTCAGAAGGGCAGATCTTGTGGTGCCGAGGGAATACGGCGTCATTCGACATCTCGGAGAATAGATTGGGAAGTTAATTTCCATTTACGCTGTCCAAAATATTGGAGAACTCAACATATCTGGTTACGCTTCGCCCCAAACTGTTCCTTTTGGTCGCTACTTCCGATATGCTGGAAACACCACGCGAAACCGTTCCTTTCTTATGTATGCCAGAGAATCGGAAAGTATTTGTGGTTACAAAAAGCACGCTCTCATTTCAAGAAAACAAAACGTATTTTAATAGGTTAGTTTGAGTTGCCAGAGCAGAATAGATGATCGCTTCCCCCGCCTTTTGGCGGGGGGGGAGGAAAGTCCGAGCTCTCAAGGGCAAGGTGCCACGTAACGCGTGGGCCCGAAAGGGTTCATCCTGACTTCGTCCCGAAGGACTCAGTCCGAGGGAAGGATTCACCCTGAAGGGACGGAAAGTGCCACAGAAAATATACCGGCCTGAGCGTAGTCGAAGGCTAAGGGTGAAAAGGTGGTGTAAGAGACCACCCGTTCCCGTGGTAACACGGGCTTGGGCAAACCCCACCTGAGAGCAAGACCAAGTATGGAAGTAAGAGGTTGCCCGCTTCATCCTGAGCCAAAGGCGAAGGACTCGTCCTTAACCTTTAGGCGAAGGATAGCTTCCGGGTAGGTCGCTTGAGTCCTTTGGCGACAAAGGACCCAGATAGATGATCATCGTCCTGAGTCCCGCCGACGGCGGGATCGAAGGGAACAGAACTCGGCTTATTTTCTGCTCTGGCAATTTATTTTAATTGGCCTGAAAAAGAATTTAAATCAAGAAAAAAGTGAGGTTTTAGGGGGCTTAGAATAAACTGGCAGGGCTAAATGCCCTTCAGGGTGAATCCTTCAGGATGAACCCTGCCCTATCAGTAGCACGTGATCAAACGCTATTGGGGCGGGAATTTTCGTATGAATGCGTATGCACATCCCGCCCCAAGCATACTCCTTCCAACAGGCCTATAAACTCTACACTATGCCTTTTCGGCACTCCAGAATGACACAAGCCAAAAAAGTCAAAAAGAGTTCTTTACTTTTGCAGAGTGAGAAGTTTATTTATTATCGGTTGAAGCGCAAACCAAAGCCATACGCCACAAGCGTTATTGAGGAAAAAGTCTGTAGTTTAATTAGGAAACCGCAAATTAAACATAGATGGTAAAAGGAAAAAAGAAAACCAAAGTTACCTCCTCTCAAAAGGATAAAAGAGCACAAATCAGTTTAGTCTCCCAAAAGGTAAACGAACTTCTAAGGAAAAGATGGGTTAGTCTTACTTTTCTGGGAATCCTATTCCTGATCGCCTTTCTTATCCGGCTCTCTTTTCTTAAATTCTATCGGGCTCCACTCACCGGGGATGCGGCAATATATGCCAAGATCGCCTGGGGAATCAAAAACGGACACGGACTTCACTGGTGGTCGGTGGTCTGGTCGCCGTTTTATCCATTCATGATATTTCTTTTTTCATTTGTGGTAGGAGCAATAGAAACTGCTACTTTTGCGGTCTCTCTTTTCTTAGGAAGTCTGGTGGTGGTTCCTTTTTTCTTCCTGACAAGAAGCATCTTCGATTACAAGACAGCCTACCTGGGTTCCATCTTGATGGTCTTCTTTCCTGCGCTGATAGTGATCTCGGCGGTTTCTTTGTCTGAAGCAACCTATACATTTTTTCTTTTAATCACCCTGCTTTGCGGATGGTTTTTGTTCTCAAAAAGATCGTTTCTTTTTGCCGTTCTCTTCGGGTTCTTTGGAGGAGCCTGCTATCTTACCCGCCCGGAGTTTCTGGTGGCTTTCGCTTCTCTACTTTTGGTGTTTTTGATAATTGATATAAAGAGTAAACCTAACCAAAAATCGCATTCCTTTGTTTTGGTTTTGGTGTCGCTTTTAGCTTTTCTGATTTTGGCTTCTCCTTACGTTAAGTTCATGCATTCCCAGACCGGGCACTGGATTCTAAGTGGAAAAACGGCCCATAACATTCTCAAACAAAAAGCTTACTCCAGGGGGCTAAACTATTTTCAGCAAAGAAAAGCTTTCGCCGAGGTGCTGGACGGATTGACTGAAGATGGGGAAATAAAAGGGAAGGTTCTTCTGGGTGAGGAGAGCATGATAAGCTTTGTTGCCGCTCCCGGTTTTCTCAAAGATTACTTTACACGCACTCTTTTGGGGGTAAAAAAGATAAACCTTTTCTCTTTGCCCTTTCTTTTATTGTCCTTATTCTATATATTCTCCTGGAAAGTGGACAAAGAAGGGTGGGTAAAAAGGGTATTTATATTGTGTGCTTTTTCTCCCATATTAACCATGCCTATCTTTTTTGTTCCTGCGGGGCGGCTTATCGAACCTTACTCTCCACTTTTGATATTGCTATCGGTTAAGGGAATTTTAAACGTCAGAAAAGCAATGGCTAAACTCTCCAAACAGACAAAACCACCGCAGAGATTTACTTTGGGCTCTTTTGCAGTTCTTTTAGTCGTAGTGCTCTTCTCGATTTTCTCCCTGGCTAAGGCAAACAAAATGGCGGAGACCCACCTGAGGATCTTTCAGAATTTGAAGTCAGAAACAGAAGAGTTCAAAAAGTTAGGATTGTGGGCAGATCAGATTCTGCCACAAGAAGCGGTGGTGATGTTTCTTTCCAGGGACTCGTTCTTTTTTTACTGCAATCGGGTGACCTTTACCGTCCCCTTCGCTCCATATGAAAGGATAGTTCGGTTCGCTAAAGAAAATAAGGTGGATCATCTACTTATAAGTTTGGGAAAGGAGGCATCCTGGCGAAACGATCTTGCTTTTCTTTTGGAGCCATTAAAAGATCGATCAAAAGTCCTTGAAGACTCAAGGCTAAAATTAATGGATACTTATAAAGCGCCATCTGGATTGGGGGCGGTGTTATATAAGTTTGTATTTTAGAAATGTAATTTTTTTTATCTTTAGTAACTGAAATTTTCAACGAAAACTAAAAAGAGTATCAAGGATTTAATAAAGTTGTCGTAACAAGATTGACCCATGTTCCTGAACATGGCAAACACAACAAGACAGGTAAAAAATAGATGAAGCTAAAATGGGAATCAAAACCCGAGCCAGACCAGAGGATGGTGAACCAACTGTCCTCAGAGCTTTCCCTGTCTCCTTTGGCTGCGAAAATCTTAGTCTCCCGCGGTCTGGATACAAAAAGCAAAGCCGAAGAATTCTTATCTCCTTCTTTGGAAAACCTGTTGGACCCTCTTCTTCTGCAGGATATGCAAAAAGGGGTGGATAGGGTCATCCGGGCTTTGAAGGAGAGGGAGAAAATCATGATCTTCGGCGACTATGATGTGGACGGAATAACCTCCACCTCTCTTTTGTTTCTGGTGCTGAACAAGCTGGGGGCAGAAGTTACTTATTACTTGCCCAATCGCTTAACTGAGGGCTACGGTCTTTCCGAGGAGGGTATCCTGGAGGCGGAAAGGCGCGGGGTGAGGTTGATCATCTCAGTTGATTGTGGAATCACTGCAGTAGAGGAGGTAGCCTTTGCCAAAGGCAAAGGGATAGACACCATCATCACCGACCATCACGAGCCCAAGGAAATCCTCCCCAAAGCTTCGGCCATTATCAATCCCAAAACCGCAAAAGGCGAATATCCAGGTGGTGAGCTTTCTGGGGTGGGAGTGGCTTTCAAATTTGCTCAAGCCATTTACAGAAACCTGGGGCAGGATGAAAGCGAACTGGAGAACCATCTGGACCTGGTGGCTTTGGGAACCACCGCCGACATTGTCCCCCTGGTGAGAGAGAATCGAATATTCACAAAATTTGGAATGGCTCAGATAGCTAAAACCACCAAGCCCGGTCTTAAGTCCCTTATATTTGTCTCCGGAATATTAGGTCAAAAAATTGGAACCGGACAGGTGGTCTTCATTCTGGCTCCTCGAATAAATGCCGTAGGAAGGTTAGGAGACGCCGATTTAGCTATCAAGCTACTTACCACCAGGGATGAGTCAAAAGCCGCCCAGATGGCTCGGATTTTAGACGATGAGAATCGACGTAGAAAAAACATTGACGAGACCACCCTGAAGGAAGCTTTGGATTTAATTGAGCAGGACGTAGATTTAGCCAATGACAAAACCATAGTTTTAGCCTCATCCGGCTGGCATCAGGGGGTAATTGGAATCGTCGCCTCCCGGCTGGTGGAGAGGTTCCACCGTCCCACCATCATGATCGCCATTGATGAGAACGAAGGAAAGGGCTCTGCCCGCAGCATTCCCGGATTTCATCTCTATGAGGCTTTGGGGGAATGCCAGGACTATCTTATCAGATATGGTGGCCACAAATATGCTGCCGGACTCTCCATCCTGCCAGAAAAGATCGCATCCTTCCGGGAAAAGTTCAAAAAACTCACCGACCAAAAACTCACCAGAGACGATCTGATTCCCAGATTGCTTATCGATTCCGAGCTGGAGCTGGAGCAGATCAATCCCGAGCTGGTCAGTATGCTGGACCTTTTTGCGCCCTTTGGTCCTCAGAATATGCGACCGGTCTTTATGACCCGAAACTTACATATCTGGGGCGAACCGTATGTGGTGGGCAACAATCATCTACGTCTGAGGGTGAAAAAAACAGGTGCGGTCTTTGACTGCATCGGTTTTGGGATGGGAGACATGATAAAACCACTCTCCATGAAAGGAATCCGCATTGATCTGGCATATTTGGTGGAAACAAACTACTGGAACGACACCTATAAAATTCAACTCAGGATAAAGGATTTGAGAATATCAGACTATATATAATTGGTTTTCCCATTTTGATTGTCCTGTAGATCTTGAGGCTGAAATTTTATGAAGGCAATGTGTCTGCGACGTTCGTTCAACGGTGTCGATGCCCAGATGGGCAGGCACCCATACGGATGGGCGTCCGTGCTGGTTTCGTTACTCGAAGCAGGTCATAGAAGCCCGGTTTTTTTGAACATCCAGCTTCTACCACCGAGCTTCGATAAGGGCTTCGCCAACGACAAACGAAATAGAGAGGTTTTTTAAGTAATCATGAACATCTTTGAAAGATTTCTCAACGGTGACAAAATAGCACTCTCCAAGATAATCTCCTATGTGGAAAATCAATCTCCGGATTACCGGAAGGTTTTGGCACAACTTTACCCTAAAGCAGGAAAGGCATATCGGGTAGGATTTACCGGTCCTCCGGGAGCGGGGAAAAGCACCATCGTGGATAAGCTCACTTCCTTGTTGATTAAAGAGAATCAAAGGGTGGGAATAATAGCGGTCGACCCTACCAGTCCCTTCACCGGAGGTGCCCTTTTAGGAGATCGCATCCGCATGCAGGACCTGACAACTCTTAAGGGAGTTTTCATCCGTAGTATGGCCACCAGAGGATCATATGGAGGACTGGCTACCACCACCAAGGAGGTGGCTTTGGTTATGGATGCCTTTGGCAAGGACAACATTCTGATTGAAACCGTGGGGGTGGGACAGGTGGAGCTGGACGTGGTCAATGCGTGTGATACCACCGTGGTGGTGCTGGTGCCAGAATCGGGCGATTCAATTCAGGCTATGAAAGCCGGATTGATGGAGATTGCAGACATATTTGTGGTCAACAAAGCTGACCGAGAAGGAGCTCAAAGAATCGTCACCGAGTTGAATATGATTTTAGATATTCGCAGAAAAAAAGGAGAGTGGGAATATCCCATAATCCCCACTGAGGCGGTGAATAACAAAGGAATTGATCTTTTGCTTTCCAAAATTTTCGAACACAAAAAGTTCATAATAGACAACCACTTTTTTGAAAAACACAGAAAAAACCAGATAAGGGCAGAAATTAAGAAAATCGTCGAGCGTAAGATAAGAGATCTGATTGAGGAAGAGATCCTGGTCTCTTTGAACTTAGATGAAATGGCGGAGAAGGTCTTCAGGGGAGAGGATGATCCATATTCAGTTGGAGAGAGGATTTTAAACCAGGTCAACTTAACAAATCCAGGGTGATAGGAATCTTAAAAAATCCGTAGGCCCATACGATTTAAGAACCTCTCCCCCTTAGTCCCCCTCTCCCCCGCCTCTGGCGGGATCTTCGACATGAAATGGAGAGGGGTTCACCCTGAAGGGATTCACCCTGAAGGGATTCACCCTGAAGGGGAAACAGGGGGTGAGGTAAAAGGTTTGGGCCTTTCGAATTTGACTTTTCTGGAGACTGTTTGTAAATTCTCCTTAAAAGTAGTTCAAATCTTCAGCAAGATCAAGAAAACGAAAGAGGTGATCCTATGTCCAGCCAAACCAGATTAGAAGAAATTGCCCAGCGTCAGAAAAAATGGGAGGAGGAGTTAAAACAAGCTAAATCTCTCCCCGACAGGAAATTCATCACCGTCTCCGGTGAGCAGATTAAAGAGCTTTACACCCCTTTAGATATTGAGGAAATAGACTATAATCGGGACATAGGTTTTCCGGGAGATTACCCCTATACCCGGGGGGTAAGAAAGAACATGTACCGGGGACGGCTGTGGACCATGCGGCAGTTTTCCGGGATGGGCACTCCTCGCCAGACCAATCAAAGATACCACTTTCTTCTAAATAGAGGTCAGACCGGGCTGTCGGTGGCTTTTGATCTGCCCACCCTGATGGGATGGGACTCAAATCAACCACTGTCCGTAGGTGAGGTGGGAATCTGCGGCGTGGCAGTCGATTCGCTTCAAGATATGGAGATAATTTTTGACGGGATCAGTCTGGACAAGATCTCCACCTCCATGACCATCAATGCCCCAGCATCCATTCTGTTGGCTATGTATATCGCGGTAGGTGAAAAACAGGGGGTGGCTTCGGAGAAGCTTACCGGCACTCTGCAGAACGATATTCTCAAGGAATACATCGCCCAGAAGGAATGGATCTTTCCCCCGGAACCGCATATGAGATTGATTACCGACTTAATCGCCTTCTGCACTCAGCACGTGCCCAAATGGAACACCATCTCCATTTCCGGCTATCACATAAGAGAAGCGGGCTCCACCGCGGTGCAGGAGTTAGCCTTCACCTTGGCAGATGGCTTTGCCTATGTGGAGGCGGCCATCAAGGCGGGATTAGACGTGGACGATTTTGCTCCTCGCCTTTCGCATTTCTTCAATTCCCATCTGGACTTCTTCGAGGAGATCGCCAAATACCGGGCGGCTCGCCGCATCTGGGCAAGGCATATGCGGGAGAAATACAAAGCCAAAAATCCGCAATCCTGGCTTATGAGATTTCACACCCAGACTGCCGGATGCAGTCTCACCGCCCAACAGCCGGAGAACAATATCGTCCGCACTGCATTTGAAGCATTAGCCGGTGTTCTGGGAGGCACCCAGAGCCTACACACCAACTCCATGGACGAGACTTATGCTCTCCCTTCTGAGAAGGCAGTCCACATCGCTTTGAGAACCCAACAGTTAATCGCCCATGAGACCGGAGTGGCGAATACCATCGATCCCTTGGCAGGCTCCTACTTCGTGGAGTCTTTGACCAACAAGATGGAGCAGGAGGCGGAGAAATATTTTGATGAAATCGAAAGACGGGGTGGAGTTTTGAAATGTATCGAGGAGGGTTACTTCCAGAGGGAGATCGCTGAAGCGGCTTATCGGTATCAGAAGCAGATAGAGAAGAAAGAGAGGATCGTGGTGGGGGTGAATGATTTCATCTTAGAGGATGAAAAAGTCGAGATTCCCATTCTTAAGATCGATCCGGAGGTGGAGAAGGAACAGGTGAGAAATCTCCGAAAGGTGCGGGGAAAAAGGGACAATGATAAAGTGAAAAGGTCTTTGGAGAATCTAAAAAAAGTCGCCCAAGGCACGGAAAACACCATGCCCGCCCTGATAGAGTGTGTGCGTTGTTATACCACCGAAGGGGAGATATGCGACGTCTTGCGCGAGGTATTCGGGGAGTATGTAGAGCCTCCGTTAATGTAGGTGAACCGTCGCTTGTCTCCTCTGAGGATAGGATTAAATTCGTCGTTGTTTTGGGTTCACTCAGTCCAAAACTTAAGGAGAGCTCAGGTGTATGGGTGCCTCCTGACGAACAACTTTCATCTGACAGAAATCGGAGGACAAAAATGCTCAGAAAAAGTGCACTTCATATATTGTGTAATGCGTTTTTGATTGCTTGGTCAACCCAACTTTCGGAGGCTACAACCAATTGTAATCAGTCATTCACCTTCCTCCTTGCCACCGGTGATCACAATCCAGGTTTCTGGATTATTGAGGATGTTGGCGGAGAATGTTCGTATTCTCACCTGATACAGATTTCGGTAGAAGATACAGCAGTTACATGTGTCTTGCTAAGCCGTATAGGTTACGAGAATTGGAAATGGTTACAGGAAAATGCAAAGCACGTTGTCTCTCAACCGGCGACAGAACTGGTGAATCAAAACAGTGTGTGGGGTATTCCGGGTCAGTCATGGCATATTAAGAGTCCTCCGAGAGACTCAACATTGCTTGATCTGTTCCAGAAAGAATACAATGCGGGGCGTGAAAGATCCTGGAATTGGAGGTGTGGCACCAAGGGTATAAGTGTTCCTTCTGTTGAGGGAAAAGCTATCACCCTCGTTTATTATTACCCCGAAGGACTTTATATTGATTACACTATTTCAAGTGTGTATTATTTCCCTTATTCAGGATATATTTTAATATTCACAAACCAGCCTAGGATGGCAAGCGGTTTAGACACAATGCATGGTTTTCTGTTGCTGAAGACAGCCGAAGAGAGTAGTTTGAAAGAAGAAAGGTAAATCATGGAACGAAAAATCAGAATTCTTTTAGCCAAGCCCGGATTGGACGGGCATGATCGGGGGATCAAGGTGATTGCCGCCGCCTTCCGGGATGCCGGATTTGAGGTGATCTATACCGGCTTAAGGCAGACCGCAGATACGATCGTGGAGGCGGCAATTCAGGAGGATGTGGATGCTGTTGGGATGAGCATACTCTCCGGTGCCCACATGACCCTTTTCCCCCGGGTACTGGAGCTTTTAAAGGAAAAGGGAGCAGATCGCATTCTTCTTTTTGGGGGAGGTATCATCCCCAAGGAGGATATTGAGAAGCTGGAGAAGTTAGGTGTGGGAATGCTTTTTACCCCCGGAACCACCACTACCGAGGCGATCGATTATGTGAAAAAAGCGGTGGGTGAAAGACGGAAAGAGGAAAAGATCCTTTAAAAGTGATTCCCAACAGATGAAACTTCCCAACAGATGAAACAGATTTAAAAATTGGTTTAAAATATGCTTAATCCGTTTAATCTGTTGGGTATTAAACATACTCTCCCAGATTTCGTAAATCTTTCTTCCCTACGAAGCGGATTTCTTTCTGGTTACCTGCATTTTTCTGTTGTATTCGGTCAAAAAATCCATAAATTATAAAGTTGCGCACTCTTTGGAATTTGTGTTACACTGCTTGAAAGCAAATAACAAATGATTCGCTAACCCACAAACAAAACAGGAGGAGAGATGACCTATAACATGGCAGAAAGCCAGCAAAAAGTTCGGGATATGGCCAAGGAGTTCGGACAGAAGGAGATCGCTCCAATTGCAGTGGAGTTGGATCGGAGAGAGGAAAAGTTCCCCAGGGATTTATTTAAGAAAATGGCAAAGGCTGGATTTATGGCCTATCCCATGGCTAAAGAATATGGTGGCGTAGGAAAAAGCAAGATAGAATATGTTACCTTAATTGAGGAGATATCCTGGTTTGATGCCTCCTCCGCCCTTATAATGGCGGTGGATAATTTGGCTTCCTATCCCATCGAGACATTTGGTTCTGAGGAACAAAAGAAAAAATATCTTCCCAAGATGGCCTCTGGAGAGATTATAGGCGCCTTTGGTTTAACCGAACCCAACGCCGGATCAGACGCCGCCAACCAAAAGACCACGGCCAAGGTGGATGGAGACTTTTTTGTGATAAATGGGGAGAAGATCTTCATCATGCACGGAGATGTGGCGGATCTGGTCGTGTTATTCGCCAAGATCGTTGAAGAGAGCGAAAAAGATAAGGTTTCGGCCATCCTTTTAGAGAAGGGAACTCCCGGATTCTCATCAGAGAAACTCAAATGGAAAATGGGAATGCGGACAGCCACTACCGGAAGGCTGAAGTTGGAAAATGTAAGAGTTCCCCGATCAAATCTCTTAGGTGAGGCGGGGAAAGGATTTAAGATGGCTTTGAAAACCTTAGATGGTGCCAGAATCGGAGTGGCCGCCCAGGCAGTAGGACTGGCTCAAAGGGCTTTTGACGAGTCGGTAAGGTATGCCAAAACCAGAGAACAGTTTGGCGCACCTATCGCCAAACTTCAAGCTATCCAGTGGATGATTGCGGATATGAGCACCAGACTGGAAGCCGCCCGGCTTCTCACCTACAAATCTGCTTTGATGGAAGATAGGGGCGAACGCGTAGGTCTGGCTGCTGCCCAAGCCAAGCTATTTGCCTCTGAGACGGCAAATTTCTGCGTTAACAAAGCCATGCAGATTCATGGAGGCTACGGCTATATTGGGGAGTTCTCAGAAATAGAAAAGCTGTATCGTGATCAGAGGGTCACAGAGATCTATGAAGGAACGTCTGAGGTTCAAAGGCTGGTGATCGCCGCCAACTATCTGAGATAACCTCATCCTCCGATCCCCCTCTCCATTTTATGGAGAGGGGTTCACCCTGAAGGGGATAAAGGGGGAAAGGTGAAAGCTATAAAGGTGAAAGAACATCAGGCAGTGGATAAGGATCAAGTTTTGATTGTGTTTGAATAGATAGCGAATAAAAATTCTTTTAATTTAAGAAATAAATTGACATAACGAAAATTTGATATATTTGATTTCACTTTGACTATTACGAAAAACGAAGTAGTTTGGTCACTTCAATTATACAACATGACTTTAAAATGAGTTAGATTGCAGGATTTCTGATTAAATAAGGAGGAATAAATGGGTGAGAAAATCTCTATAAAGGAAGTCTACTCTTCCCTTGTCCAATTAGCTACAGAGGCTGAATCTATTACGTGGAATCGTTTCTACAATTTCTTAATGGGTAATTCCATACTGATTCTAGCCTGGGCCACTATGTTTTCCATTACCTCACCTTCGAGAATGGCTACGCATGTTTTAGTTGCAATATGTGTGGTTGGTGGGGTTAGTGGTCTAATCTGGGCAGCATTAGGTAATCGTGGCAGAAAATTTGTCTATCTTTACATCGACTTGGGAGTTCAGATGGAAGCTGATGCAACGTGCTGGCAAAACGAACTTGATAAGTACAAGCCGTTTACCAAAATCAAAGAGTCCAGAGAGACCTTGCCCTACAGCTGGAGTGGTTCGCGTTATCTCTTAACGATTGGACCATGCGTTTTCACGCTTTTGTACATCCTGTTAGCGGTAGCATCACTTATTCGATAGTTCGTTGTTGGCTTAACTGTTATAACAACGCATTACCGACAATGCTCTACATGCTTCGGGAACAGGAATTCCCGAAGCAAATAAGCATCGGCATTTTTTAATAATTATGCATCCAGTGTGGTTCGTTTATTTTGATTGAGTTTCCATTGTGAATTAGAGATAAAATCGTATATGGAGAATAGACCGTTATGAAAAAAGAAACCTTATACCTTGATACCTCTGTTATCAGCGCTTATTATGATAAGAGAACAAAAGATCGACAGGAGGCAACCATCAGATTTTGGAATGAGATTCTGCCCAATTATCAAGTGTATATATCAGAGATCACGGTGGAGGAATTGGGAGATATTAAAGATGCAATATTAAGAAAGAATTTGAACAAACTCATCCAGCATTTGAAAGTATTAAAGATTAATCCAAGAATCAGAGATTTAGCAAAAAACTATATAAAAAGAAAGGTGTTCCCAGAAAGATATATGGACGATGCTCTTCATGTTGCTGTAGCTTCATTTTATGAAATATCTTATTTGGTTTCTTGGAACTTTGAACATTTAGTCAAGGTGAGGACCAGGCGATTGGTGAAGTTGGTCAATATGTTGGAGGGCTTCAGAGAAGTTGAGATTGTCTCACCCCCGGAATTATGAGGAGGAAGCCATGGAGAAGATAGAGTATTTTGATTATAAGAAGGTTGCCAGAGAGACAAAGATACCCAACAATATCTTGAAGGATATCAAAAGAGAGGTAAAAAAGGAGTTTCCTAACGACAAGATGATGTACGAGCTTCATGTATTAAGAGCGATAAAAAGTAGATACTGGCAAAAGACCCAAGCACAGTCTTTAGAGGCTGTTAAATAAAAACTGTCACTCTGAGTCGCGTAGCCAAGCCTTTATGGCTTGAATATAAAGAAACAAACAATGAAATTCGGAAACTTCGAAATCTTCTCCATTGTAGAAAACAGCTTTAAGATAGATGGCGGAGCCATGTACGGCGTGGTTCCTAAAATCATCTGGGAGAAGCTAAATCCTCCCGACGAAAGCAACATGGTGAAACTGGATATGAACCTGCTTCTGATCAAAACTGATGGGGAGAACATCCTTATCGATGCCGGGATGGGGGATGCCTTAAGCGACAGGCAAAAAAAGATGTTCGGGATTGAAAGGACATCGGAGTTGGAAAAGAAGTTATCCCAACATCGTCTCACCCCGGAAGACATACACTTAGTCCTTTTGACCCATCTGCATGCCGATCACGCCGGCGGAGTCATAAAGCTGGACAAAGATGGCAGAAGATTACCCCGCTTTCCCAATGCCCGACAGGTGGTGCAACTCAAGGAATGGGAAGAAGCCATGCACCCGGACGAAAGGACTTCCGCCACCTATTTCACCTCAAATTTGAAAATTCTGGAGGAGGAAAAACTTTTGGAATTGGTAGATGGTGAGGATGAGGTGGCAACGGGAATAAAGTTGATAAACACAGGCGGTCATACTCCCGGACATCAAGCCGTGTTAATCCAAGATGGTGAGAATAAAATTCTTTGGCCCGGTGATATCATCCCCTCCACCCACCATTTAAAGATTCCCTATGTGGCTGCGGTGGATCTTTTCCCCCGCGAGACCATGACGCAGAAAAGAAAATTCTTGAAGATGTGCGTAGATGACGGCTGGGTTTTGGCTTTCGACCATGACTTAAAAGTGAAATTGGGCAGACTGGAAGAAAAAGAGGGAGGAGTCACAGTAACGAATATCTATTCTTAAAAACAGGTTATGACAACAAGTGGCGCCAGAAGGTAGCCGCCACCCTTCAGGGTGCGAGAAGTAACGCAGGCTACCCTCTTTTAAAACCTTTTGTTGCTAATGCCTCGGATAAGCACAGCTTGCGCAAGTTCAAATGGACAAATTAAGCTCTGTTGTTAAATCATTTTTGCAGGTGAGTGAATCATGTCTTTAGAAGAAAAGATCGAGCATTTGAAAAAACTTAGGGAGCAGGCAAAGTTAGGCGGGGGACAGAGACGGATAGATGCACAGCATAAGAAGGGAAAGCTGACCGCCAGAGAAAGGCTGGATCTGCTTTTGGATGAGGGAAGCTTCGAGGAGTTTGACACCTTTGTCCAGCACCGCTGTCGGGATTTTGGGCTGGACAAGGAGCGATACTTGGGCGATGGGGTGGTCACCGGTTGCGGCACCATCGATGGAAGGTTAGTTTTCGTCTTCTCCCAGGATTTCACCGTGTTTGGCGGATCGTTATCCGAAACCCATGCGGAGAAAATCTGTAAAATAATGGATACGGCTCTGAAGGTGGGGGCGCCGGTGATTGGCTTGAATGATTCCGGAGGTGCCCGCATTCAGGAGGGGGTGGAGAGTCTGGGGGGATATGCGGATATTTTCCTGCGCAATACCCTGGTTTCAGGGGTTATCCCTCAAATCTCCGTGGTTTTGGGTCCCTGTGCCGGAGGCGCGGTCTATTCGCCTGCCATCACCGACTTCATCTTCATGGTGAAGCACACCTCCTATATGTTCGTCACCGGTCCCAACGTGGTCAAAACCGTCACCCATGAGGACGTAACCTATGAGGATTTAGGAGGTGCAGAGGTGCATAGCACCAAGTCTGGGGTGGCACAGTTCATCGGTGAAAATGAGGTGGAAACTCTCTCTTTAGTGAGAAAGCTCTATGGCTATATCCCTCAGAATAACATGGAGGACCCACCGGAGGTGGAATGCACCGATCCGATTGATCGCGCGGATGAGGAATTGAATGCCTTGATTCCGGAAAATCCCAACAAACCGTATGACATTAAAGATGTAATCAAAAGGGTAGTGGATCATGGTGAATTTCTGGAGGTGCACGAGCATTACGCTCCCAATCTGGTGGTGGGCTTTGCCAGACTGGGAGGAAAATCGGTAGGGATTGTGGGTAATCAACCCGCAGTATTAGCCGGAGTGCTACACATAGACTCCAGTCTGAAGGGAGCAAGATTTGTCCGATTTTGTGACGCCTTTAATATCCCCCTGATCACTTTTGAGGACGTTCCGGGATTTTTACCGGGAACGGCCCAGGAATTTGGGGGAATCATTAAACATGGGGCAAAGCTTTTATATGCTTACTGTGAAGCCACAGTGCCCAAGTTGACCGTGATCACCCGCAAAGCTTACGGCGGCGCATACGACGTTATGTCCAGCAAGCACGTCAGAGGCGACGTCAACTATGCCTGGCCCACCGCAGAGATAGCAGTGATGGGACCCAAGGGAGCGGTGGAGATTATCTTTAAAAAGGAGATAACCGCAGCAAAAGATCCGGAAAAGGCCGTAGACAAAAAGGTGGAGGAGTTTAGAGAGAAATTTGCCAATCCATATATCGCTGCAGAGAAAGGTTACATCGATGACGTGATCGAACCAAAAACCACTCGACCTCGTTTGATCCGGGCATTATCCATGCTTGAAAATAAAAGAGAGTCGTTGCCGCCAAAGAAACACGGCAACATACCGTTGTAATATTTATATTTGTTGTTGCTCGATTTATTGAAAATCCTCCGCCAACGGCGGGGCGATCGAGTTGAAAAGTCGCCCAATCACCGCCTTTGCCCCGCCTCCGGCGGGATAAAAGCGGTATAAATTGGGCAACTACAGAGAGAAGAAAATGTTTAAGAAGGTTCTCATAGCCAATAGAGGCGAGATAGCGGTCAGGATCATCCGGGCTTGCAACGAGATGGGGATCAAAACCGTAGCCATCTTCTCGGACATCGACCGCAAGGCTTTGCACGTTCGTCTGGCGGATGAAGCTTACCTTGTTGGTCCAGCCCAAGCTGCAAAGAGCTATCTGAACATGGAAAAGATCATCGAGGTGGCGAAAAAATCCGGGGCAGAGGCTATTCATCCGGGATACGGTTTCTTTGCTGAAAACTATGATTTTGTAAAGCGGGTCGAATCGGAAGGATTGGTCTTTATCGGACCACCGGCTGAGGCGGTAAAGCTTCTGGGTGACAAGGTGGCGGCGCGAAAGACCATGAAGAACTCCGGCATTCCCATCGTGCCCGGAACCGAGGTGGAGATAGATTCAGAAGAACAGGGATCCTCGATCGCAGAATCAGTAGGCTTTCCCATCCTGATCAAGGCGGTGGGTGGAGGTGGCGGCAAAGGGATGAGGATAGTAAGAGAAAAAAGCGAACTCAAAAGCGCCTTGCGAGCCGCCAGTTCTGAGGCGAAATCCGCCTTCGCCGACCCCAGAATATATATTGAAAAATATCTGGAAAGACCCAGGCATGTGGAGATTCAGATACTGGCGGACAAATTCGGTAACGTGATTCATCTTGGAGAAAGGGAATGCTCCATCCAGAGGAGGCATCAGAAGGTTATAGAGGAATCCCCCTCTCCGGTAGTAGATGAGAAGATGAGAAAGTCCATGGGAGAGGCAGCCGTAACCGCCACCAAAGCCGCCGGATATGTCAATGCGGGAACCATAGAATTTCTGGTAGACCCTGATAGAAATTTCTACTTTCTGGAATCCAACACCCGGCTTCAGGTGGAACATCCGGTCACCGAGATGGTCACCGGAATCGACCTGGCCAAAGAGCAGTTAAGAATAGCCAGCGGAATGAAATTAAGTTATCGCCAGGAGGATATAAGATGGAAAGGCTCTGCCATCGAATGCAGAATCTATGCTGAAGATCCGGAAAACAACTTCCTTCCTTCCACTGGAGTGGTGCATTCCTACTGGGAGCCAGCCGGACCCGGCATAAGGGTGGATTCGGGGCTATACGAGGGCGCTGAGGTTTCACTCTTCTATGATCCCTTGATTTCCAAGCTACTTGCCTGGGGAGAGGATCGGGATGAAGCTATCCAAAGAATGAAAAGAGCCTTATCCGAATATAACATCTCAGGCGTAGCAACAACCATCCCTTTTCATCTTAAGGTGATGGAGAACCAGAAGTTTCAAAAAGGGGAGATTCATACACATTTTATTGAAGAGGAATTTGAAAAGGAGAAGCTTTCTGAAGTTGAAGACAAAGACGAGCTTCACAAGGCTGTAGCGGTCTTCTCTGCTCTTTTGGATTATCAGGAGAAGAAAAAAACCAAGCCGGTTTTGTCAAAGACCAATTCCAAAGAGAGCCACTGGAAGATTGAGGGCCGAAAAATGGGATTAAGGCAACTCGGAAAGTAGCATTCATGTCCGGGCGGGATGTGCGTATGCATTCATACGAAAATTCCCGCCCCTATGGGGGTTGGAAAGCCCTCAGTCATAGCTCATAGAGCCGGGCATTTAGCCCGGCGGAGATACGGGTTGAAAAATGAAATATGTGGTTCAAATAGAAGGTAAAAGCTATCAGGTAGACTTAAGCGAACAGGATGGGGAGGTGCAGGTCAATTTGGATGGCAAGCCGGTTCAGGCAGATTCGGTGCACACAAAAGGCAAAAACTTCGTCTCCTTTCTGTTCAATCATAGATCATTTGATCTGGAG
>CAYOFL010000055.1:0-20179 GCA_964403165.1 uncultured Ignavibacteria bacterium
ATTTGATACACCTCGGGAACTTCCCTCAGTCTATGGACTCAGCCAGAACTATCCCAATACCTTCAATCCCCAGACTCAGATATCCTTCCAGCTTCCTCAGGCTGGTCATGTTTCACTCAAGATATACAACATCAGAGGAGAGCTGGTGCGCACCTTGGTGAATGAGGCCAAGGAGGCTGGCTATCACAGTGTTATCTGGGATGGGAGGAACCAAAATGGTGAGGAGGTTGCCAGCGGAGTTTATTTCTATCGCATGGTGACAGATGATTTTACTGCCACCAAGAAGATGATTATGCTAAAATAAAATTCTTGGTGGATCGGCTGGGGCGTTGGGGGGACCCAACGCCCCTTCTCCCAAAACACAGGAATCCGCAGCAGGTTAACTAAAAATCGTGGGAGATAGAGAATGCGACAAATTAAAAATAGGTTGGAACTAACGCTTTTAATCATCAGCTTCTTGGTCTTAGTTTTCCATATTCAGTCATTCGCACAGGTGGGCACGGTCTACTTTGAACCACCGGTTACCTGCGTCTCAATGTCAGACACCTTCCAGGTGGATATCGCTGTGGATGAGAACCTGCTGGGCATTCATTGTTTTTGGGTAAAGGTTGGTTTCGACAGGGACTTAATCGAGCTGTTCGACATCTCGGAGGGTCCTCTATTGAAGGATGCCGGAGACACATTTTTTTTCTGGAAAGATACCAGCGGCATCTATGATATATTCAACTGCATTTTTTCTCCGTCAAATGGATTTGCCGATGGCCCGGGAGTGTTAGCTACCATGGAATTTGTGGCAAAAGCTAACCCTGGAATCACCCCTTTGCATTTTACTTACGTTATTTTTCAGGATACAGTTTTGGACTCGATGACGGTAAACTATTCTAATGGTATGGTCATCTGTGGACCGGAGGACTATCGTTTTGGAGATGCCAATGATGATGGTGTGATCGACATAGGTGACGTGGTCTACCTCATAAACTACCTTTACAAAAGTGGACCAGAACCTTTACCCTTGTGGATTGTGGGCGACGTTAACTGCGACCTTGTAGTAGACATTGGGGATGTGGTCTATCTTATTAACTATCTGTATAAAAATGGACCCGAGCCATGTAATCCCTGTGGAAAAGCAGGAATATAAGGAACAAATCTCCAAAAACACTGCTTTTCCAAAAAACATCCGTCCATTATGTCTTTTGAGATGGCAGCAAAGGGTTTCTCCAAAAACTGCCACTTAGCAGAATTCGAAATCACCGGAGGAGGATTGTAACCAAGTAGCTGAGGTGAAAAATCAAGTAAAGGAGAGTGCATAACTAAAGCCTCTATATCAGGAAAGTTTCACACCGTCCAGTTACAGGCGGATGCTGACTAACAAAACCATACTTTACTGCCTGCTGACGGACATAGCAGGGAAGGAAGAGCGTTTGCAAAAAACACTGTACGTTGGATAATTGTTAAGAAATAAAGGAGCATTTTTAGTGGTTTTGCCCTTTTGACTTTAAGGAGAGGCTGCAGATGAATAGGAGGTTAAGATTTACCGTTGAAATAATCATAGTTTCTTGCGCTTTTTGGGGACTGAATCTAATTCATACCGCCTATGGAAAAAGCGGGCTTGTTCGAATTCCACAGGAAGAAAGAGTCTCTGCTTTAATTCCCTTACCTACCATGGCGGAGTTTTGTGAAATCTCAAACGATGATGGAGTCCCACTCTTTTACTCTACCAGTTTTGATTCTGGAATGGGGATTGCCGTATACATGGATCCGGCCCAATGTGGAGTTGATTACCCCTATCCGTTTCAGATCACAGACGTGCATTTCTATCTTTATGAACCTTTAGGCGAAGATTACCTTTGGCCAGTCGACATTCAGGTCAATGTAAGGGCTATCTCTGGAGGAGACAAATGCAATGGTCCTGATTCTGTTTTGTGCTCGGAGATCTTCAGCATACCCAGTGATTCTGCCTATCCGGTAATGATGAATTTAAGCCTTGCTCAACCATATTGCGTTATGCGCCCTTTTTTTGTGGAGGTGATGTACCAAAGCCGAAAGAATACCTCCACACTTCCCAGCTTAGTTATGGACACAGAGATTCCTAACGCTCCGGACACCTGTGATAATTGGTTTCTGGATACACTTGGCTATCATGGTTGGGTTGATTACTGGGGGGTGGAATCTCTTCCCGGGGATGGTATCATTCGTGCCACGGGATATGTTAGCTCGAGTGAATGTCCCAGAGACAGCGTGAGAATTTCCTCGGACACCACCTGCTTAACCGCCGATGCAAGAACAAGCATCCGGGTGACCAACTTTTATCCAGTCGCTGCCATGACCATCCCACTTCATTATGTAACTGACTGCCTGAGTCTAACCGTGGATTCGGTCAGCTTTAGCGGCACACGAATAGAAAATTGGGAAATTAAAAACGTTTCTATCAAGGCAGATACTGTGGCTTTGAGCTTAATAGCAGATGCGGGTGGCGGAACTCCTCCCCTACCTTCAGGGGAAGGTTCCATCGCTCACATTCATTTCTCCACCGACTGTGATACAGAACACGTAAACGACACCTGTTTCATCGCTTTTGACACCACCACATTCCAGCCAGAGAATCAACATCTTTTGTTTGTCCATAATTACGGCACTGAATTCATTCCCGGCTTTGAACCCGGAACGACTTTTGTGGCTCTTCACCGCCCTGGAGATGTAAATGGCAGTTGCGTGATAAACATCGGGGATGTGGTTTACTTAATCAATTACCTGTTTAAGGGTGGTCCTGAGCCTTGTCCCCTGGATGCTGGAGATGTGAATGGCGATTGCATTGTGGATATAGGAGATGTAGTCTATTTGATCAACTACCTCTTTAAGGGCGGACCACCTCCGGTCTGCGGGTGCGCTTCCAATCCTAACTCTGCCGGTAACTGCGTGGAAGTGAGACCTACCACTGCTTACAGAAGATAGTCTGAACGGTCCTGGTGAGAGTCGTGTTTAGGAAATTTAAAAGAAGTGAGAAACCTACAAAAAGCGATGATTTCCGCCAACGCTAAAAGTTCATAAAGCTTTGACTAATTGCACTAAGGAGATGGTCTAACTCATCCCCTTAGGTTGGTCGAATAGTGCTCTATCCTTCAGCAAAAAGGAAGTAACCATAATCTATTTACCAAACAATATTTTAGTTTTTGGCTTTTATGGAATTCAAGAGAGGTAGAAGGAGGTGATGTATGATATTAAGTTGCTTAAGTAGTTGTAGTTTTGAAAACTGGGGAGTAAACTTTTTTCATCGAAGGAGAAAAATCATGAACTTAAAGGGGATTATTAAAGTGACAATTTGCCTGTTGGGGGCCATTCTATTTATGGTTTCTGCAAATACACGGGCAGCCACCATTGAGGTGAGCCAACCGACCCATCTCACGGACAACGGGAGATATGATCGTAATCCATCCATTATCAACTACGAGGGGAATTATTGGCTTTTCTACACCAAAGCCGATAGTGGTGGCGTCCGCGGTAAGGATGGGTATGATCCTGACACGGACACTTATGTGGTCTACTATAAGGCCGCGAGTACAATCGAGGGTCTCTCCGATGTCAGCGAGACGAAGTTAGAGCTATCCGAGTCCTTACGTCCCATCAACTTTGACCAACGAGTGGTTACCGCCGTCACGGTTGGGAGCGACATTTACGCTATC
Source organism: uncultured Ignavibacteria bacterium (assembly GCA_964403165.1). Lineage (GTDB taxonomy): Bacteria > Zixibacteria > MSB-5A5 > MSB-5A5 > SM1-73 > SM23-73-3. The sequence goes on from CAYOFL010000055.1 coordinate 3,681, forward strand.
GTGAGCAGCGGGCAATCGGGCACCAATCAAGGCATGTATTACTATAAGTATAGCGGCGGAGGTTGGGCCGGTCCAACTATTCTGATCCAAGATACGGGTGTGCCCAACCGCGGTGGGTATGTTAATGCGGTTTCGGACGGAAGCACCATCTACATCGTATGGGAATGCTCGGATGGAACAGCGGACTTTTACACCTTCGTCCCAGGTAACCCGATAAGCGCCAAGATGGACCTCTCTAATGACAACATGCCCAAGATCACTGTGATGGATGACACGCTATACGTGGTTAGCATCGAGGATGGCACAGGTGACATTAAGGTTTATTCTTCAGATAAGACGACGATCTCGTGGAGCCACCACTCGACGGCCATCACGGGAGCCGGTCTTTATGATCCTTGCATCTTCAACGACGGCACAGATCTCTATGTGGTCTCTGCACCATATGTTTCAGCCAATGACCAACAGTATTTGATTCAAACGAAGTATAACGGCGATAGTTGGGCGACTGCCAAGCGGGTAAGTTATGGTGGGTATGACACCACCTACTGGTGGGACTATTGGCCGGTGGGGTACCATGACGGAACGAATGCTTACGTTTTCTTCACCACGGAAACCGCGAGCCCGACATTTAGTGACGCCGAGATCGCTTACCTTAAGATGGATTGGGACCTGGGCAACAACCACTACTGCTATATCCAGAACGCCATTGATCAAGCAAACTCCGGGGATAATATCAATGTGGCGGCGGGGACGTATAATGAGAGCGGGCTTAAGATAAATAAGAGCCTTGACATTATTGGAACCGGGATCGTTACCATCACCGGTATGCGAGGTTCATGGGACTCAGACCTTAAAAGTCATCACCCTGCCCGTGCCCCGGGAACCTATGTCCTTACAGAGATGGATTATGTAGTAGGCATCCACAATGGGGCCACTGTGAACTTCACAAATATAATCATAGACGGACAGAATAATCTTCCTCCATACAGTAGTACACAACTTGCGGCTGGAGTGGCCTTCTACAATGCTGGTGGGTCGTTCCGTGGGTGCGAAATCAACAACACAAAAATCAATCCAGAAGACTGTGCGGGTGCCGGGATAAGCATCTACGTAGATGCTGGGAGTTACACGCTTGACGTGGATGACTGTGAATTTAATACCTGGGGAAGGAATGCAATTCAAGCTTATGGAAGTGGACTAACCCTGATAGCAGATAGCTCCACGTTCACTGGCAACGGCGATACAGGTCCATGTGATGCCCTTCAGAACGGCATAGTGGGCTGCGGTGGTCTCGACCTGGAGATTACCAACAGCACCTTCAAAGAGATAAGAGCCACAGGTGCAGCCTGGGAGGCGATCGCAGTAATGGCAGGATATGCTTACCACGATTACCCTGAGTACTATGCTCCTGCTGATGATGCCACTGTCAGCAACTGCGATTTCTACAACACTGGCGATGTATATGTCAGACGCACCACGGGTGTTTGGATAACAACTACCGGGACCGCGCTTGTTGACAGTTGTACATTCACCAACACAGATGGAGTAGTGATAAGTGCGGAGAATAACGGGACATTGTACATAACCTCCCAGGATGTTACCATCAAAGACTGTGATTTTACTGGCCCCGTAAATCCTGTATCAGTTGATGGCCAAGTATCTGGTGTACTAGCACAACGGGGAGGAAAGGCAGATGTCCAGAACTGTACCTTTGATGGTTTCCGTATGAACGCCGGTACGGATGGACTCGGAGTTGCCTTCTTCTCATACCACGATTACTCTGGATCTACCGGGGGAAGCGTAACAGGTTGCGAGTTCTCTGGTAACGATCAGGGGATCTACAGCGGCACAACCGTTACGCCATTAGCCATTAACTACAACAGCTTTGACGGCACAAACAGCCACGGTGTGTGGAATAATGATGGAACGGTGACAATTGATGCCAGCGGCAACTGGTGGGGTGATGCTTCCGGGCCCAGTACCGCCAAGCTGGGATTAAGTTCAACCAAGGAGGAAGAGAGTCTAACTAACCTAAATCCCGCTGATGCTTATCCAGCTGACGAAGCTATCGCGACAAGTGAGGGCACGGGTATCTATTCTGGTGCCGGCTCTATGGCCCCAGGTACAGGGGACGCGGTCACCGACTACGTAGACTACTCCCCCTGGTGGGGTGCAGACTACGTGGGGAACCCACACACAACTCCGTGGACCTGGTACGTCAACACCTCTAATAATTCCACCATTCAGGAAGGAGTCGATGCTGCCAGCGCGGGCGATACCCTTAGAGCCCAAGCAGGAACTTATGTGGAGGACATCACCATAGATAGGTCTTTAACTCTAATTGGCGAAGGTACCGCCAAGGGCCTCACTCTGGTTAAGCCAGGAACTGATCAGGCATTTGTTCCTCCACCCACCAATTCAGGTGTCACCGTGATAAACGTGACCGCCGATAGTGTTACCGTCAAAGATCTCAAAGTGGATGGGACTATGATTGCAGGTGACCCGGAACAAAGGACCAACATGGCCAAGAGGGGAATCTACGGGTCGTCAGTGGACAACTTGAGGGTAGAGGGCTGCGAGGTGATAAGGTGTGTCTCCGGGATTGTAAGCGTCTTATCTACCAACCTTAACTTCCATGGTAACACATTGGATGACTGTGGATATTCGTTCAATGTGGGTGGCGGCATCTATCTATGGGGCTCATCCGGTGACGTGGGAACCTCAAGCAAATCCAATGTCCTGACCAACATTGTAGACTGTGGCATCATCTACCACTCCAGTTCTTCTGGAGAAGCCAAATACAACCATTTGACTAACTGCGAGTTAGGAATGTTGGTCAATGGAAACAACAACCCCACCACGTTTAATCACAACGATATAGATGGCAGTTCGATATATGGCGGCATTCAGGTGGTCCATCCTGGGGCAGCTGTAACCATCAGCAATAACAGCGTGCTGTGCGACTACGATGCTCTGCTTGTGTGGAATACCGGTACAAACACCGTGACCGCAACTGACAATCATTTCTACTACACTTCCACCAAGGGCTCAGAAGACCAAAAACACTATCGCATCCCGTGGATGGGCGAGGAATATAGTGGCAAGATGGCACATAGGCTGTTAAATGATAAGAGTGGCGAGAGTGGAATCTATCTATCCACCGAATCCGACTATGGGGACGGACCAGTGCATGCAACCATCACCGGAAACATTGTAGCTGGATACGACTATGATGTAGTTTGTCACGAGCGTACAGGGGATGCAAGTCAGCTCATGGACGTAAACGCCAACGGCAGTGTGGGCACCAACTACTTTTATGGCTACGGGACCTACGCCTGGTATATGGACAACTGCGATGACGACATCGACGCACAATATAACTACTGGGCGACCACTACGCCAGAAGATGTTATCTGGCACAAGTTTGATGACGCCAGTTTAGGAGAGGTAAACTTCGACAATTATCAGATTCCTGAGGTTTCGCTGTTCCCCAGTTCTCAGATGGCGAGATGCGGTGACACCGATACCTTGTGGATTAATCTGGATGAACGTGTGCTGGGCATGGAGGCAGTCTTCTGCAGTCTCTCCTACGATAACAGCTACATTACAGCCGACACGGTGATAGATGGTCCTGATCTGCCTGCAAGCAGTTTCTCGACCCACTACATCACTTCGGACCGGATTGTAATCAATGTGGGGATTCTGTCGGGCAACTTTGATGGTCCAGGCACGATATTCGGGATAATTCTAACTTCAGACAACCAGACCGTCCCGGATTCGACCGGCGTTTTATTCGAGGGTTCAGATATAAGGAATTCTTACAACCAGAACATCCCTCATACCACCTCCGATGCTTACATCAAGATCGACTGCACCAGTCCACAGGCGGAGGTTTTGAGTCCGGATTCAGGGCTATACTTCAACTACTTCCCCGACCTCGAGATTCATTTCACTGATAACGTCAATTTGGACAGGGGGTATTATCAGATGGACGATTGCCATGGAACCTGGATCGAGTTATGGTCCTATGACTCGGGTTCTAATGACACTACTATCACTTGGCCCGTGCCGAGCGTAACCGAAGGTCACCACAACATTTACTTTAAGGTTACGGATGATGAGGGTAACACAAATTTCGATAGCTGTACCTACTGGTGGAGCTTCTATTATGACATCACCCCTCCTGATCCCCCCACCAACTTCGTTGCCCGACCGGGGCATGAGAAGTGCAAGTTAAGCTGGACCAATCCGACCGGGGACCCATCATTCCATAAGGTTATGATCCGATGTAATCCTTGGGCAGTGGGAGCATATCCAGAATACGATGATGAGTTCCCAACTCCACTTGGCTTCCCGGGTGACCATACTCAGGGCACCTTGGTTTGCACCACCTTTGCGGAGAGCTACAAGGACAGCAATAACACCACGGAATTTCCACGGAACGCATATTTCTATGGAGCGTTCTCCTATGACAAGGCGGGCAATTTCTCCACGGCATCGGCCTCAGCACAAGATACGGCTACCAACTACTGGTTGGGAGACGTTGCTGGACCAGGTGGTTTAGGCGACTGGGATGGTTACATTTACTACGAGGATCTGACCATCTTTTCCATGACCTTCGGGAAGTATCACGGTGAACCCGGCTATCAGAATCAGTTTGACATCGGTCCCACTTACAACGGCAGTCCCAAAGGTATACCGATGACGGACAACTGGGTCAACTTCTATGATCTATCCATCTTTGCCATCAATTTCGATGCGGTCAATCCTAACATGAAAATCGCTCCCATATTTGCTGAACAGGAGATAAAAGGACGGTTGGGGCTTCACTTAGTAATGCCCATGGTTGATTATCTGCAGATGGATGAGGAGTTTAAGGTGAAGGTGCTTTTGAGAAACAATACGGGCGTGGTAAAAAGCATCCATTTTGTTATTCCTTACGATCCATCCCAGCTTGAGTTTGTGCGGGTAGAAAAGAGCAGACTGCTTCAAGGTACCACCTGGCCGGTCTTCTTTGATGGCAGGGATATCGATAATAATATAGATGTCAGCCTGGCTCTGTTGGGTGGTGAAGTCACTATAGGTGGATCCGGAGAGATTGCCACCATCACCTTCAGGCTCCTGCAGTCCGGCAATCCGTCTTTAGCCTTCAGCCTGGTTGACTTAAGGGATAATAAAAACCATAAGCTCTTGGCAGATGGAGAAGTTGCAGATGCGCAAACTGTTTCTGAGCTCCCCTCAGCCTATGGGCTTCATCAGAACTATCCCAACGTCTTCAATCTCCAGACTCAGATAGCCTTCCAGCTTCCTCAAGCCGATCATGTTTGTCTTAAGATATACAACATCAAGGGAGAGTTGGTTCGCACCTTAGTGAATGAGTACAAGGAAGCCGGCTATCAAACTGTGATCTGGGATGGGAGGAACCAAAATGGTGAGGAGGTAGCCAGCGGAGTTTACTTCTATCGCATGGTAACAGTTGATTTCACTGCCACCAAGAAGATGATTATGCTAAAATAAAATTCTTGGTGGATCGGCGGGGGCGTTGGGAGAGGTCCCAACGCCCCATGATTTTTAACACAAGATATTTACAACAACTTAACAAAAAATCAGAGGAGATGAAGAATGCGGCACATTAAAAACAGTTTGAAAGTAGCGCTTTTAAGCATCAGCCTTTTGGTCTTAGCTTTTCATGTTCACTCGTTCGCCCAGGTAGGCACCGTCTCCTTTGAATCTCGGATCTCCTGCGCGTCGATTTCCGATACCTTCCTGGTAGATATCGCTGTGGACTCTAACCTTTGCGGCATTCATTGTTTCAGAGTGAAGGTCGATTTCTTCAGAGATATAATCCAGATGGATACAGTAGTAGAAGGTTCTCTTCTGCAGGACGCCGGGGAAACATTTTTTTTCTGGAAAGATACCAGCGGCATCTACGACATATTCAACTGTATCTACGAACCGGCCAATGGTTTTGCCAATGGACCAGGAGTGTTAGCCACCATGCAGTTTGTGGCCGGTGACCACCCCGGAATCACACTTTTGCGTTTTACCTACGCCACTTTTCAGGACACGCTTCTGGACCCCATCCCGCACAACTATTCGGATGGTATGGTCATCGTGTGTGGGCCGGAGGGCTGCAATTTCGGCGATGTAAATAATGACGGCGTGATCGACCTAGGTGACGTGGTCTACCTCATAAATTACCTTTACAGAAGTGGACCAGAACCTTTACCTTTGTGGATTCTGGGTGACGTCACGTGCGACTACAACTTTACCATAGACATTGGAGACGTGGTCTATCTTATTAACTATCTGTATAAAAATGGACCCGAGCCATGCAATCCTTGTGAATAATGGAAAAGCAGGGGAAGGCCTAAAACTTTGCTTTTCCAAAAAGCACTCGTTAATAGTTGTCTCTTGAGACGACGGCAAAACGCCTAAAACCTGCCTTTAATTAGATTTGAATTCACCTTAGGTGGGGTGTCATCTGAATTAAACGAAAAGAACTAAAAAAGTTTACCGTCGCAGATTCAATTGCAATAAACAGAATAAATTAAACTCAAATAGACAAAATTTGAGTCCCTTGGGGGGTGCAGAATGCCCAGGCGTAATCATAACCCGTTTTAGGAAGCCCTTTTCGAATAAATTTGAAAAGGGTTTCATTCTTTGCCTTGACTTGGTGGTTTCTTCACGTAATATAATTAGTGAAAATAATTCAAAAAAACTGGCTGCGGTCGGCGGACCGTGGACTTTAAAAAAATGACTGAGTTCAAATTAGTTTCCGATTATAGTCCCAAAGGCGATCAGCCCAAGGCAATAGCAGAGCTGACCCAGGGAATGAAGCAGGGTAAAAAATACCAGACCCTTTTAGGGGTCACCGGCTCGGGCAAGACCTTCACCATGGCAAATCTGATTGCCAATGCGGGCAAACCTACCATCGTCATCTCCCATAACAAGACCTTAGCCGCTCAACTTTATGGCGAGCTTAAAGGCTTCTTCCCTCATAATGCGGTGGAGTTTTTTATAAGCTACTACGACTACTATCAGCCAGAAGCATACGTTCCTGCATCCGACACGTACATAGAGAAGGACACTTCCATCAACGATGACATCGACAGGTTACGCTTGAGAGCCACCAGTTCACTTATGGAAAGGGATGATGTGGTGATCGTGGCAAGTGTCTCCTGCATCTACGGGATCGGGTCACCCCAGGATTGGAAGGAGCTCTTGCTGTTTTTGGAGGTGGGGCAGGATAAGGAAAGAGATAAATTTTTAAAAGACCTGATAGACATTCATTATTCTCGTAACGACATCGAGTTTGCCCGGGGGACTTTTCGGGTAAGGGGCGACACCATAGAGATTCACCCCGCCTACGAGGAGACCGCCATCCGGATAGAGCTTTTTGGTGATACCATAGAGAAAATATCGGTGATTGATACGCTTAAAGGTGAAATCTTAGAGGAAAAGAAGAAGGTTGCCATCTATCCAGCCAAACACTTTGTCACCACCTATCCTCAGTTGGAGAAAGCCATAAAAAACATAGAGCGGGAGTTGGAGGAGAGATTAGCGTATTTTAGATCTAAGGACAAGCTTCTGGAGGCGCAGAGACTGGAATCGCGCACCCGCTTTGACATCGAGATGATGCGGGAGATCGGATACTGCACCGGGATTGAAAACTACTCCCGCCATCTTTCAGGAAGGAAGCCAGGTGAGCGCCCTTATGTTCTTTTGGATTTCTTTCCGAAAGATTTTCTGATAATAATTGATGAGTCCCATCAGACCGTTCCTCAGATCAGAGGCATGTATGCCGGGGACAGGTCCAGAAAAGAGGTGCTGGTGGAATACGGCTTCAGGCTCCCTTCCGCTTTAGATAATCGACCTTTGTTCTTCGAGGAGTTTGAGTCTGTGATCCATCAGGCAATCTTTGTATCCGCCACGCCGGCTGAGTTTGAACTGAAAAGATGTAAGGGAGTAATAGTGGAGCAGGTGATTCGACCGACCGGTTTGGTGGATCCAAAAATCACCCTCAAGCCTTCCTCCAACCAGGTGGATGATCTCTTAGAGGAGATCAGAATAAGAGCCCAGAGCAAGGAAAGGGTTTTAGTCACTACCCTGACCAAAAGAATGGCGGAGGATCTGGCAGACTATCTTGCCCAGATGGATGTGAAGGTGCGTTATCTTCACTCAGAGATTGATGCCATAGACCGGGTGGAGATTTTAAGAGATCTACGATTAGCCGAGTTTGACGTTCTGGTAGGGATCAATCTGCTCAGAGAGGGGCTGGATTTACCGGAGGTCTCGCTGGTAGCGATTCTGGATGCGGACAGAGAGGGTTTCTTACGATCCGAAACCGCTCTGATTCAAATAGCAGGCAGAGCCGCGCGAAATAAAGCTGGCGAGGTGATCATGTATGCAGATGAGATCACCGACTCCATGCGAAAAGCTTTAGACGAAACAAACAGGAGAAGGAAACTCCAGGAGGAATATAACAAAAAACATGGCATTACTCCGGAAGGCATATATAAATCCCGAGAGGATATTCTCAAAACCACCGTATTTGCTGATTCCCGAACCGCCAGCCCGGAAAAGTCTGCAGAATCTATGGGAGGAGAAAAACTTGGCTTTTTAGAAAAGCTTTCGCTGGAGGATAAGATCAGGGAGCTTCAGAAGGCAATGAAGAAAGCGGCATCCAATCTGGAGTTCGAGAAAGCGGCTCAAATCAGAGACGAGCTCTCCAGATTGCTGGAGAAAAGAGGTAAAAGGGGTCGGCAGTCAAATATTTTTAGAGGTAAGAAAAGATGAAAAAAGCTCTTTTTCTTTTGGTGCTTTCCACACTTGCTTTTTTCTTGTTTCAAGTAAGTTGTGAGAAGAGAACCGTCACCCCAGGTGAAACCGACTGGGATGCAGTTAAGGCAATCATATCCGAAAATCCCCATGTATTTGCTTTAGGTTTTTTTGATACCCAGCCGGATACTCTTTTCTATCGGGAGATAACGGAGAGCAATGCGGATATAGAAGAGGGATGGCTTACTGAAGCAGACGACACACTGCATTTTTATGATCGCATTGATTTAACTTGGAGCGACAGCCTCAGGGGGACGTTCCATTACCGTTTAAATGGAAAACCACATAAAAAGTCAATTTACTCCGTAGCTCTCACCAATGCCTATTTCGAGAGAAGGATGTATACCAGCGCGCATCGGGGGTGGGTGTTATGGCGGTTCAGCGGGACGGTGATTAAGTCGGTGGGAACGACAAGATATCTTGATGAACTGCACATAGAGTCGGACGGAGTGGACGTCTATGTCTACGAGTCTACTCAGATGAACCTGGTGAAAAAGGACAGCATCTTGACATTCGGCAAGGAGAAACAGGTAACTTTCACCATCGATGCAAGCGACACCTCCGACTTTTTCTTTCTTCACGTGAACGAGGGAGAAGTACATCAGAAGATTCCCTTCCTCAGCACGGGAGACGGGTTCTTTTCTGCAAGCTGGACCACTATCCCCAATCCTGACCCGGCAAAAAGCTACTATAATGCCATCGTGGACGTGGTCAGCAATGAGTCGGTTACCGATACCACAAAAGAGTATGATTCCAAAGCATGGGGGATCATATATAAAATTAAATGAGGAAAGTGTTTTGATCAAGGAGATGAAAGGAATGATGTTTTGTAGGTCAACCATCCCGAAGTGCTTGTCCTGAAGGCATAGCCTGAAGGGCATGTCCTCAGGATTCTATCCGAAGGGTGGTTGACAATTCTTTTTGTCAAGCAGTCCTACGGATTCATCCTGAACAGATTGATCGTGAAGGACATGCTTGACCTACAGAACTGAGAGAAACTTGTTAATCTTGTCGACCAAATAAGAGCAAATTTCCACTAGAACATTTCTAGCTATTCTTACCTCATATCTTTCGGAAGTCAAACTGTGAGATCCCGTATCCGAGAGAAGGTTTGAGAAACCCGTCAGGAAATTTCGCTCATTATCAGAAATGAGTTTGATTTTCTTGGAGTTAAAATAATCTATTGCTGCCCCCATACTTCCTTTCCCTTTCCAGTTTGGTATAGCTTCCCCTGTCGTATCATGAATTCTACTTGCGAATTCACGTAGTGATTCCTCATATAAATTTCGCACAAATCCAATGCTTTTCGAATAACTGAATTTGGAGCCTACCTGCTCAATCTCCGTATCTAGCTTCTCAAACCCTTCTATCAAATTCTTCGAAAATTTCAGGTCTCGGTACTTACTAATTAGCTGGTTTTTGTCTTGGTTGATCTCTGTGCTTACCCCTTTGAGTTCCTCCTTAAGTCTTTGGAACTTCACCTGCCTCAGCCTCTCGCGGAGCTTGGCGAGCACGTCCTTTGACCTAGATATCAGGTCGGTGGAGGGTAAATCTGTCGGTATCTGTCCTTTCGGGGTGCCGGTGAGGCCAAACAACTTGGAGACAGCATCAGGAACCTGCTCAGCCGGGACTTGCATCCTTCTTGCTTTCTTCTCATGCCAAGAAGATGCCTCAGTGATGCAACTCTGGTATCGGTTCATTACTGATTCAATTGTTTTCAGGTGGCTATCCGAGAAAAGATGTGACTCCATTAGCAGTACTTGGAGTATACAAAAGGCAATTTGACTGTTCACTTCACTCACGCAACTGTAATCCTTGAGCCTCCCCGAGAAACCCTCCAGCGCTTCCTTTACCTGACCAGTTCTCAAATATGCCATGAAGGCACAATCGCAATGCTTTCGGACTTGGCCTGCGGCCTTCAGAATCTTCGAGGCGGATCGTCCCGTGATCATCGGCGCTCTCGAGGCGAAATTCACACCCAGCAACCGCCAAAAAAACGTTTTAGACGAGGCAGTGTGTATTTTGGACTCCAGCTGCAGCAGCAATTCTACATACTCGTTGCTGAATCCGCTCCTCGTCCCTGCTGGATGTTTGTCATTCTTGTGAGGGTAAAAAACTGTTAGCGATTCGGGGTTAGCCTCCAGAATGATTCTGACCTTCTCAGCGATCTCTTCCCGTTCCATCATCTCGCCCGCCTGTGTTCTGACATTATCTCTGGCTTCGGAGCCCCCTCCACTGAACATCCTGCAACGGGTGCCCCGTTGTCAGCTCATGCGGTCCAACGGCTTTTTCGGCCTTGTGTGCTTCTTCTTTAGTTCGTACAAACCTAGCGATATTATACGTAAAAACTCGAGAAGATCAAGGGAAATTGTCTTGTGGGGGCTACTAGTTCTAGGTGCTAACCATCTTTCTTATAGCTCTAATATGCTCTGGCGTTGTTCCACAGCAGCCCCCGATGATTGAGACGCCTGCAGAGACAAGTTCTTTCGCTTTCTCTGCCATGAACTCAGGGGTCTCAGGATAGATGGGCTTATCACCCTGCATTTCCGGAAGACCTGCGTTGGATTGGATGATAATTGGGAGATCGCTGTATTTTTTGAACTCTTTGGCAATTTTTATCATATTCTCAATGCCGTTACCGCAGTTCGAACCTATGATATCGGCTCCTGCCTCTTTCAGTCCCTGCGCCGCATCTTGTATGCTTGTTCCCATCACCGTGTAAAAACCTTTGGGCGTGGGATCAAATGTCATGGTTGCCATAACAGGGGTCGAGGGTGAAACGGCTTTTGCCGCTTTTATGGCAAGTTGTGCCTCCCTTAAATCGGTCATCGTCTCTATGCATATAGCGTCCACCCCAGCGCTGATGAGCATACTCATCTGTCTTTCAAAGGAACTATATATTTCTTCAGGCTCAACCTCCCCATACGGTTTTAAGAGCTTCCCGCTCGGACCGCAGGAGGCGGAGACGTAGGCGCGATCTTTCACAACTTTTCTCACAGCCAGGACGGCATTTCTGTTTATCTTTTCTGTTTTATCCTCCAGTGAATAAGATGAAAGCCTCAAAGGCGATGCTCCAAAGGTATTGGTCTGAATTATCTCTGCCCCGGCATCCATATAAAGATGGGCAATTTCTTCAAGGACTTCCGGACGTGTAAGGTTAAAAGATTCCGGCGGTTCGCCTGGTTTAAGACCATAATCGAAGAGCATCGTCCCCATGGCACCGTCAGCCACAAGTATCTCACCATCTTTTAACCGCTTGAGCAAGTTTTTCATCTTAAGTTCTTTCCCCGCCTTTGGCGGGGCTAAAATTCTTGATAAGAAAAAGATTCTTAAGGACTTAATCAGTTGACGTTTTGAAGACCTCACCCCCTATCCCCCTCTCCATGAAATGGAGAGGGGTTCACCCTGAAGGATTCACCCTGAAGGGGAACAAAGGGGGAGAGGTAAAAGAAAGCCTGTGGTTTTCTTTTTAGTGCAAGTAATATAAGCTTAAGCATTAGCAACTCTTTTGAGAAGAACCTTATCTTAAGTTTTTTTTACAAGTCTCTTGACACACTCCACTGCATTAGTACTGTCATAACCGTATGCATCCGCCCCGATTCTTTGTGCAAATTCCTCTGAGACAGGTGCTCCCCCGATTATTATTTTTGTTTTACCACCAAGCCCCTCTTCTTTTAAAAGATCAACGGTCCTTTGCATAACCAGCATGGTGGTTGTAAGAAGAGCAGACATACCTATAACGGCAGCATCCTCTTTTCTTGCAGTCTCCACAAATTTCTCAGGTGGAACATTGTTGCCCAGATCGACAACCTCAAAACCTGCACCTTTCAGCATAATGCCGACAAGATTTTTCCCTATGTCATGCAGATCACCCTGAACCGAACCTATAACCACCTTCCCCATGGTGGGCATCCCATCTTTGATAAACAACGGCTTCAGCAGATCCATTCCCACATACATTGCCTTTGCCGCAAGCAGAACCTGTGGAAGGAAAATTTCATGCGCCTTATACTTCTCCCCTATTATATTCATGCCTCCGATAAGGCCCCTGTTCAGTATATCTTTTGGCGGTATTTTCTCTTCTATCGCCCGCTTGGTAAGTGCAGATACTTTTTCGTCTTCACCTTGCTGTAGGTGTTCCGAAATCTCTTTTAATCTGTCCATTACATTACACCTTTCTTGTTGTTAGTCCTCGATTCTCCAAACAGCGCCCTTATCCTATCACGGCAAGAGTGTGACCTGCATTCACTGCAGAAGGGATACGAGTCGTCAAAGATATGAATCTCCTTTTTCCCCACAACCATTACACCCGATATTGATTTCAAAGGTTTCATCAGAAAACTATCCAGAAGTGTGATTCCAATATCTTCTGGATGGAGAAATCCAAACAATTTTTTCTGCCCGCTTGTGTGCCAGCCGCAATAACCCGGGCTATATCTTAACATCCCCGTGAATGGAGTGATTCTTCCTTTTTCTGAGAGCTGGTTCAAAAAATACTCATCCACACTATCGGCTGTCTTATCAGTCCCGGCTGAAGCGACCGAGTCTAACATACTTCCCAGAGCAAACTCATTTGCCGCAAAAAGCTCGTCTATCTTTTGACTTACCTTTTCGCCAATGGTAAGGGCAAAAAGAGCCAGACTATCTGCTTTTTTGAATATTTCATCCAGAGGGGTTTTCTTCTCATTTAACCCTTCACCAGAGTAAACTTCTGCAAATTCAGGAATGGATATGTCTGAGACGATAGCCACCGGCTGTGCAAATTCGAGAAAAAGATCCATTGCCCTCTTAAGAAGTGTCTCCACCTTTTCCGACAGGCTATTGCCGGGAGGGATGCCCTGCATTTTTAAGACATCATCCCTATCTGGTTTTACATCATTGACAGAAATTTCGATAATTTCTCTCATACCCTCTTGTTTTTTGTTTCCTCTCCCCTTGGGGGAGAGGATTAAAGTGAGGGGGCTGTCTTTCTTTTTCTTGTGCGCTTCCTTTCTCTTTATCTCACTCTCAAGAGAATTAGTTTTTCCCCCTCACCCCAGCCCTGCGAAGCTCGTCCCGCAAAATGCGGGACGCACATTCATACGAATCTCCCCACAGGGGAGAGGAAGCTTTCCTTTCTTTTCAAGCAGAGGTATGATTTGGTGAAGCCCTGTTTGAAATCACCATGTTTTCAAAATGATTTTTAAATTTTGATCTGTAATTTTGCATTTTAATTTTTAATTTTTACATTGACCGGTGCCCTTGTGCTCCTACAAACTTATCCTTCTGCCTACTCTTTACTGCTTGCTGTCTACTTGAGGCATAGTGGTCAGGCTCTCCATACCATAACGACGGGCCTCCCCCTCCATCAGTTTCATTAACTCCTTCTTGACACTATCTAAGAGTCTTGACGGGACGTAATCTTTAATTAGTTTTTCCACCTCTTTGTGTGCCCTTTCTAAAAGCGTTACACTACCTTCCTCTTGCCATCTGGTTCTGCTTACCCGATCAATTACCGGTCCCGGAAAATAGAACTCTTCCTTAAGATAACGAAGGGTATGTTTCGATATAAGCAGGTGTTTTTCTTTCAAAAGTTCTTCGAATCTGGGAAGTGATGGAAAATCCTCTTTGGGCTTAATTCCTTTTACCATACGAAGTGTCATTCCGCAGATTTCATTATCCAAAACAAGTTTTTCTAAGCTCTGGCAGCTTTCAAAATCGAGCATTCCGGGTCCTGATATGTTGTTTATGCCGGAGAGGGCGGCTAAGGTTGCTCCCATTGAAGATTCCAGCCCGGACTGTGCATCCAACTGTTTGGAATCGCTAAGTGATATATAAGCCTGGGTGGGCATGCCCAGATATTTTCCAATCTCGTTATATGCACAGTCTATCATCTGTGTCTCGATAGCACCCATTGGCGTGGTCTCATATCGGACATCGAAGACTGCAGGTGAACCGCCGTAAAGCACGGGTGTGCCAGGGTTGGTGAGCTGGCTTATTACCACGCCGCTTAAGGTCTCAGCAGTATGCTGAACCAATGTCCCAACCAGGGTGACCGGCGCCATAAATCCAGCCAGTGGCATGGATACAAATTCCACCGGTATTGAGTATTGGGCGCAGTCAACCAGATTCTGAGACGTTACATCACTCCATTTTAAAGGTGAAGTCGGACAGCAGGAGAATATAGTAAGCGGTTTTTCAGCAAGTTCCTCTTTTGTCCCACGAACGGCAAGTTGGAGGTCTTTCATAATGTTGAACGCCTCGATGGTAAACGCTCCGGTCACAATTGGCTTCTCACAAAAAGTGAGCGAAAGGTAAAGCCGATAACTATCCGAAATCTTTTCATGCACGTCAGCAGGTATGAATGCTGTGCTCTGAGAGGCGATGTTATTGAGTTGACTTATGACCTTAGCATACCTGATGTAATCCAATGTTTTTGGTTTGCAAATCTTTTGAGTGTCATAGTCCAGAATATTCAATGCAGCGGAGCCGGGTGTGAAATAGACATTATATCCTGAAAAATCATGGGTTTGGTTACCCAAAACATCATAGAGTTTGAAGGAGTGAGGAACCGTCTTTAGCGCCTTATCTATAATCCCGTCCGTAAAAAGGACGTGGTATCTATCAATCTCGATTTTTGCCCCATGATCTTGCAGCATGGAAAGAATGTTCTCGTTGTGAATTTCCACGCCAAGTTTACAAAGAACTTCCCTGGCTTCTGATATGATCCTTTCTATAAGTTCATCGCTCAAGAATCTCACCACCGGCCTCATCATATGCTCCTTTCAAATCCACAATAATTTGCTTTAACTTACATCAAATCGTCAAATAGTGCAAGAAAATATCATCAGGACCACTGTTTGATTTCATTGCACTCACTCGGTGGCCAGCGTTATGATCGCCGCATGAAGTATGGAGTGTTTTTAAATTAATGTCAACAATTGTGTGGCTTGAAATTCTTAAATCTGAAAGTTATTAAGGGGAGCATATAATTGTTTACATCCCCCCTTTAGAAAAGGGGGGGAGGGGGGATTTGAAACTTGGGAAATCCCCCTTTGCTAAAGGGGGATGCGTATGCATTCATACGAATTTCAAGTCAAGCCAAAAGCAGGTGTGGGAGAAAAAATCAATGCGAAGCATTCATACGAATAACAAGATGTAAACTGTTTCCTGCTCCTCTTAGTAATTCTATTATTGAACTGCACCTTATACCATAGAAATCTTTGCTCCACACAAAAAGTCCTTTGACATGCTTACCAAAGGGCTTCACAATAAATTAAAAACACGGCCGACTTAGTCGTAGGTCAGGAGCCTCGGGCTCCTGACACTTACTATCCCACAGCAGAGCTGTGGGCCACCCGGGACCGACTTAGTCGTCAGGGCATTCTAACCCAAAAAGCTAACGCACGCTATGCAACGTGCGGTTAGCAGCAAGGAACAAACTCTTAGCGTTTTGTCCAGCCTTCTTGGGTTAAGCGCATTGCCTTCTGGTAAATCCCATTGAAATATAGATTTATCCTGCTACAGTTACGTTTTCCCCAGTCACTCTGCGGGCGAAAGCGTCGCAATCTGAACTTTCCCGAGCGTTCGATTTTATTTATCAATTTCAAATATTTGCCGAAGATAGAAATAAGAATTTTTCCGTCCCCTTGAAAACAAATAATCTCAAAAATCATTTG
>CAYOFL010000056.1:0-19946 GCA_964403165.1 uncultured Ignavibacteria bacterium
ACCCTGAAGGGATTCACCCTGAAGGGATTCACCCTGAAGGGATTCACCCTGAAGGGATTTCCCTCGATCCTGAGATCTTCGGGATCGAAGGACACCCTGAAGGGGAAACAGGGGGAGAGGTAAAATATAAAAAGGTAAGAAAATGAAGAAGAACAATCGACCCAGCAAGATCAAAAGGCCCAAGACCAGAAGAGCCTGGACAAGAAATCCGGCCACAAGGATCAAGGAGAGCGGAAAAATCTACAAAAGGGGGAAGTCGGTGAATTGGTCAACGGATGAAGCGGATAGGGCGGATATGACCAAAGATGTGGAAAAGGCCTACCGGTATTGTCCCCGATGTGGAGCGGAGATGGTCAAGAAAAGAATCGATCATAACGAAAGAAAAGTCTGCCCGGTATGTAAATTCGTCTATTATCACAATCCCGCTCCTGCCGCCGGGGTGGTTATCGAAAAAGAGGGAAAAATACTTTTGGTCAAGAGAAAATTCGAGCCTTACAAAGGCGATTGGTGTCTGCCAGCCGGATTCATGGAATACGATGAATCGCCGGAGAGGTGCGCCATAAGGGAGACCAAAGAGGAGTTGAATGTGGACGTGAAGTTGGGTGGTCTTTATGGCGTTTACTCTGGAAAGGACGATCCCCGAACCCATGCGGTGTTGGTTATGTATTGGGCAAAGGTCATTGGAGGAAAGCTAAAACCGGGAGACGATGCCGAAGAGATAGAGTTCTTTGCCAAGGACCAAATCCCCGATAATATAGCCTTCTTAGCCCACCGCCAGATCCTCAAAGAATTTTTTGAAATCAAATAATCAAAATCACGCAAATAATGCTGGGCAAGGTGCCCTTCAGGATGAACCCAGCCTACGGACTTAATTGGTCTTCCCTGAGGAAGAAGAGAAGATATAAAAAAGAGCCTCTCAAATCTTGTTGACCAGCTCTTAAAATCTTCCCATCGTTGCTTCACTAAAACGGAGAAAAGCCTAAATTAAACACCCCCGGGGCGACTCGAACGCCCGACCCTCTGCTTAGAAGGCAGATGCTCTATCCTGCTGAGCTACGGGGGCGTGTATCGTCCACAGTCCACCGTCGACCGTCCGCAGCAATTCACCATACTAGGTTTCGCTGTGGACTGTGGACCGTAAGCTGTGGACTGTGAACTGACTTC
Organism: uncultured Ignavibacteria bacterium; assembly: GCA_964403165.1. Lineage (GTDB taxonomy): Bacteria > Zixibacteria > MSB-5A5 > MSB-5A5 > SM1-73 > SM23-73-3. The sequence goes on from CAYOFL010000056.1 coordinate 1,165, forward strand.
ACGTCGGGGTGAGAGGATTTGAACCTCCGACAACATGGTCCCAAACCATGTGCGCTACCAGACTGCGCCACACCCCGAATCCTTTTCCGCATTCGAAGGGCCAACCGTTCACGAAAGATACAGGAACGTATTTCTCTTCGAACAGGTTAACCGCTATGATTACGCAAGGAATATAAATTATTTGGGTTTGGTGTCAAGAAAATTGTCTGGGCACCTCAGGAGATTGGTCTCCATAGAGAGCAAGAGATCCCCTCACAGCTGATTGAACGGATTAAGTGGTTGTATTATATCGCCTCGATAGTCGAAGGTGGCTTCTTGGTTATGCTATATGTCACACTTACAACACCGTCTATTTCCCCTGTTACTCTTTCCGCCAATTTCTCCAAAACGTCGTAGGGGAGTGTTGTGGGTGAACCTGTTTTTGCGTCTTTGCTTTCCCAACATCTTACTTCTATTTGCAGACCGTAGTCTCTTTTTCCTGCTCTTATTCCAGTGACTCTATCTTCGTGCAAAATAGCCAGATATTGAAATGCTCCGGTATTAGATAATTCTTCTTCAACGATTTTTGTAGCCCCTCTTACAATCTCTACTCTCTCTGGCGTTACTTCTCCTATTACCCTTGCTGCTAAAGCGGGTCCGGGAAAAGGCGGCCTGTTATATATTTCTTCTGGTAATCCCAGTGTCTTCGCAATTTCCCTTATTGCTGATTTTCTAAGTTGTATTAAAGGCTCTATGACTTTATAGCCATATTGTTCCTCTGTGTCGATTCCCAGCTGTTCTAAGATGTTATGCTGTCTCTTAATTCCGGCAACGGTCTCTTCTACGTCCGTATAATTTGTGCCTTGCAGAAGATATTTTGCATTGTTTTGCTTTACGAGTTGACCAAAAACCTCCTTGTAGAAAACCTGGGTGATTGCCTCTCTTTTTTCTTCGGGATCGGTAGCGCCTTTTAGCGCATCGAAGAACTGATTCTTGGCATCAACGATTTCCACCGACACGCCCAATCCTCTAAACAATGTGGCTATCCTCTGAGGTTCTCCCTCTCTCATCAGGCCGCTTTCTATGAAAAAGGTCTTGAGTCTGTTTCCTAATGCCTTGTGTGCCAGCATGGTAACAGCCGAAGAATCAACACCGCCGGAGAGTGCATTGATAGCCAAACCATCGCCAACAGTAGTAGAGATTTCACTAATCTTTTCTTCTGTGAAACTCTTTGTATCTAAATCCTCAATCGCTATTTCTTGTATCTCCATTTCACCACCTCCTGTTTAATGTCTATGCTTGTAAGTTCAGGGACATGCAACAATGGGTCGCGTTACCTCTAAGTTGTCATTTTTAATATTCTAAATTCTTTTGAAAAAGTCAAACGTTAATAGCACAAAGCAAACTCGTAACTTGAGGCTGGTGAGTTTTAGACTCCAGGGGGCTGCACCAGAATTCATCGCGAGCCAAGTCTTCTGGTCAACTCTAAGGGCTTGTTGAAAAAGTGCTTTTGGAGTGCGAAAGCTTGTCGGAGATCCCGCCCAGACGGGCTCGGACGAGCCCCCGTCTGGGGGCGTCCGTCTGGACGCTTTGCGGGGCTTTCGCGGTTTTTTGAGATCAGAACTTATTGTACCACCAACAGTTAGATTTCTATTAAAACCGCACCCCGCCATCGGCGGGGTGCACTCCGTGCCCCAAAAGGGAGATCGGTGGCCTTTTCGGAATGAAATTCCGTCTTCCCTATTCTTTCCGCATAGAATCGGATTCTATGGTTTTCAGGGAGAGGTGTTCCTTCTTAAGATAATAAAGACCGAGCAAAGTTACCGGAATATATTGACTGGCATGAAGTATTATGGAAAAGGGCCTGGAGACGCTCTCGTTAAGGTTGAGTATGAGGAAGGATGCCACGCAGGCAGCATGAAAGGTCCCCACAAATCCCGGGGAGGAGGGTAGCATCACTGCCAAGGAAACGACCCCCAACAGGATGAAGGAGGCAAAAATGGCAGGTTGCTGATCAAAGGCTAAGAATATGAAGTAGTTGCTGATGCCCACCATCACCCACAGAAAGATGGACCAGGCTAAAATCCATAACAGGCTGGGGACGTTTCGGAAAACCTTCAAACCGCTGATAAACTTTTCCAGTATCTCTTCGGCCCGGGAGGACAGACTGGTCGGCAGAACTCGGAAAATCAACTTGAATAACTTGAGGGCGAATTCCCTTTTGACCTCGATGAGCACCAAAAGTCCAAGGGTGACGATGTTTATCAGTAAAAAGAGGTTACTGGCCTGCCTGATCCAAGTTGGCAGTTTCGGGTACATGAGCAGGGACAACCACAGGATGAGGAGCAAAGAGAAGCCGTCAAAGATTCTCTCGATTATGATAGTGGCAAAGGTGGCACTTCTCGAGATTCCCTCTTTGGTTCCCAAAGAATATGCCCGGACGAATTCCCCCAACCTTGCCGGTAACACGTTGTTAGCCATAAAGCCGATCATGACCGAGGAGAAGAGACTTCCCATCCCCACTTTTTTGATGGGGTTGACCATGAATTTCCAGCGGTATGCCCGCATCCACATACTCAGGATGACCAGGGCGATATTGGGAAAGATCCACCAGTAATTAGCTCCCTTCAAAGCATCCCACAACTCGGAGTAATCCACCTTGCGGAAAGCCAGATACAAAAATACCAGGCTGATCAACGCCCCTATGATAAATTTCTTTTTCATGTTTAAACGTCCGCGGTCCACCGTCCGCCGCCAACATTTGGTGTAAATGTCCGCGGTCTGCGGACTTGTCCTGAGCGAAGTCGAAGGACGGCGGACGTGCCGCTTATCTTGCCCCTTGACGCTTGCCCCTTGACCCTTCTTTTATGATATTTTCCATCAACTCCAAAGTTTCTGTGGCGGCATCATCCCAGCTGAATCCCTTTGCCCAGGCAAGCCCTCCCTGTCTTAACTTTTCCCTGTAGTCTGCATCGGAAAGGATATTTGTCAGGTAATCAGAGAGTTCTTGCACGTTTCCGTATTCAAACAGAAGCCCGGTTTTTCCATCCAACACTGAATCTTTCAAGCCCGGGACGTTGCTGGCTATAACCGGAGTGCCGCAGGCATTTGCCTCAATATTGGTCAAGCCCCAGCCCTCCTTTAGAGAAGGGTAAACCGCCACCCAGGCTTTTTGCAATCTTTTTACCTTTTCCGATTTGTCCACGAAGCCGGTGAACTCAACTTTATCTTTCATATTTAGCCTGCTTGTCAAATTTATCAGAGATCCTTTAAAGTCACCCTCTCCCACCACCACCAATTTAGCCTCCGGAATTTTTTTTAAGCTCCGAGAAAAAGCCGAAAGCAGATGATCGATGCTTTTGTATTTTTTTAACCTTCCCAGGTAGATCACGGTGGGAACAGTATCTTTCTTCACAGAAGGATCAGGATGGTAAAGGGTATGGTCAATTCCGCAATGGATCACAAAAATATCATCCGCGGGGAGACCTCGTTTAACTAAATCCTCTTTGGTGCTCTCGGAGATCACCATGAATCTGAAGCCCTTATAAATCCTGGAGATGGGTTTCTCGGAGAGATAGATATATGTTCCTAAAACGAAGTTTATCTCTTTGAAGACCGAATCTGAAAAAAGATGAGGGATGACCACCAGCAGGGGAAGCTTATGATAAAGGGGGGAAAAGAATGGAATCTTATTTATATCCTCTATTACAATGTCCCATCTCTTTTGCTTGAGGAGCGTCTTGAGTGCAAATGGAGCTACTAAATTGAAATTGAAACGTGAGCCTCTTCTTATGATGCTTATGCCATCGATTTCTTCTTTTGGCTCACATCCAGGGAATCCACTGCACAGAAGGGTGATTTTGTGTCCTTTTTGGGCAATTCTTTTGAGTATCTCCTGGAGGTGAACTTCTGCCCCCCCGGCTTGCGGATTTAAGAGATCTTCCCAGTTTAGTGCCAGTATGTTCAATCTAAGTTCCGACCGCCGTCCGCAGTCCACCGTCCGCCGAATACTCTAGGAATGGTTTTGCGGCCGACCGCGGACGGTCGACGGTGGACGATTCTTGTGGGTTATTGAGGTCTTTTCATAAACTCAAAATCAGGCGATTTGAGCTGATTCAACATGCTCAAGATTCGAGTAGTATCCTCAGGATTGTTCGCCACCCAAGTCTCCAAAAGTTGGGTGAGGCTCTCTTTGTCTTTTTCGGCATAGTAGATGCTTACTAAAGCTTCTAAGGCTGGCCTGAAGTTTTTGTTTATGGAAAGTATCTTATTCATGGAATCTATGGCTTTTTGAGTTTCCCCGCGCTGTTTGTAGGTATAACCTAAATTGAAGTATAATCTCTCAACTAACTGCTCTTGGGCTAATGCTTTTGTTCTCTTTACCATCTTCTCTGCTCGTTCGATCACCTTCTGAACCGAATCGTCGGGCTGTTCCGACTCAGCGTATAGCTGGAGAAGATATGCATATGGCTTCCAGTCGTAAGGCAGAAGAGCTGATACCCTGTTTGCCACTTCAATGGCTTCCTGGTATTGTTTAGCTCTTCTTAAGGTGTCTGCCAGCCCAAGAAAGCATGAGGTATAGTTGGCTAAAAGCCGGTGGTCGTTCTCATCTTTATAGACGGATGGATCGCCCACACCTCTGAATTTGAATACTTCGAAGAGTTTGTTCCTCATGATATCAGGCTCCACCAAAAGCTTCCCCTCCTCTTTGACCACTCGATATGCCATCCCCTCCATCCTCAGATGATCATCGATGGGTTTCCCCTTATACAATCTGTTGTCCCCAGCCACCGTGACTGCAAAATAGATGGGGTATCTCCACTTGTTGGACTCCAGTATATTGTCTATCATCTGATCCTGTGGTCTCAAAACCTTGCCATCCGCAGTCCGGGTATATCCCATTCGATCTATCTCTTTATCGGTGAAGCTGATGGGAACTTTCCACTGATGCTTCATCTGCTTTATATACCACTTGGTATTGATCAAGGAGAGATTTACCACCCTTACATCCTGTCTGATCTTCTCCACATTCTGCAGAAACCACAAAGGGAAGGTGTCGTTATCTCCATTGGTGAAGAGAATAGCATCCTTATCACAGGAATTGAGAAGATTGTAAGCGTAATCATAAGGGAGATAATTATTGCTCCGGTTGTTGTGAGAGGTAAAGCCTCGCTGAAGCGGCATTATGGGAAGAGCGAGTATGATGAGGGATAAAACTCCCACCAGAGGCTTGGCCAAGGTGGGTTTGACTTTTTCAAACCAGCTACCTAAACCGGCCAGCAGGGCGGAGACGCCCAGCCCCATAATCAGGGCAAAGAACATGAACCCCGGAAGGAAGAAATAATCCCGGTCCCTGACTTCGATGTGTATTATCTCACCGGTAATTTTATCCGGTTTGGTTCCGTCTGCGAAGTTCATGTATAAAACCAGACCCACGGTGCAAGCTAACAGAAGAAAGAGAAGCACCACCCCCTCCCTTTTTCTTCTTCTGATCTGCTCCCAGATGCCGAAAAGTCCCAAAAGTAGCGGAATAATCCAGACTCTTTCCATGTATTGTTCCCGGAAAAATCCCCAGAAACCCATCCTCTCCTTGGCCCCAAATTGATTGGCCCAACTGCCTCGGCGGTAAAACATCCGGCTTATCATGCTCTCGGCTCCGTATTGCTTGCGCTCCAGGAAGCCTTTAAAGCTGACCCAATCGTCCGGGTCATTCTCATCGATAGCTGGATCTAAGGAGGATCGAATGGGAATAAAAAGCTGAACCGTATAGGCGATCATGGCGACAAGGATTATGGAACAAGCAAGTGCCCATAACCTCTTTTGACTTGAGACGCCCATCAGCAGAAGAGAGAAAACAAACCAGATAGCCATGCCCCAAAGGAATGGAATCACACTATGCATCACCAGCATCAAAACCATGCCGGTTATCCAGAAACGCCAATCCAAAAGTCTCTCCCTATCCACCAGGATAACCAGAAGGAAAATAGCTGGCATCACCATGAATATGGTCATGTGGATTCCCAGAGACAAAAAACCCAGGTAGCTGATCAAGATCAGAAGTTTGGTGCCTTTGGGAGTTTTTTTCTTATCCATCCATACCAGACCCAGATAAAGAAGCAGAAGCATCAAGAACATGGAGGCTCCGTAAACCTCCGCCTCCACTGCGTTGGACCAGAAGGTGGTGGAGAAAGCCAAGAACAGACTGCCCACCACCGCACCCACGTACTTGCCCACCTTCATCCAGAGAGTTGGCTCAGATTTGTGCCAACTGCCCACCAGCTTGATAATCAAAAGGTAGCAGAGCCACACGGTTAAGGCGGAGGTAAGAACGGAGATGAAATTTACTCTGGCGGCTATCTCACCATACAGGGGTATTAGGGTGAAGATTCGTCCGATCAAGATAAAGAGAGGTGTGCCGGGTGGGTGAGGGACGCCCAGAATGTATGAACAGGCGATAAACTCTCCGCAGTCCCAAAATGAGGCGGTAGGAGCCATGGTCTTCAAATAAGCCACAAAGCTCACTAAGAAAACAAAGACGGAAAGACACAAGGAGAGCTTATCCTGATTTTCATACCATGTTGTAAGTCCCGCCTCTGGCGGGATTTTCAATCGTTCGGTCACCTTTTTCCTCCTTGCAACATACGAACCGCCAAAGCGTCTTCATTGGAAGTTTAAGCCTTATCCACGCTTCTTTTCTGACTTGGAGAATATAGCCGATTATCCCGACTTGTCAACATTGATTTTGAAAGTTTCAGAAAAACAACAAAAATTTCACAGGTTTGGACAAGGACTTGCCAAAAACGATTCACCGTGAAGGGTTGCACTCCCACCCCAACAAGAAGGGTTCACCTAAAGGTGAACACTCCAATTCCACTTTTCTAACAGTTTTTCAGATCCTGATAAAATTTCTTGCCATTAATTGTAAGATTTTGTATAATCCAAACGTCGTGAAACTAATGCATGAAGGTTTGCACCCCGATAAAACACCGAAATCTAAAAAAAGAGGGAGGGGATATGACTTACGAGATTAAGAAGATTGACGTCTGGTCGGTGGTGAAGATCGCATTCTTCCTGTATGGGATCTTTGGCTTGTTGTTCGGTATATTTTATGCCATTGTGCTTACCATGGTGGGAGGAATCTTAAGCCAGATGGGCGGCGAATTTGGGTCTCTGCAAGGACTCACCGGAGCTTTGGGCATCTTTATGGCATTCTTTCTGGCACTTTTCTATGCTGTTATTGGTGCGGTGGGCACCGCCATCTTCACCTGGATCTACAATCTTTTGGCAAAGGGATTGGGGGGGATTAAGTTTTACTTAGAGCAGGAAAAACTCAAAGCGGTAGGAATGCCAGCGCAGAAATCTGAATCGGAATCGGAGGGGATGTTAGGAAAACAGAAATATGAGTGAAGTAAGAGTGCGGATGGCTCCCAGTCCATCCGGCTTCCTGCATGTGGGGACTGCCCGCACCACCATCTACAACTGGCTTTTTGCCCGGCATCACAAGGGAAAATTCATCTTAAGAATCGAGGATACGGATCCGTCTCGTTCCAGCAAAGAAATGGTGGGTGCAATTCTGGAAAGCTTAAGATGGCTGAAGCTCGACTGGGATGAGGGACCATACTATCAGTCCAAGAGAACGGAGCTTTATCAGAAATATGCTCAGAGATTATTGGAGAGCGGCAAAGCTTACTATTGTTTTTGCTCCCCCCAGGAGCTGGAGGAGAAGAGGAAACAAGCCATTGCCGCTAAGGTCGATTGGAAATATGATCGCACCTGCCTGAAACTTTCGGATGCAGAAAAACAGGAAAAGATACAAAAAGGAGAACCCAAAGCCATCAGGCTTTTGGTACCAGAAGGGGAAACCGTGTTCTCTGATCTGGTATACGGGGAGCTTAAGAAAGAGAACAAAGAGTTAGATGACTTGATCATCCTCAGATCAAACGGGACTCCTACCTACAACTTCGCCTGCGTGGTGGATGACGTGGACATGAAGATCTCTCACGTCATCAGAGGAAACGACCACATAGCCAACACTTTCAAACAGACCCTCATCTATAAAGCTTTGGACCTGACTCCTCCTCTCTTTGCTCACATTCCTTTAATTTTGGGGAAAGACAGAGCCAAAGTCTCCAAAAGGCACGGAGCGGTTTCTGTAATGGAGTACAAAGAACAGGGATTTTTGCGCGAGGCTTTTGTGAATTTCTTAGCTCTTCTGGGATGGTCACCGAAAGACAACAGAGAGATCCTCTCCACAGATCAGATGATAGAGCTGTTTACCCTGGAAGGGGTAAATCCTTCAAATCCGATTTTCGACCAGGAGAAGCTGGAATGGATGAACGGGGAATACATCCGCGCAAGCGACAATGAAAAGCTTTTAGAATTGGTCATCCCTTTTTTGATCAGGGAAAAGTTGATAAGTCAAGAAATGGTGACAGAGAAAAGGGAAAGGCTTTTGAAATTTGTTTCCTTGTTCAAGGAAAGAGCCAAAACTTTGAGAGAGTTTGCCGAAAAAGGCAAATACTTCTTTGAGTTTGATTATCAATACGAGCAAAAAGCCGCAAAGAAACATTTCAGTTCACCTGAATCTGCAGACAGATTGCGTGCGTATGTGGATCGTCTATCTGGTTTGGACAGCTTCGAGAAAGCTCAAATAGAACAAGCACTCCGTAGCTTAGCCGACGAAATGGGAATAAAGCCATCTGTCTTGATTCATCCGGTTCGTCTGGCTACAACCGGAACCTCAGCCGGACCACCGCTTTTTGATCTTCTGGAACTCCTGGGCAAAGAGGAAGTAATAAAAAGAATCAAAAAGGCAGTTGAGTTTATTCAGACCAAGTTCAGTTAGAAGAGGTTATTAAGGAAAGTAAACAGGAAAGATCCTAAACTGCACCCAACGCATGTGATAACCCCTGGAGTAATGACATTTATCGCCGCTATCGTGCCTCTTATCTCGAAGAACCATCTCTTTGGCTCACAATGAGTTGCAGTTGCCTCATCACGTTGGGCATCGGTTACTTCCACAGGCAAAAAAATTTCGCCCCGCCAGCAAGATTTCCTTAGCAAATGTGTCAGCCAGATACGTATTATCCATCACTAAGATTAGTCGATTTTTACTTGGACAATTTTCCAAAGGAGAGACTGGGTTAGACGTTACCGGGAATTTTGCGCATAAGGAGGTGACGCATATGCAGTGTGCTTCCTGCGGAAGGAAGATAAAGGGGGAGCCAGTGTGGGTAGATGGCGAACCATATTGTTCTCAAGATTGTGCCGATATGGGCCCCGCCGAGAAAGAAGGAATTGAAAGCGAAGAAGAGGAGGAGAAGTGGTAGGGCTGGTGGTACCAAATTACTGTTGAGTTAAACCCGCCGGCGATATTCTGCCTAAGCGGAAATGCCACTTTCAACAATCTTGTCTCACGTAGGAGGTGAGAACAATGACGGACAAACCGTGGAGCACACCCACTCCGCCCAAGGAGCCTAAGGAGACCAAAAAGGATACTCGGAAGGCAAAGGGCACCAAGGCAACTGAAAAGAAATAGAGCGCCTTGAGGACAACCACGAAAGGCTCTTGAGCGTCATGCTCAGGAGCCTTTCTTTTTTGATTCATACTCCGTTCCCACCACATGTCGGTCCTTGGGATAGTTGAATTTAAAGAGATCTGCGGCGTCGCTTTGGTTGAGTAACGTCAGCTTCAAGCTGAGTGGGTCAATAGCCGGAGGTTTTTAACTTTTAAGACGCTTCGGGAATAGTCGCCAGATCCCGCCAAAGGCGGGGGAATTCCCGAAGCTCATTAGCATCGGCATTTCCTAATGCCGATGCATCAAGAGACGCCCCAGAAGACGCCAGGACTGAGGGCCTGACGTAACGGAAACTCTTTGGAGTCTGTTCTATTTTTGATTATCGACCCCTTCAAAGAAAAACTGGCAAACACATTTGGTATTGTTACAGTTGGGGCATACCAATTTTCCTCGACGTGTTTTGTATACTCTCTGGAAAATGAAATTTGTATTTTCCCCACGAATCAGCGATGACTGGCTTTCTTTGAAAATTTGCTCAGCCTTTATATATATAGCACTCCACCAAGAGTATGAATCAGCGATTTCTACGGCTAATGACAATTTGAGATTAATGACTTCTCTCAATTCTTGATTGTCTGCGGATTGCGTATATGCCTTGACAGCAGTCTCAATAGAATCAAGCTTTTTCATTTCTGATTGGAATTTCCCGGCCTCCTCATATAGTCTCCTTACCGCCGTGGCTACCTCTCCGACTTCCTCCATAAAGTGAAAAGCAACATGCTCTATTGTTAAACCTTTAATTGTATCACCAAAAATCGTCTGAAACATGTTTCTCCAGCTTGTAGGTCAAGCATGGCGCAGCCTGCTTGACAAAATAGATTGTCAACCATCCTTCGGGATGGTTTTACGTTGCGTCAGGAGCTTACTCCTGACACAACCAGGGAACAATTTCCCGACGCAACTTGATTACACCCTCTCAGTTTGCCGCTCACCCTTTTTTCTGTGCTTTTTCTATCTTAGCCCACGTGTCATGTAACGACACCGTCCGGTTGAATACGAGTTTTTTATCTGACGAATCAGGGTCAACGCAGAAATAGCCCAGTCTTAAGAACTGATAGCGATTCCCTGGTGCTGCACCTTTCAGACTTGGTTCGACTCGGCACGAAGTCAATTTTTCGAACGAGTTTGGATTCAAATAACTTTTGAAATCAAGACCATCCGTTTCATCTGTTGGGTTTGCTTTCGTGAAAAGATGATCATACAAACGTACTTCAGCCTCGAGAGCATGGGCAGCAGAAACCCAGTGAAGCGTCCCCTTGACCTTGCGCCCAGCTTTAGCCTCACCACTTTTAGTCCCAGGATCATAACTGCAGTGCAGTTCAACCACCTCACCGGTCTTCTCATCTTTAACCACCCGTTCACATTTGATAATATAGGCATGTTTTAGACGAACCTCGCGACCGGGAGCCAGACGGAAGAACTTTTTCGGTGGGTCTTCTCGAAAATCCTCTTGTTCGATGTATAGCACGCGTGAAAAGGGAACCTTGCGAGTCCCCATAGAAGGATCTTCTGGATTGTTGACTGCCTCCAACTCCTCGGTCAGGTCTTTAGGATAGTTGTCTATGACCACCCGAAGCGGGCGCAATACAGCCATAACACGCGGTGCACATTTGTTCAAATCTTCGCGCAGACAGTGCTCCAGCAATGCGATATCAACGGTGCTATCCCTCTTTGCCACTCCGATGCGCTCACAGAAAATTCGGATTGACTCCGGTGTGTAGCCACGTCTACGCAAGCCTGATATTGTGGGCATCCGCGGATCGTCCCATCCGGTGACGCGCCCCTCTTTTACCAATTCCAGAAGCTTTCGCTTGCTCATCACGGTGTAGGTGAGGTTCAGCCGAGCGAATTCAATCTGCTGGGGATGATGGATGCCCAACTCGTTCAGATACCAGTCATATAGCGGGCGATGGTCTTCAAATTCGAGTGTGCAGATTGAATGCGTGATCCCCTCAATGGAATCCGATTGACCATGAGTAAAGTCGTACGTGGGATAGATGCACCATTTGTCACCCGTCCTGTGATGTTCCGCATGTAGAATGCGATACATGACCGGATCGCGCATGTTCAAATTCCCCGATGCCATATCAATTTTTGCCCGAAGCACGCGGGAACCGTCTTCAAATTCACCGGAGCGCATGCGTTCGAAAAGATCTAAGTTTTCCTCGACAGAACGGTTACGATACGGGCTGTCTTTGCCGGGCTCAGTCAAGGTGCCCCGGGTTTCCCGGATCTGGTCTGCAGTCTGGTCGTCAACGTAGGCTTTGCCAGCTTTGATTAACTGCACGGCGAACTCGTAGAGCTGTTCAAAGTAGTCAGATGCGAAGAACAGACGATCGTCCCAATCCACTCCCAGCCAGCGAATGTCTTCTATGATCGATTCCACGTATTCAACTTCCTCTTTGCTTGGATTGGTATCGTCGAAGCGCAGATTGAAAAGACCTCCATATTGGACCGCAATACCATAATTGAGGCAGATAGATTTGGCGTGTCCAATATGCAGATAGCCGTTCGGCTCCGGTGGAAATCGAGTGTGCACTCGCCCTTCGTATTTGTTTGTTCTTAAGTCTTCGTCGATAATATCCCGGATAAAATCAGAAGGTCGGACAGATTCGATCTTGCTCTTATTTGCACTCATCTTCTCGTTTTTCTTCTTGTTGTTGCCTGGCTCGGAGTTCGGCAATTTCATATCTTCTTTACCTCGATTTTGACAGAAGTGGTGACAAATTTTCTCTCATTTGCAACAAGATAATATAGCTCTTTATATTTGTCGACGCCAGAATAAAAAATTTAATAATTGCACGTTGCCAGAGATTTTCGGATCTTTGGGGCAATAGATTAAAACGCATGGTCCCAATTAGATTCTGTTGTTCTGTATCTTTTCTTGTGAGTTAAAATCCGGGAAGACCAGCACCTAACTTAAGTTAGGTGCTGGTCAAGTACTTTTATATTTGGCATCTAAGACACCGGGGATTTTTCTGTTGACTAAGCATAAGTCATTTGATATACTTTTGCAGTCAGGTTGGAAGCTGAAAAGACAAGGGTATTAATAGAAAAGGTTCTTCTCCAAGTTATTTGCTGAAATTCTTCGTAAGAAAAAAGAGTTTTAAAGACTTGATTGAGTTGAGATTTAGAAGACCTCTCCCCCTTAGTCCCCCTCTCCATAAAATGGAGAGGGGTTCACCCTGAAGGGATTTCCCTCGATCCTGAGATCTTCGGGATCGAAGGACACCCTGAAGGGGAAACAGGGGGTGAGGTAAGAAAGTCACTGCTGTTTTTTTTGGTTGGAACTCTAAGTTTATGCTAAGCAACTCTTTTGGAGAAGGTCCTAAAATACCCAAAATTTTTATCATCTCTCTCACTTTATGCGGATTCCTTTTATAAGAAGGGCACGAAGTCTTCGTCGGTATCGCCAGATCGTTACCATTCTTTTGAAATATGGCTTCGATCAGGTTCTGGATGAGATGAGGATATTTACCCGGCTACGGATAAGGAAAAGGGCGCTAAAGAAAGCGGAGGAGCTGGAGAAACTTACCTACGCCCAGAGAATAAGAAAAGCTTTAGAGGAACTGGGTCCCACCTTCGTTAAGCTGGGACAGGTCCTCTCCATGCGTCCATTTTTGATTCCAGTGGAGTTGGTGCTGGAGCTGACCAAACTTCAGGATCAGGTCGGACCCTTTCCTTTTGCCCAGGCAAAACAGATTGTGGAGAATGAACTTAAAGCTCCTTTGGAGGAATATTTTTCATCATTCGATACCGTTCCCACAGCCTCGGCTTCTCTTTCCCAGGTGCACAAGGCGGTCACAAAAGACGGACAACTTGTGGTGGTTAAGGTTCAAAGACCGGGCATCAAAGAGATAATTGAGGCGGACATGATCATCCTCGAGGATCTGACAAACTTGCTGGAGAAGTATGTTCCTGAGTCCAAACAGTATGATCCCGGTGGAATTAGGGAGGAATTGGAGAAGTCCATCCGACGGGAGATCGATTTCAACAATGAAGCCAGAAATATTGAAGTGTTCGGGGAGAATTTCAAGGAGGAGAAGAGCGTTTTCGTTCCAAAGGTTTTCTGGGAAATAAGCACCTCGAAGGTCTTAACCATGGAGTTCATCGATGGAGTGAAGATATCCGATCTTTCTGAGTTGGAAAAAAGAGGAATAGACAAAAAAAAGCTTGCCTTAATCGGCGGGAAGATGGTGTTCAAGCAGATATTTGAAGATGGTTTTTTCCATGCAGATCCCCATCCGGGGAATCTTTTTGCCCTGGAGGGTAACATCATCGCCCCGGTGGATTATGGCATGATGGGAAGGCTTTCGGAGACCACCACGGACGAGTTGGCGGAACTCTTGATCTGTGTGATCACCTGGCATCCGGGCGGAATAGTTAAAGTTTATCAGGATATTGAGGTGGTGGGAGAGGAGGTTAACCTGAGAGCCTTAGAGGCGGACTTGGCTGACTTTCTTTACAAATATCACAAGATCCCGCTCTCCCGTCTGGACATGAAAATCTTGATGAATGAAGCATTTGAGATAATTCACCGGCACGACATTCGAATCCAGGCTGAGTTGATGCTCTTCTCCAAAGCTCTGATCACCTACGAAGAGGTTGCCAAGATGCTCGATCCGAATTATGATCTGGTCACCCAGATGATACCGTACGCAAAGGAATTAGCTCACCGGAAGTTCAAACCAAAAGCACTCCTCAGGGATTTATTCACCACTTCTCAGGACCTGCGAGACCTTCTGGTCAAGTTACCTTTTGAACTGAAAAGAATCATCAAAAAGCTGGGCAAGGGGAGTCTCTCCTTTACCTTTCAGCATAAGGGTCTGGAGAAGCTGATCTTGGAGTTAGATCGTTCTTCCAACCGTGTCTCATTCAGCTTGATCATCGCCGCCATAATCGTGGGTTCATCTTTGATCATGCGTTTGGAGACTAAATACACACTATTCGGCTATCCTTTGTTAGGGATATTAGGTTATATCTTCGCCGGCGTGCTGGGGGTATGGTTGGTTATAGCCATCTTAAGATCAGGAAAGCTTTGACTTCTCCCCTTTATAGCAGAGATGGGGTCGTGCAGGGGCGATTCCCCACCTCTGACGGGATTTTCAACATAAAGTGGAGAGGGATTCACCCTGAAGGGGAAACAGGAGGTGAGGTTCTTTGAAGTTCAAAGAAACAAACTCATCTGGCAGGAGATAATGGGCTAACCTCTCCCCTTTAGTCCCCCTCTCTCCCACCTCTGACGGGATTTTCAACATAAAGTGGAGAGGGATTCACCCTGAAGGGGAAAGAGGGGGTAAGGTAGGAGTTTATTTTGACCAAAGCCGAAGTTGAAAAATTATTGAAAAGATTTGTTAATCTTTTGAAAAAGACCTATGTGAAAAATCTGGTCTTTATCATCCATCACGGAAGCTGGGCCACAGGTGAGGCAGGACCGGAAAGCGACATCGATACGCTGGTCATGCTGGAGAAGATCACCAAAAAGGAGTTAGACAAGCTGAGAAATATATTGAATCAAGACAGGTATAAAAAAATGACCGTGCTTCTGTTCTCCCGACTGGATATGGATAACTTCATTCCCTTTGCCCGCCATCAGTTCCACTATGGAGCAAAACTGCTTTATGGAAAATGTCCTCTTCCGGAGCCGACCAGAGAGGAGATGATAATTGAGATAAAAAAGATAGCAAATACGGTGGGTTACTGGAGCAAATTCTTATATACTCATCTCCATCTAGCCGAGAATGTAGCCCGAAAAATGTATTGGAGATTCAGAGAGGCAATAATCGCCCTGAAGGTATATATTCAGTGGGAAACAGGCGAATTTCCCGTAACTAAAAGAAGGCTAAAAAGGCTTTTGACCGACCCCAAAGACAAAGAGATCGTTCGGATAATCGAGCAATGGGAAAAGAATAAGGATAAATATGATAAGAATCCCGATCCACTCTTGATAAAAGGTCTGGATTTCTCCCAGAGAATTTTGAAAAAAATCAACCCCTCCTTTCAAAATAAAGGAGGCAGGCGGATTCGATAAATGCAAAGCCTTTCCCCATATCCGTCCCTGGTCTCAGATATAAGATCTTTCATCTTGCAGTCGAAATAGAAACTCTCCTTATACTTTATCAAACTTGAATGATCGATTGAGTCAATAACATCTTTGAGAAATCAGACGAAAATGGACACATTTAAACCACCTCTTTTGAAAGATTTTCTTGACACAATGTGCAATGCGCCATATAATTGAGTCATGCGCCCATAGCTCAACTGGATAGAGCATCTGACTACGGATCAGACGGTTGGGGGTTCGAATCCCTCTGGGCGTAGTTTTAATATTGGTCGTTTCATGACAGCGGTCGGGCAGGGTTGCCCGACCTACGAAATGGATACCGCATACGTCCGTAGCCCCGTAGCCAGAACTCCCAGCCCTGGCAAAAGATCGTAGGGACAGCCCTCGTGGCTGTCCGCCTTTGGGACAGGAACACCTCTCCCGCCAAAGGCGGGATCAGTGCGAAGCAAGCCCTGTCCCTACGCAAACCTTGCCTTGCAGAGCAGTGAAACGTAAGTACAACATGAAGCCATCCAAAATCGATCTATCCAGATATCGAAAAGAATTTCCTTTCACCGAGAAGGTCATCTTTTTCAATCATGCCAGCTTTGGGCCCCTTCCACAGAGAAGTTGGGAAGCTACTGAGGAATACTACAGGTACTTAAGGTTGGAAAAAACAGAAGATATTGACCAAGAATCTTTCAGGAAACTGGATGAAATCAGAGGGTTTATCGCAAGCATGATCAAGGCCAAGCCCGAGGAAATCGCTTTTGTCCCCAATACTTCCTATGGGCTGAATGTTGCTGCCTGGGGTTTGGATTTAAAGTCCGGAGGCAAAATTCTTCTATCCGACGTGGAGTTTCCTGCCAACGTATACCCCTGGTTGAATCTGAAGCAAAAGGGGGTAAGCATAGAATTTGTGCCCAGCAAAAATAGATGTTTCGATATAGATAACTTTGTTAAAGCTATTGACCCAAAAACTAAAGTTTTGTCCTTAAGCTTTGTGCAGTTCTTCAACGGATTCAAAAACGATTTAAAGACCATTGGAAAAATCTGCGAAAAGAAGAATATCTTCTTTGTGGTGGACGGGATTCAGGGCGTAGGTTGTCTGGATTTGGATGTCAAAGAGTGCAAGATCGATCTTTTGGCTTGTGGAGGTCAGAAATGGTTCCTCTCTTCGCTGGGCACGGGTTTCTTTTACCTCTCCTCTGACGCAAAAAGAAAAATTGACCCCTCCTTTTTTGGCTGGATGGGCGTGGACTGGAAACTGAATTTCTCTGATCTTTTTAAGTTTGATCTTCCGCCGTTCCCTCAGGTCAGAAAATTTGAGATAGGAACATATCCTTATTCTCTTATCTGGAGCATGCATTCCTCCTTGAAATTACTTTCGGAGGTGGGAATAAAGAATATCGAAACACATAATTTAGCTTTGCTGGATCTGCTGATTAACCATTTGAAGGAGAAGAATTATCAAATAACAACTTCACTCGACGCCAACCACCGTTCCTCCATACTCTCCTTTTACGGGGAAAACATAAGAAGCTTGTATGAAGAATTGCGGAAGAATAATATAATAGTCAGCTACCGGGAAGGAAACATAAGGGTAGCACCGCATTTTTATAACACCGCCGACGAGATGGGAAAACTGATTGAGCTTTTAGAATAGAATCATTCCCGGAACAAACGAATTATTCCCTCCGTAAACTTATTTACGCAGACTTTTTAAAGGAGGAGCCATGCCATCATATTTGCTTTGCACCAAACTCAAAAAATCATCTCTCATTTTAGTCATATGTGTTGGTTTGCTTTTAGTTGGAGGCATCAATGCTGAAAACTCCACTTTAGAGGAGGGCAAAAGGCTTCTTGACCAGGAAGAATTTGAACAGGCGAAAGATGTTCTATTAAAGGTGGTGGAAAGAGAGCCTGAAAATGCGGAGGCAAATTTCCTTTTGTGCAAAGTCTTTTTGATCTTAGACGATCATGACAGATCCATCAAATACGGGAAGAAGGCAATCAAACTGGACGCATCCGTTTCAAATTACCACCTCTGGCTGGGCAGAGCTCACGGGATGCAGGCACAAAAGGGGAGCAAGTTGAAGGCTATCTTTCGGGCGAAAAGGGCAAAAGGAGAATGGGAGAAGGCGGTTTCTGTGGATTCCACTAATGTGGAAGCCCGTCTTGCTTTAGCGCAATATCTGCTGATGGCTCCGGGAATTGCTGGTGGAGATAAAAAGAAAGCCAAAAAGCAGGCTGAGATCATCGAACAGATTGATTCGCTTTATGGTGCCATAGCCTGGTCGTTTTACTGGCAGATCGAAAATGATACGGTTAAAGTGGAAAATTATCTCAGGAGAGCTGTTCGATTGGACACCACCTCGGATCACGAAGCCACATACCTATGGGGTTTCTTCCTGCAAGGGCAAAAAAGATATCACGAGTCGGCAGAGGTTTTTGAAAATCTCTTCCGGCAACATCCTGATGAAATGGTTGCGTTGTATTTGGTGGGGCGTAGCTACGTTCTTGCCGAAGATAGCTTAGACAAGGCAGAGAGGTGCTTTAAACAATATCTTCAGACCGAACCTGAGTGGAATGCTCCCGGTTGGGCAGGGGCTCACTGGAGATTGGGCATGGTTTATGACCTCCAGGGAAAGAGAGATTTAGCCATTGTTGAGCTGGAGGAAGCAGTGCGCTTAGATCCTAAAAACAAAGAGTTCAAAAAGACGTTAAAAAAGGTGAAGAAGAAAAAATAGAGATCTGATTACTTTCGTTATCCTGTATGGTGGGCACCCCTGTCCCAATAAGAACATTGCAGTTGCCTGATTCATCCGGCAAACAAAAAACCCGATCACCCCGCCGTTGGCGGGGGATTTTCAATAAATCGGGCAACTACAACTCTGAGGCATCGGCATTAAGACTTGTCCTGAAGGATTCATCTTAAAGGAAATGCCCATGTTCTTTAGCTCAGGTAATTCTCCCCCGCATTATGGTTATCAACTTTTTAACGTGACAAATTTTTAGCAATGTTGGGAGAAACAATTTATTACAATCACCCTCAATCCCCCTTTTATAAAGGGGGATTTATGGTAATCAACCAAATCCATAGATGTGTCCGCACTTAGGCACGATTAAGATATGCTCATAGCAATTAAGGCGTTACCCTTTTATTTACCAGAATGGACTCTT
>CAYOFL010000057.1:0-19896 GCA_964403165.1 uncultured Ignavibacteria bacterium
GATACCTAACCGGAGATTTTGTGGGGGCAGACGTGGTGCATAACGAGATCACCGCACAGGCTGTTGCCGCAGTCAGCATCGATCCGAAGGTGGATACCATATTCGAGATCGGAGGCCAAGATTCAAAATATGTCAGCCTGCAGGATGGAGCGGTGGTGGACTTTGAGATGAACAAGGTGTGTGCGGCTGGGACCGGGTCTTTCTTGCAGGAGCAGGCGGAAAAGCTCTCCATAAATATTGAGGAGGAATTTGGAGATCTGGCGCTTAAATCGAAATGCCCGGTCAACTGCGGAGAACGCTGCACCGTCTTTATGGAATCCGACCTGGTGGCACACCAACAATCCGGCGTGCCCAAAGAGGATCTGGTGGCAGGGTTAGCTTATTCCATCGTCTATAATTATTTGAATAAGGTGGTGGGTGATAAAAGGGTAGGCAACCACATCTTCTTCCAGGGTGGAGTGGCATGGAACAAGGCAGTGGTGGCCGCCTTCGAGAAGGTAACCGGGAAAAAGATCACCGTCCCTCCCCATCATGATGTCACCGGTGCAATAGGCGCCGCTATCCTGGCTATGGATGAATATAAAGGCGACAAAAGCACGTTTAAAGGCTTCGACCTCTCAGAGAAACAATACTCCATCTCCACCTTCGAATGCGCAGACTGTGCCAACCACTGTGAGATAAAAGAGGTAAAGTTCGAAGGTGAACCATCGCTTTTCTATGGGAGCCGTTGCGAAAAATATGACACTAAAAGAAAATCAAAAAAATCAAACATCCCCGATCTTTTCAAAGAGAGAGAGAGACTCCTTTTCCATATTCACAAGGAATTTGTAACTTCTAATTCTAAGCCGAAAGAAAGAAAAAAAGTCGGTATACCGCGAGCTCTTTTCTTCTATGAGTTATTCCCCTACTGGGCAACTTTCTTTGAACAGCTGGGCTTTGAGGTGGTGCTCTCCGATCCCACCAACAAACGGATTATTCGCCAGGGTGTGGAGCAGGTCATGTCCGAAACCTGTTTTCCGGTCAAGGTGGCACACGGGCATGTTTTGAATCTCCTGAAGAAAAAGGTAGATTACGTCTTTCTTCCCAGCCTGATTAACATGAAGAAAGAGGATGACCACAATAAGGAGAACTATGCCTGTCCCTATGTTCAGTCTTTGCCCTATATGATCAAAGCCGCCATAAATCTAGATGACTCTCCCACCCAACTACTCACCTTCCCGGTCTATTTCCAACTGGACAGAAACATTCTTCTAAGAACGCTTATCAAATTGGGTAAAGAATTAAGTATTAAGAAGAACCAAATAAACAAGGCAATGTGGAAAGCTGAAGAGTGTCAGGAGGAATTTTACAGAAGACTTTCTTTGAAAGGACAGCAGGTCTTGCAGACCTTAAAAGAAGATCAAAAGGCTTTGGTCATTGTGGGAAGACCTTACAATACCTGCGACCCTGAGCTTAGCTTAAATCTCCCCAAAAAACTTGCAGATTTGGGGATGTGGGCGATTCCCATGGATTTCTTATGCCATGATCCTGAAATCAAAACGGACCATCTTCCTAATATGTACTGGAAATACGGACAGAAAATCTTAGCCGCATCGGAGATTCTAAAAAATCATAAAAATCTTTTCGGCTTATATGTAACGAATTTTGGCTGTGGGCCTGATTCTTTTATCGTTCATTTCTTCAAAAAGAATCTAGGTGAAAAACCTTTCCTTCTGATCGAGTTGGATGAACATTCAGCCGATGCTGGCGTTATTACTCGTTGTGAGGCATTCTTGGATAGTCTGAAGAAATACCAGCCGCCTAAACGGCAAAAAGCACATCTTCCGAGATATAAAGTGGTGGTTGATGGAAATCATAGGACATTGTACATCCCATACATGTGTGATCATGCCTTTGCCTTTAAAGCCGCCATGAATGCCTGCGGGCAGGAAGCTCATGTTCTGGAAGAGTCGGATGAGATCACTCTCAATCTGGGGAGAAAATTCACCTCTGGAAAGGAATGTTATCCCTGCATTCTGACCACCGGCGATCTTTTGAAATTCTTAGAAAAACCGGAGATAAAACCTGAAAAGGTTGCCTTCTTTATGCCCAAGGCAAATGGACCCTGCCGCTTCGGTCAATATCATAACCTGCATCGGGTGATCTTAGATGAGATGGGTTATTCTAATGTTCCTATCATCTCTCCCGATTCAGATGATGGCTACTCCACTGTCTCAAATCTTGATGGCGATTTCCGCAAATTGGCTTGGAAAGGCATGGTAGCAACAGATCTTCTGATAAAGCTTTTGCATCAAAATAGACCATACGAAAAGAACAAAGGAGAGACCGATCGTATTTATCGCCGGTGCTTGGAGCAGTTAGCCAGGACTATAGCCTCCAAGGGAGATATTGAGGAGACACTCAGTTGGGCAAAGGAGAGGTTCACCAAAATCGAGAAGGACAGAAAAGAAAGAAAGCCCATCATCGGAGTGGTGGGTGAGATTTACATAAGATCGAATAGGTTCTCTAATAACGATCTGGTCAGAAAGATTGAGGCTCTGGGAGGGGAAGCCTGGGTGGCAGGCATGGCTGAATGGATCAACTATACTAGTTATATGTATAAAAGACAAAGTCTTTTGGAGAGAAGATACAAGGAGTATGCCAAGGGATGGCTTACCGACTGGGTGCAGGGAAGAAAAGAGCACCGCTTGGAGAAAAGACTGGAAGGATCGATTCTTGAATGTCACGAGTCCTCAACCGATGAGGTGTTGGAACTCGCCAGTCCATATCTGGACCAGTCATTTGGTGGAGAAGCCATCCTGTCTATTGGCAAAGCAATAGACTACATAAATCAAGGTCTTTCCGGAATACTAAACACCATGCCCTTCACCTGCATGCCTGGCACCGTGGTCACCGCCATGTCGAAGAAACTGCGGGAGGACTTTGGCAACTTTCCCTGGCTTAACTTAGCCTATGAGGGACAGGAAGATGCCAACGAGATCACCCGCCTGGAAGCCTTCATGCATCAAGCCAGAGATTTTCAGAAAAGAGAATCTCGGAGAAACATACATCGGAGGGGCCGGTCCTGAAGCGTAGTCATAGATCGTTCGTCTAAGTGGCGATATCTGACAAATAGAGAAAAACCAAGCAGGGGATTTGGTGCCCAAGTGTGGATGAGTTCGTGGCAACACCGGGCGCGAAGCTTTGTGGAGACGACTTAGCGAATATCGTTTAAGGAAACCGAAAGAAGACCTGAGGGCCTGGCCAGATGGTCGAATCGGTCTAGAGCACTAATGAGGCCAGGAAATGCAGCTGCCAAATCCTGATGTTTCAGGAAGGAATACCGAAGATGACAGACGCGGTACGGTACGTGTTTTTGATTCTAGGCGCGATTTTCGGGTTGCTTTTCTGTTACTCCTTACAGGAAATCTACCGTCTGGTTCGTCCCAAGTTGAAGTTTACGGGCCACATGGAGAAATTTAGTGTTCTTAACGTTAAGGAAAACTTGACAATAGTTGGTGGGGAGCTTGACCCTGACTATTACGACAGCCTTGTAGAAGTGTTAAGGAAGGAGAATCAGGGCATTAAGGTCGAGTTCTTCTGTGGGCCTACCATTTTGGTCAATTCGAGGTATCGCGAGTATCTATCGTATGCAGAGGGACAGACTTCGAATATCTGGGAGTATCATCCGTTGTTTAGGTTCGCCAAAGAGCACCCAGAACGCCTAAAGATCTATATACGGAGCCAACTCGCCAAGGATACACTGCACTATTCTGTCGGGACTTCTCCGAAACTCATATCCATTGTAGACCCGCGAACTGCAAGAGGTGAAGTGTCTGGGTATTTCTACTTTTACGATGTGGCGAGGTGGCAGTTTCTGAAGATGAAGATAGCCAAAGAGAAGGAGCATGCCGTACCATGGGATGGCCAGATCTCGGTGAAATACCACGTAGTGTAAATCCTTTGATCCGCTTAGCGACAAGCTGGAATATACAATCACTCCTAGTAGCTTCAGTTATTGTTCTGACTACACTTATCCCAATAGAGGCGGCCCGACCAGATAATCACTGGATCACAGAAGCAGATAGCGCTCTCACCTGGGGGGCATCTTCCGACGCGCAATTGAGGGAACTGTATACCAAGAGTGCCTCCTCCGACGAGTCGTCACAAAGCGCTAAGGCACCAGCTCATAATCGCACCTCTCCTCCCAAGATTCGATTACTTTCAGAAGACGCGAAGTTCATAGCTGTTAGCTCTTTGGGAGCTTTTGGCGTTTTGGTAGCTATCATGTCACTAATTGGACGTAGAAAAGATGCCGCCTTGTTCTACGACACCTACCCTTGGCCCAGCACGTTGGACGAGACTACTCGGGCAGGCAGACTGGCCAAATCCATTCTGCAGCGGGCGAGCGCGCGCTTCTTCATTATCTATGTGACCGTTGCCTTGTTTTTCTCCAATCTCACCTAGCTTGTTGGATTGGGTATTACCCAAAACGAAGCGGCACTAGAGTGGGTCTACGGAGCAGCGTATGTGTTTCTCTTAATCGGGCTTTTTGGATTTCTCTATGTGCTTTTTAGAACTTGTGTGCTCCACCTCTTCTACCTCACACCGCCGCCGCCCCCGTCATAGGACGAATAAGAATCGACGCCGCGTGCTCGAGATTTTCCCAGGGGTTCGCGTCTGATATACACGAGTTTTTCCATCTCCTTGGAAGATGGACAATCTCTGTCAAGAGAAGAACTCTCGTTAGGGTTGGCGGTTCAACCCTCGTCCGGTCAACACAGTCTTTCCAGTTTCCCCCTCTCTTGATAGGTTCGGCAGGCTCACTACAAGTGGGAGGTGTGAGGGAGGGCGATACTGAGCAGCTTTGCTCGGCAAAGAAATCCACACCAGGTTGATCGGACTAAACGGATGTCCGTTATTACTGCTCAGATTAATCCGGTTAATCAGCTGTGAGAGATTGAGAACTAAAATATTGAAGATACCGAGGCTTGAGCCACCTTAAGCAAGCTTTCGGGGAATATACCCATTTGCAGAACCCCCCAGATGGAAATCAGCAAAACCAGGGCAGCGCCAAAGGCAACCGGCACTTTCTGCGCCTCGGGTTGTGGTGGATGCATGAACATGATCACCACCACTCTCAAGTAGTAGTAGACCGAGATCAGACTGTTCAACACTCCAATTATGACCAATCCTACAAATCCGGATTTCACCGCCGCGCTGAAGACATAGAATTTTCCCATGAATCCGGCAGTGGGAGGAAACCCTGCCAGGGAAAACATAAAAACCGTCATCAGGATGGCCAGGAGAGGAGACCTACTTCCCAGTCCGGAATAATCGTCTAAACCGGTATTCCCCTCACCTTTCCTTTCCAGTGCGATCACCACGGTGAAAGCTCCGATGTTCATAAACGTATAGGCTAAAAGATAAAATAGCGCGCTGGATACACCGGTTGCTCCACCCGCCACCAAAGCCACCAGCACATAACCGGCATGAGCGATGGATGAGTATGCCAGCATTCTTTTGATGTCGGACTGCGCTATGGCAATGATGTTTCCCACGGTCATGGTCAAAGCCGCCATGATCCAGACGATCATGATCCAATCCAATGTGATAGTAGTGAAGGAAAACAGAAATACTCTCAACAGAGCGGCAAATCCAGCCGCCTTGGGACCTGCGGAAATAAAAGCGGTAACCGGCGTGGGCGCCCCCTGATATACGTCCGGCACCCACATGTGAAATGGAACTGCGGCTATCTTGAATCCGAAGCCCACCAGCAATAATCCAGCACCAGCCCAGATCAAAAGATTTGGACCAGCTTCACCCAAGGCGATACTCTTGATTATCTGCTCTAAGTTAGTGCTCCCTACGCTACCGTAAAACATAACTATTCCGTAAAGCAGAAAGCCGGTTGCAAATGCACCCATTAAGAAGTATTTCAGGGAAGCCTCATTGGAGGCCAGATCGTTTCTTTTGAATCCAGCCAGAACGTAAAGCGAAACGGACATGATCTCCAAACCCAAAAAGATGATGATCAGATCAAAGCCGGATGCCAAAAGCATCATACCCAATGTGGAAAACAAAATCAGGCTGAAGTATTCGCCGTGCAGAATCTCTTCTCTTTTCAAATAATTCATGGAGGCAAAGATGATTAGAAACGATCCGACCAGGAAGATGAACTTAAAGAAGGTGGCGTAATTATCCACCAAAAACATCTGGCTGAAAGTTGTGCCTTGAAAATCCCAAAGTCTTAAATTAGCCAAAAAAGCTAACAGGATGGCTATCCAAGCCAGATGAGCAGTTAAAATCTTTCTACCTCTGGATAGAAATGGATCCAGAATCAGAATAAAAATTGCGAAGACGCAGAGGATAATCTCTGGCAAAATTAATTCGAAATTAACTGCTGGAAAGACCCAATCCATCTAAATCTCTCCTAGTTTAGAAGTGGAGTGCATCAGCTTGCTGATGCATGCAAAAGCAAAGCTTTTGCACTCCGCTCCATTATCACTCCTGACTTTCTTCACTCCATCAGCTTAATCTGCTTCATCTGTTGGGAATCTTTGGGAATCTACAGTAAAGCTTTCCTCAAAAAGCTGATTCTTTTCATATTTTGTCTGCGCATTCTCTAAAAGACTTTTAACCGAGGGTTCAATTTTGTTGAAAAACGGCTTGGGATAGATGCCAATCCAGAAGATCGCCAAGATCAGTGGTATTAAAACTATCTTCTCTCTCAGGTTCAAGTCCTTTAAGTTCTCATTTTCTGGTTTGGTGATTTTTCCGAACATGACCCGTTGATACATCCACAGCATGTATATGGCGGCTAAGATGATTCCCACCGCTCCAAACACCGCATAAACCACATTGGACTTAAATGTTCCCAGAAGAATGGTAAACTCTCCCACAAAGCCGTTGGTTCCGGGAAGACCAATGGAGGAAAGGGTAACTATCATAAAGAAAGCGGCAAAGACGGGCATCTTTTTGGATACACCTCCAAAATCGGAAATCAACCGGGTGTGTCTTCTTTCATAGATCATCCCCACGATTAAAAAGAGAGCTCCGGTGGAGATACCGTGATTGATCATCTGAAGTATGCCTCCCTCTATTCCCTGAAGGTTGAGGGCGAAAATCCCCAGCATCACAAAGCCCAGATGGCTCACCGATGAGAAAGCCACCAGACTCTTCATATCCTCCTGCCTTATGCAGACCAAAGCGCCGTAGATGATACCAATTATCGCCAGAATTGAGAAAAGCCAAACATAATCTATAAATGCATTAGGAAACAGGGGGAGACAGAACCTCAAAAAACCGTAAGTTCCCATCTTCAGCAAAACTCCAGCAAGGATAACTGATCCAGCAGTGGGAGCCTCCACGTGTGCATCCGGAAGCCAGGTGTGGAATGGAAACATGGGAACTTTAATGGCAAAAGCCAAGGCAAAGGCAAAGAAGAGCCAGAATTGCGCACCCAAGGGAATGGGAAGTTTAATTATCTCCAAAAGGTTGAAGGTGTATGTGCCGGTGAAACTATGGTTCATGAAATACAAAACCAAAATTGCCACCAGCATCAAAAGTGATCCGGTCATGGTGAAGAGGACAAACTTGATAGTGGCATATATTCTTCTCGGTCCACCCCAGATGCCTATGAGAAAATACATGGGGACGAGCATAATTTCCCAGAAGACATAGAACAAAAACAGATCCAAAGAGACGAAGACCCCAATCATGCCGGTTTCCAAAAACAGCATGGAAATGTAATAACCTTTTATCTTCTCGGTGATGGAAGACCAGGACGAAAGAATAGCCAGAGGAGTAAGAAAGGTGGTTAAGAGAACTAAAAACAAACTGATCCCGTCAATGCCTAAATGATAGCCTATTCCCAAGCTTTCAATCCACGCCTTGTTGACTGAAAATTGCATGGCTGAAGATTCAGCGGTGAAATTGAAATAAATGTAAAGAGAGAATAGGGCATTCAACAGGGAGATAATGAAAGCAGTCGTTTTGATAGCATTGTGCCTGCCTCTGTCAATAAGAAGCAGAAGCAAAACTCCCAACATTGGAAAAAACGTAAGTATGGTTAATATCCAGGTATCCATAATTATTTCACCGAAAGATAAAATAGAACAATATCAAGATCGTTCCAAAAAGTAAGGATAAACCGTAATTGCGCAGATAGCCGGTCTCGGTTTTTCTTATCACGGTGCCTAATCCCTTAACCACTGATGCAATCCCATTCGCTATACCATCTATCACCAAAACGTCAAATTGTTTCCATAATATCAATGCCAGATTCAAAAGAGGATTCACAAAAATTTTGGCATAGAGCTCATCCACATAATATTTGTTGAACAGGGTACGATAGGAAAATTTGTATTTCTCTGCCAGTCTTTTTGGAATCTTCACATTCTGGATGTAAAATCGATGAGCAACAAGAATGCCGATTACGATCACCACGATAGAGATAATCATCAAAAGATACTCAGTCGACATGGCATGATTTGCGGTGTGTGTTTCGACATGACCCTGCTCAAATACGGAGGATAAGAATCCTTCAAATCTGTTCGACCCTCCCAGAGAATGAGGAATCCCCACATAGCCTCCGATGACCGAAAGCACCGCTAAAATCATAAGAGGGATGGTCATTGATCTGGGAGCTTCATGGATGTGAGCCTGAATCTGAGGATCAACTCTGGATTTTCCCAAAAATGTCAAAAAAACTACCCTGAACATGTAGAATGCGGTCAATCCCGCAGTGAACACTCCCACCAACCAGAGCAGGAAATGACCATGGGAACTGGAGAATGCCTTCCACAGAATTTCGTCCTTACTGAAGAATCCGGAAAACAGAGGAATTCCGGAGATAGCCAAAGTGCCGGCAAGAAAACACCAGAAGGTGATGGGTATATACTTTTTCAAGCCACCCATTTTCTGTATGTTCAGTTCGCCGGATAAAGCATGTATAACCGAGCCAGCAGATAAAAACAGCAAAGCTTTAAAGAACGCGTGGGTCATAAGATGAAATATCCCTGCGGCAAAAGCCCCCACTCCGCAAGCCAGGAACATATAGCCCAACTGGCTGATGGTGGAATACGCTAACACCCTTTTGATATCATTTTGCACCAAGCCGATGGATGCCGCATAAATGGCGGTCGCCGCACCGATCACAGCCACCACTCCCATGGAGATCGGAGCCAGAAGAAAGAGCGCATGGCATCTTGCCACCATATATACACCTGCTGTTACCATGGTGGCGGCATGAATCAGCGCAGAAACCGGAGTGGGGCCCTCCATGGCGTCGGGAAGCCACACGTAAAGTGGTATCTGAGCAGATTTGCCCGTAGCTCCCATGAACAGAAGCAAGGTTATGGCGGTGACCAATCCACCTCCCAAAGCCAAAACATGTGGTGCATTTTCAAAGACATTGGTGAAGTTTAAACTTCCGAAAGTCCAGAAGATCAGCATCACTCCTAAGGCAAAACCGAAGTCTCCGATTCTGTTGACGATGAAAGCCTTCTTTCCTGCATCTGCCGCACTCTTCTTCTCATACCAGAAGCCGATCAAAAGATAAGAGCAAAGCCCCACCCCTTCCCATCCTAAATAAAGCAAAAGAAAATTGTTTGAGAGGACCAAGGTGAGCATGAAGAATGTGAAAAGATTTAGAAATGAGAAATATCGGGCATATCCTTTATCCTCTGCCATGTAACCGATGGAGTAGAGATGAATGAAAAATCCAACTCCGGAAACCACCAGGATCATAACTGAGGAGAGAGGATCAAGCAGAAAGCCTATGTCTATATGAAACTTTCCTGACAGGATCCAGGGGAAGACTATCTTCTGCACCACCCTCTCCCCTGCTGGCAAAGCCGAAAGCTGGAACAATATGACGATGGAGGTCAAAAAGGATAAACCTACAGAGGCACATCCTATCCAACTGACCAAGCTTTTGCCGGCTATTTTCTCCTCAGGAGAAGCTTTCAGGGTTAGCGCCAACAAACCGTTGACCAGAAAACCGATCAGTGGAAATAATGGAACTAAATAAATGTAGTTCATTTTTTAATCATCCACAGCCCACCGTCGACAGTCCACAGCTAAAGTTTTTAACCATGGACAGTGGACTGAGGACTGTGGACAGCTTACCATTTCATCAGGTTGAAGTCATCCACGTTCACGCTTTTTTTGTTTCTAAAAAGACAGATAATTATTGCCAATCCTACTGCCGCTTCTGCTGCTGCCACGGTCATCACCAAAAACACTATTACCTGACCGTCTAAAGAACCCAAATGTCTGGATAAGGCGACGAATGCCAAATTGACCGCATTCAGCATCAGCTCAATGGACATAAACATGATCAATATATTCCGTCTGACTAAAACTCCCAAAACTCCGATGGAGAAGATCGTCGCACTCAATATTAAATATGCAGATGAAGAAACCATCATAGTTACCTTGATTTAGTTTTTTTATCCATCACCAAACAGGTTATAATCTCCTTTTTGCCATAACTACGGCGCCCACTATTGCCACCAGAAGCAAAACCGACGCCAACTCAAACGGAAAAAGATATTTGGTAAACAGAAGCTGAGCCAATGGCTCAACCCCAGCAGGGGCTACAGTCTCGGAAACGTCTTCGGCTGATTTTAAACCAAGAACTCCCACCTCAATAACGGTTGCAATCCCGATCAAAAGCAGAAAGACGAACAGGATGGCAAAAAATCTCTGAGCTTTTCTTTTCTCCGGACCGAATTCGTCCCTTCGCAGATTCAAAAGCATGATGACAAATAGGAACAAAACCATGATGGCGCCGGCATAGACTATGATCTGGATTGCCGCCAAAAATGGCGCGTTCAACGTTAAGAAAAGTATGGCCAAACTTACCATGGTGGCTATCAAAAAGAGCGCACTTGCCACCGCACTTTTCTGGCTAATCACCAAAATAGAGCAAACAACCGCAACCACCGCCAATATGGAAAAAATCAAAATCTCCATCTTCTCATCCGTTCAATCCGTTGATTTTCGAATCCGCTTAATCCGTTTCATCCGTTGACCGTTTATTGCCATAAGGTATCAACAGATCCTCTTTTGTGTATATCAGCTTCTCCCGTCTGTCATTGGAAAATTCGTATTCTTTTCCTAAGAAGATCGCCTCCTTGGGACAGGCTTCCTGACAATACCCGCAGAATATACATCTGAGTTCATTTATCTCATACACCTTAGCATATCTTTCGCCAAATTCGTTTTCTGCTGGCTCCATATATATGCACCCGGAGGGACATGCGGCGGCACACAGCCCGCAACAAACGCACTTCTCCGATCCATCCTCGTTTCTTTCCAGGTAGTGTAAACCTCTATACCGGGGAGAAAGCGTCAGTTTCTGCTCTGGATATCTCACCGTAGTTGGTCGGGAGAGCAAATACTTAAAAGTGACTGACAATCCCCTGGGAATCGCCCAGAATACGGTTTTCAAAACATCAAACATAATTACACCATTGAACTCTTGAACCTTTGAACTTTTGAACTTTTTGACCTTTGAACTTTTGAACTTTTTGACCTTTGAACTTTTGAACTTTTTTTACAATACCATTATCACCGCCGTGACGAAAATATTAAGAAGCGCCAGAGGGAGCAATATCTTCCATCCGAAGCTCATCAACTGATCATATCTGAATCTGGGTAGTGTAGCTCTTATCCAGATGAGGAAGAAAAGAAATATCACCAGCTTTATCAAAAACCATATCACAGGTGGCAAGAATGGACCATGCCATCCACCTAAAAACAGAGTAGTTGCCAAGGCAGAGATGTTAATCATATTCCCATACTCTCCTAAAAAAAACATGGCGAACTTCATGGAGGAATACTCGGTCATGTATCCCGCCACCAGCTCATTCTCTGCCTCAGGGAGATCAAACGGCGTCCGGTTGAGCTCGGCGATGGCACAGATAAAATACAGGATGAACGCCAGCGGTTGACGAAAGATGAACCAGTTGAAAAACTTGTCCTGGGCACTCACGATGTCAACCAAGCTCAAAGATCCGGCAATCATCAAAACTCCGATTAAGGAAAGACCCAAAGAGACTTCATAGCTGATCATCTGAGCGGATGCTCTCAAGCCACCCAGAAGTGAGTATTTGTTGTTGGATGACCAGCCTGCTAAAACCAGCCCGTATACCCCCAGGGAGCTGACAGCAAGTATGTAAAGTATTCCCATATTAAAGTTGGAGATCACCATGTCGACCTCGTATCCCAGAAGTTTGATTCCAGATCCGAAAGGTATAACCGCCACGATTATCAGGGCAGGGATAAAGGTCAAAATCGGAGCTAAATTATAGATGAATTTGTGTACATTTGCCGGAACAATATCCTCTTTGAACAAAAGTTTTACGCCGTCGGCAATAGGTTGAAGAAGACCATGTGGTCCCACTCGCATAGGACCCAACCTCACCTGAAAATGGCCCAAAAGCTTCCTTTCCAGCCAGGTCAGGTAAGCAATCAATAGCAGAAAAACAACCAGGACTACTGCTACTTTAACTAAAGTAATGATAACAAATGCTAGCATATTAGTCTGAAACAAAATAAGTTCTTGTTCCTGATCAACCTCTTACACTGTTATGACCTCAAATCACAGGACTTTCTCAATATCCCATTGTTTTCCCGTTTCACCTAAATCTTCCCAGTTCATGTCTGCATGAATGGGAGAAACCTTAATCAATTCTTCGAAGATTTGTCTGGGCGAGTCGTAGTCAAATTTATATCCCATGGCTTGCGCTAACATACAGATGATATACCAATCAGCCCTACAATTTGCCAAAGGATCAAATGCTTTTTTCAGCTTCTGAACCCTTCTCTCCACATTGGTGAAAGTTCCATCTTTTTCGGCAAAGGAGGCTCCAGGCAAGATCACGTCAGCTAACTTGGCGGTCTGGGTCAAAAAGATGTCCTGAACCACCAGAAAATCAAGTTTTTTGAGTGCATCCTTTACGTAATCTCTTTCCGGGTATCCACTCACCGGGTCTGCACCTGCGATATACATTACCATGATCTTCCTCTGGTGAGCTGCCTCCAGCAGGAGATTAAAATCAAACCCCGGATTTTTCGGAATCTCAGCCTTCCATATTTCTTCAACCTTTTTTCGCGAAACTTCATCCGAGACGTCGAGGTATCCGGGAAGCCTATCCGGCAGGACCCCGCAATCGATAGCTCCCTGGGAATTGCAATCCTCCCCCAGAAGATTGACTCCACAACTATTTTTGTTCTGGTGTCCGGTCAAACGTAAAAGATCATACAAAGTGTTAATTATCTCAATGTTCTGTGGATGAGAGTTTATCTCTTTGCCACAAAGAATTATGATGTTTTCGACCTTTGTCAGGGTATTAGCTAGACTTTTGATCTTGTCAGGAGAAATCCCGGTTTTCTGCAAAACCTTTTCGCTGTTAAATAGCTGGACTTTTCCTCTCAACTCCTGCATCTCATTTTCAGAAAGCTCCATCTTGTCAGTACTAAAAAGTTTTCCCTCTACAATCTCTCTTGCGACTCCATTCAGAAAAGTCAATTCGGTTCCCTTCTTGTAGAGCAACTCATCCTGAGCAAATCTATTCAGCCGGGTACTTTCTGGATTTGCCAAAAATAGAGCATTGCCTTTTCTGGTTGATTTTATCACCCTCAAGCCTATTATGGGATGTTCCATTTGTAGATCGCATCCCAATATAAAAATCAGCTCTGCCTTCTCTATATCACTGATTGAATTGGTCATGGTGTAAGCCTGCTGGTTAGCTTTGAGCGTGGGACTCGGCAGAAGATGTTTTGAATTGATTCGATGATCGATGTTATTTGTTCCCAGCACCACTCTAAAGAATTTTTCAACGAGGTAGCAATCTTCATTGGTGAATCTTGACGATCCCACCCCAGCCAGAGAACCTGCACCAGATTGTTCCTTTGTCGTTTTGAACTTGGAAGCCACCAGTTTAATCGCTTCATCCCAATCCGCTGGTAAAAGCTCTCCGTTTTTCCTCACCAATGGATGCTTCAATCTGTTGGGGCGGTTGATGAACCCGAACCTGCCTTTATCGCATAAAAATCCTTCATCCACCAAATCATTTCTTCTGGAAGTGATGCGGTAGATTTTATCATCCTTTGTCCATAGTTTGATGTTACAGCCATCCCCACAAAGAGGGCAAATCGATGGGGTGGCTTTCAACTGCCACACCCGTGTCTTATATCTAAAAGATTTTGACGTCAAAGCTCCCACCGGACAGATCTCTATCACATTTCCTGAATAGGGATTGTCCACCGGTATATCAGGCAAAGTGTTTATCTCTGTTTTTGCTCCTCGCCTAAATGTCCCCAGGTCGGCCTCTCCTGCGATCTCGGTTATAAACCGAACGCATTTTCGGCACAGGATACAGCGATTCATATTTCTTACTATCTGTGGCCCCACGGTTAGATCATCATATTTAGATTTAGGATCAACCACAAATCTTCTTTTTTCCTCTACATATCTGCTTTTATCTGAACCGTATTTGAACACCAGGTTTTGAAGTTCACATTCTCCCCCCTTATCACAAACCGGACAATCCAGAGGATGATTAATAAGCAAAAACTCCAAAACGCCTTTTCTGGCAGCTTTCACCTGGGGGGTATCAGTTTTTACCACCATTCCCTCATCTACCGGTGTGGCACAGGCAGCCTGCAGTTTTCCCATCTTCTCCACCTCCACCAGACACATTCGACAGGAGCCCACCGGCTCCAGCTTGTCGTGATAGCAGAAGGTGGGAATCTCTATCCCCAATTTTTCCGCCGCCTTAAAAATGGTGGCCCCCTCTTCCACCGTTACTTGCTTTCCATCTATGGTTAAGGTTATCATATTATCGCTATCCGTTTAATCCGTTGACCAATCCGTTGACCACTTCATACAAATCTTTCTCCTAAATCAACCATGCATTTCTTTTGCTTTATGTGATACTCATACTCGTCTCTGAACTTCTCAATGGTGCTTGTAATCGGGACCACGGCGCCATCAGCCAATGGACACACGGTCTTCCCGGCTATATTGGTGCAAATATCGAGAAGAAGATCCAAATCCTCCTCTCTCCCCTTTCCATTTTCAATCCTCTCCATAATCTGCCTGATCCATCTGGTCCCTTCTCTGCAGGGAACACATTTGCCACAAGACTCATGCTCAAAGAATTTCGATATTCGAAGCGCTATTTTCACCATGCAGGTGGTCTCATCCATTACAATGGTAGCTCCCGATCCCAAGAGCGACCCGGCTTCGTAAAGGGACTCAAAATCCATCTTTACATCCAGAAGCTCAGGGGTCAAAACCGGGGTGGATACTCCACCCGGTATTACCGCTTTAAGCTTTCGATTATCTTTTATGCCGCCGCCATGCTCGAAAATCAATTCTCTTAAAGTAACACCCATGGGAAGCTCATAATTGCCTGGCTTGTTCACATGCCCGGAAAGAGAAAATATCTTTGTGCCGGTGCTTTTGGGCATCCCGATATTTGCATACCACTCCGCTCCATTCAACACGATGTGGGGGATATTTGAAAGCGTCTCCACGTTATTGATCACTGTGGGATTTTTGTAAAGTCCAACTGAGGCGGGAAAAGGTGGCTTCAGCCGGGGATTTGCTCTTTCCCCTTCAACCGATTCCATCAAAGAGGTCTCCTCTCCGCAGATGTAAGCTCCACCTCCCCTATGTATATTCAGATCCAGATTGAAACCTGATCCCAGGATATTTTTGCCCAGGTATCCTTTTTGATAACATTCTTCTAAAGCCTTTTCTAATCTTTTGGCTCCGAAATAAAATTCTCCCCGAATATAGATAAAAGCCCGATGCGCTCCTATAGCGTAAGAGGCGATGATAATCCCCTCTATCAACTGGTGAGGATCATTTTCGATTAAAGCCCGGTCCTTAAATGTTCCCGGCTCCCCCTCGTCTGCATTACACAGCAAAAACTTTGGCTTGGGTGAATCTTTGGGAACAAAGCTCCATTTGAGACCGGCAGGAAAACCAGCCCCTCCCCTTCCCCGCAAACCTGATTTTTTAACCATCTCAATCAGTTCATCCGGAGTGTGTTCCTTCAACACCTTGTGCAAAGCTTGATAACCACCATTTTGGATATAGGTGTCGATCTCATATTGGTCAGGGACATCTATAAATTTAAATAAAATCTTTTCCAATGTTTTATCACCAAACTAGGGTTTTTGGAGTGCAGAAGCTTGTCCGAAGGATCCCGCTACGCGGGGCTTCTGCTTTTTTAAAACTTAAAACAACTTCGCACCAGCAAGCTGGTGCACTCCAGTTTAGCACTTCTATGAAAGCTTCTCAAATCTCTTCCCCTTTTCCCAAGTCTTCAATTATTTTGTCCACTTTGGCTTTGGTCAGATTTTCGTAATAGGTCTGGTTTACCTGCATCACCGGAGCTGTGCCACAGGAGCCCAAACATTCCACCTCGGATAAAGTGAAAAGACCATCCGGGGTGGTTTCCCCAACTTTTATCTTTAGTTTCTCCTCCAGGTAGTGCAGGAGTTGTTCTGCTCCCAAAAGCATGCAGGAAACATTTGAACACACCCGGATATGATATTTGCCCACTCCCTGCTTGGGGAAATAGGTATAAAAGGAGACAGTTTCCGCCACCTCCATCTCACTCAAACCAAGAAGCTCTGCCACCTGCTTTAGAATATCTCGATTATAAAAGCCCACCTCTTCCAATACCACATGCATGGCCGGAAGGATGGCACTTCTCTTCTGAGGATACTTATCCTTCAATTCAGCAATTCTCTTTTGAGCAGCATCATTAAGCATTTAACCGAACCTTAAACTTTCAACTTTAAACTTTAAACTTTAAACTTTAAACGCTTTTATCTATCTATCTCTCCCAGCACAATATCAATACTTCCAATGACCGCCACCACATCAGCTATCAACCTTCCTTCGATCATTTTGGGAAGAGTACTTAAATTGACAAAACAGGGAGGTCTCACCCTTACCCGGTAAGGTTTGTTTGAACCGTCGGAGACGATAAAGTAGCCTAACTCTCCCTTGGGAGATTCGATGGAATGATACACTTCCCCCACTGGTGGCGAAAATCCCTCCACCACCAATTTGAATTGAAATATCAAAGCTTCAATGCTGGATAAAACTTCCTCCTTGGGAGGAAGCACCACTCCGGGAACCCGGGCAACAAAATCTCCCTCTGGAATGCCCGCCAGAGCCTGCTCTACTATCCTTAGGCTCTGTCTCATCTCCTCTAAGCGAACCAAATAACGGTCATACACATCCCCATTTTTGCCAGTGGGGATGTCAAACTCAAATTTATCGTAACTAGAGTATGGGTTGGATTTTCTGATATCCCAACTCACTCCACTGCCTCTTAAAATAGGACCTGACACACCCCAATCGATGGCGTCCTCAGCAGAGATTTTCCCCACACCTACAGTCCGATTAAGCCAGATGCGATTTTTAGTCAAAAGGTTTTCGTAATCATTTATCCTGTCTGGAAAGGTGTCTAAGACTTCCCTGATTTTGGATTCAAATCCTTCCGGTATGTCCAGAGCTAAACCACCGATTCTGAAATAGGAGGTCATCATCCTCTGTCCGGAGACCAACTCGAATATATCCATAAGCTTTTCTCTCTCCCGGAAAGCATATAAAAGCACGCTCATGGCACCTATATCGTGGGCATGCGATCCGACCCAGACTAAATGGCTGGCAATTCGGGTCAGCTCTGTTAAAAGCACCCGGACGAACTGTGCCTTGGGGGGAATCTGGATGTCTATAAGTTTCTCCACTGATAGAAGGTAGGCTAAATTATTTGAAAGCGACGCCACATAGTCCATTCTATCAGTCAGGGGAATCACCTGAGCATAGGTCTTACTTTCCATGGTCTTTTCAATGCCGGTATGCAAAAAGCCTATGTCCGGAGTGGCTTTGACCACGGTCTCACCGTCCAACTCTAAAATTAATCTCAAGACACCATGAGTAGAGGGATGCTGGGGACCCATGTTCAGAATCATGGTGTGGCTGTCGATTCTTTCAATCTTGTTCAAAGTCTCCGGTTTCAAATTGAACCTCAGGTCTTTTAGAGGTCTGTGAAAAACTACTTTAAAGGAGCCAACTGGAGTGTTCACCTTTAGGTGAACCAAGTTAAACCGCGCTGTCTTCCACGAGGTTTCAAGTCAAGCTAAAGCTTGACACTCCAGTAAAAGTATCTATCATTTTATCGAGTTACCCTTGGAGGACGATTCTTGTTATGCGTAAACGCCACTTCTTCTTTAGTCAAAGGAAAATCTTTTCTTAAAGGGTGACCTACCCAGTCCTCAGGCATAAGGATTCTTCTCAAATCTGGATGATTATCGAATCTTAGTCCGAACATGTCGAACACTTCTCTTTCATGCCAGTTCGCCGTGCTCCAAACAGAGGTAACTGAAGGAATGCTTTCGTCCTCCTCCACTCTCACCTTCAACCTCAATCGATGTTTCTTATCTAAGGAGTATAGATGATAGTTTACGTCGAATCTTGGCTTTCTTCCGAGACAATCAACCCCACAAAGATCAGAAAGAAAATTGAAGGCAAGCTCCGGCTCATCCCGTAAGAAGGTGCAGAGGGAAACAATATCTTCTCTTCTCACTACAATAGTCAATTCCCCTCGAAATTCAGCAACTTCCAGAATCGACTCTGAAAATTTTTCCTTTAATTTTGTCAACATTGGATTTTCCAACTCAACCCTCCGCTGATTTTATCCGTTAAATCCGTTTAATCCGCTGACCTATTCGCTCCATCCGTTCAATCCGCTGACCTCATCCGTTCAATCCGTTCAATCCGCTGACTCAGCCGTTGACCTCTTTTTCAACGACTCCTTTTCAATTTTCTTGTGTAGTTTCATAATCCCTTCTAACAACTGTTCCGGTCTGGGTGGGCATCCGGGGATATAGATATCCACCGGGATGATTTTGTCTACACCCTGAACGATAGCGTAATTGTTAAACACTCCTCCGCTGGATGCACACGCGCCCATGGCGATCACCCACTTGGGCTCAGACATCTGTTCATAAAGCAGTCGGACCACCGGCGCCATCTTATTGGATACCCGCCCTGCAACGATCATCAGATCTGCCTGCCGAGGTGAAGATCTGAAGATTTCCATCCCGAAACGCGACAGATCAAAACGAGAAGCAGCAGTGCACACCATCTCTATGGCGCAGCAGGCTAAACCGAAACCTAATGGCCATACAGAAGATTTCCTCGCCCAGTTGACCCCCTTTTCTATGGTGGTTAAAAGAATACCACTTGGTATATGTTCTTCCAATCCCATCTTTTTCTATCCTTATTAATACAAACGCACCAACTGTCTTTACATTGTCATTGCGAGCCCTGAACCAGTATGGTTCAAGGCGAGCCCAGTGTGGCAATTTCTTTGTATTAGGTGATCTCTTCTGGCTCCTCCCATTTTAAGGCACCCTTTTTGATGATGTAAAAATATCCTGCCAAAAGAATCAAAAGAAAAACCCCCATCTCTATCAACCCAAAAAGACCGAGTTTTCTGTAAATCACCGCCCACGGATACAGAAAGACCACCTCTATGTCAAAGATAATAAAGAGGATGGCAATTAAATAAAATCTCACCGAGAATCTTCCCCTGGCATCCGCGATGGGATGCATGCCACACTCGTAAGTGGTAAGCTTATCTTTGGTGGGAACCCTTCTTCCAAATAGATAGGAAAAAGCCAAAATCACAAGTGCCATCCCGGTCACTATAAATATCAAAACAAAAATTGGAAAATAGACTTCAAACATACCTATTCCCTCAAAAGTTTGTGAAAAAAATAACAAGCTCGGCTGAAGTTGTCAAGCTAATTCTTTGACGTCTCTGAAAAACTGCAAGGAGAAAAGAATTTGGAGTGTTCACCTTTAGGTGAACC
>CAYOFL010000058.1:0-8754 GCA_964403165.1 uncultured Ignavibacteria bacterium
GCCCAAAGGCGGGATTAAGATACCCGGGGACAGAGTATCCTGCACAATACCCTGCGGCCCGACCTGTCATAGGTCCCAAACCCCAAGGACCGGTTCTGTCTCCACCTGGCATATCAGTCACCTCCTTTCACTTTTGAAACTTCTTTTGAGTTCAAATCCTTTACAATCTGGTCAACCATCTGACTGAAGACCTTGCTAGCTTTTGATTCTTTTTGCTCCCAGACAAAAGGCTTACCCTCATCTCCAGATGAAACTATCTCCGTCTCAAAGGGGACCTTGCCCAGAAAGGGAACGTTCATTTCTTTTGCGGCTTTTTCTCCCCCGCCGGTCTTGAAAAGATCGGTTCTCTTGCCACAATGAGGACAGATGAACCCACTCATATTTTCCACAATACCCAGAACCGGAACTTTAAGCTGTTTGGCGAAATTGACAGCTTTACGGGAGTCCAATAAAGCTACCTCCTGGGGTGTAGTCACCACAATCACCCCGTCTATGTCCTTTATCAATTGAGCAATGGATAACGGCTCATCACCGGTTCCTGGAGGAGAGTCGATTATCAAGAAATCCATCTCACCCCACTCCACCTCTTCCAAAAACTGCTGGATAGCTTTCATCTTGAGGGGTCCACGCCATATTACCGGACTTTCCTTATTACCTATAAGAAAGCCCATAGATACTACTTTCAAATTGGTGCTATAGGCGACCGGTTGAATCTTTTTCCCGTCTCCGACTAAAGGCATACCCTCAAGCCCCAGCATATTAGGAATGCATGGACCATGAATATCGATATCCAAAAGTCCCACCCGCATATTCTTCTGAGCTAATCCTAAGGCTAAGTTAACCGCGATTGTGCTTTTCCCCACTCCCCCTTTGTTGCTCATCACCAATATCTTGTGGCGGATATTTTTTATGTTTTCGCTTAAGCTGGTTTTTTCTGCTTGTTCCATCGTCTCCTCATTTGCTAAAAGTGCTTATTTTGTCAACTTCTTCCACCTCTAAAACCTCTTCTCCTTCTCCAACCTCTTCCCGGACCGTAACCTCTACCCCAACCTGTTGGCTGAATGTTCATGCTATCACAGGAAGGACAAACTGGAGGCATAGGCGCTCCAGGGGAGAGCTGCCAGGTGTAACCGCAATCGTTGCATATATGTGCTCCAGCCATGACAAAATCCCCACCCTCTATCCTTATGGCTTTGGCATTGATTAAAGCATCCGCAATCTTTCTTCTGGCTGAAGCCACTATTCTACCAAAGGTAGCTCTGGACACGTTCATCCTCTCTGCCGCCTCTTCCTGCTGCAGTCCCTCCAGATCAGCCAACCTTATGGCTTCGTGTTCGTCCACGGTCAGGACAGCCTCCTCCAAAGCCGCCAGGGGGATCCCCCTTGGTTTGAAGTAGGTTGAATTTGGTTGAGCCCTAACCCAACGGAATCTTCTCGGTCTGGGCATTATCTCTCCATAAAATTAGTTATGAGCATATGCTCATAACTATTTACGGCATCATTTTTGAAATATTTAGCTTTTTTGAGAAAAAATTTTCCATTTTTTTGAAAGACAGGGCACTCGAAGGCGAAAGACTATGCTCCACAATTGCTTACTTTGAGAATAAGTGTGGAACCGAATGACTTCATGCTAACGAGCCTCCCGGCTTTGGCAAGAATACGATGCTTGCCAAGATACCCCGTATCTAAGTTGGGTTTGTATTTATCCCCAAAAAGTGGTAATCCTACCACAATTTTATCAGAGGAATAAACGCAATGACACAGCCATTATTTATTTAGTTAGGCGGAGTCATAAAGAATTGAACTTCTTCCCTGCCTTTATATCTCTTCTTCTTCATAACTAGTGGCTGGAAACCACATACTCTTTTCGGTCCTAATAACCGTGCTATAAGGATGGAGCATTCCATAGTTAGAACAACGAACGGAATACCAATCAATATCAGAACTATGAGAGAGTTCCTCTTTTATCTGGTCGATCACAACCACGCTGGATTTCTTTTCCGAGTGAATTTTCTGAATGACAAAGGTCTGGTCTTGCTCAGTCAAAAATGAGTAGACAGGCATTAGCGCATGTTTGTCCACCATCTCAACGATATCTTCAGGATAAATGTCTTTCTTGGATTCTACCTCAACCACCATGATGCTCAGTTGTCCAAATAGTCCTCCTGGCTTTGCAGGGACTGAACCGGGATATGTAGTGATAATCGGTATCTCTATTTTAAAAAGAATCTTTGGTATATCTGAAACATAAGAAGCTTTCACGGAGTAAGTGCATAGATATCTGACCAGACATTTCTCCTTAGATACCGGGGTTAACTTTTCAATGAAGAAGGGATAATTAAAATCAATCCTTACTGTTTTGGCATCAAGTTTTTTCAGATAATCCATAATATTAGTTGTGAGCGTTTTCGTCCCTATTTTCTCTCGATGTTGATGAACTATTTGGATGAATTTGTCAATCCATCGTGCTTCAAATTCTTGGATAATGCGTGCAGAGACGGAAATGTTTGCGATGGTAAACTGACCATCTGCATTGACTTTTGATACTACCCTCATGGGGAAAGGTAGGTCCCTCATCCCTACATCCACAAGAAATCTTTTTTCTTCTACCATTCTAGACCTCCTCTTTTGTTTAGACCATTACCTCCGATTTGTCAAACTATTCACAGGATGTTTGATCCACATCTTCGCGGCGTTCACAGCTCTTCTTCTTCAGGAGGAAACCGCATGCTTCTTTCACTTCTAATCACTGGACCGTAAAGATAAGGCATACCGGAGTTAGACCGACAAAACGGAAATCAATATTACCACTTTATTTTTTCTCGTATTTTTGTATAGGTTTAATGTATTTCATCATTAAGCCCCACCCGATATCCGTGTGGCTAATAATTCCGACGACTTCATCATTTTGAACAACGGGCAACTGTTTCACGTGATAGGCGTTCATCAAACCCCCAGCTTTGGTAGCATCGGTATCCGGTGTTACTGTTTTGACATCTCTCGTCATGATCTCCTTTACCTGCACGTTCAAGATGTCCTTGAAGCGATCTTCTATCAATTCTGGATTAGTAAAGTATTGCTCATTTTCCATAAGTTCTCGCTCACTTGGCAAAAATTTGCGGCAGAGATCGCTGTATGTTACAATCCCTAACAGCTCACCCTCATCTTTCACCACCACAATATCATTCAGATGAAAACGCAGCATCAGCTGCAGAACCTCACTGAACGTGGTATCAGGGCCAAGTCTTAGAACTCGACGGTTCATTAATTCGCGTACTTTCATGGTTTGCTCCTCTGCTTGTACCGACTATCATACTGTAATCTTCACACATCTTCAAACGTTCGATGAACCATATCTCATAATCAAATTCAAGGAAGTCATACTTCGACCTCACTAAGCATGGCAGAATGATGAATAAGGAACAAAGGACACAACAACTCAAGTTTTTTTTAATATGTATTCATTCACAAATGCGGTAGTAAAATAGGCAGCGCTTGGATGCTCTATTGTCTAATGATACTTT
The DNA here is from genome assembly GCA_964403165.1 of uncultured Ignavibacteria bacterium. Taxonomy (GTDB): domain Bacteria; phylum Zixibacteria; class MSB-5A5; order MSB-5A5; family SM1-73; genus SM23-73-3. The sequence continues at coordinate 3,525 of CAYOFL010000058.1, forward strand.
CTGAACTCATCAGCTCAGCTCTCTTTCTGTGGAGCTCGGATTGTGAGCACAGGATGCGTAGCTATCCTTACGACTTTCTCTGCAACTGATCCGAAGAAGAAATGCCGCCAGCCCGTCTCGCCATGGGTTGCTAGGACTATAAGGTCAACATTCTCCTTCTCAGCAATCCTCAAGATTTCATCTGCGGCGCGTCCATGAACCACAATGTGATGCACACGTAGCTCTTTTGACAACCGTTCATCGGCCACTTGGTGCAGCCTTGCATCGGCCTCCTCCTCCAGTTTTTCCAGATGCAAAGGAATGTTGAGATCGTGAGGACCTCCGTGAACTTCAGGGGCCTTCGAAACTGATAGCCTGGGAATTGGGGCGACAACGTAAACCAGATAGAGTTCAGCAGAGAAATGTAATGCCAACTCATTGGCCGCCTTGAGCGCCTCATAGGACGGTTCACTGAAATCAGTTGGACAAAGAACCTTCTTAAAAGGTAACATTTTCGCTCTCCTCTCCTTTATGTAGGTTTTTACTTAATCATTCACGAAGCCCTATCAAAAACACAATTTTTGTCATAAAACTTAACAATAATAATTATATCACAATCATTGTCGTCTGTCAATAAAGCAATAAAAGAAACATTGAAGTAGGCAGATGGAGACGACGGATTTACGGAAGACGGAGCCGGAAGACACTTCTGCGACGCAACTGAACGTCTTTATGCGCAGACTAGGGTCTCAGCCTAACCGAGAATCTGATGTTGGGCAGAATGCCCTATTAAAACTCCACCCTTCCTTCCAGTGCATTTGCCAGGGTGGTCTGATCGGCGTATTCTAAGTCTCCGCCTGCCGGAAGACCCCGAGCGATGCGGGTAACTTTTATGCCTAACGGTTTTATCAGCTTGGAAAGGTAGACAGCGGTTGCCTCCCCTTCGGTGCTGGCATTGGTGGCTATGATTACCTCTCCTACCTCTTTCCCCTTTAACCTGGAGATAAGCTCCTTTACCTTAAGATCATCCGGGCCAACACCATCCAGAGGAGAAAGCACTCCTCCTAAAACGTGATACAGCCCTTTATACTGATCGGTCTTCTCCAAAGCCACCACATCATTTGCCTCCTCCACCACACATATCATGGATCTGTCTCTTTTTTCACCTTTGCATATAGAGCAGGGATCTTCTTCGGTTATGTTGAAACAGACCGAACAATATCGAACCCTACTTTTAACGTCTAATATGGCTTGAGCTAAAGCTTCCGCTTCTTCTTTTCGTTGTTTCAAAACAAAGAATGCCATCCTCTGGGCAGTCTTCTTGCCGATTCCCGGAAACTTGGAGAATTCCTCAATAAGTTTTTCTATCGAATCAACCATTATGCCTTTTGGAAAAAACGTCTCAAGCACTCACAGCTTATTGCCAGTCAGAAAGAAAGCACAGGTTGCAGAATCGAAGGGCTGGAGTGTCAAGCTTTAGTTTGACCCAGAACTTCTTGTCCTTAGGATCCAGCCTTGCGGGAAAAGACAAGAAGTTTTAACTTAGTTCACCCAATAGTTATCAACTAATTATCTTGGCGATTCGGAAAACGGAGACCCGTCTGGGAGAGTAAGAAAAGGAGTGCGCCCCGCCTTTGGCGGGGCGCTGCGGAAGCTTCGCTTCCGCACTCCAAAGCGAATTTGTCAAATTAAATAGTTGGTGACCATAAGGTGAACACTCCAAATTCTTTTCTCCTTGTGGCTTTTCAGATATCTCTCTCACATTCGCTAACCTTACTATTTCTCAAAACGGCAATCCCGGAATTTTCAGACCGCCGGTCAACTTTGCCATATCTTCTGCCTGAAGTTCTGCCGCTTTTTCCCTTGCCTGGTTTACCGCAGCCACTATAAGGTCCTCCAACATCTCCACATCGTCTTTGTTGACTACCTCCGGATCGATCTTCACTTCCAGAATCTCTTGTTTCCCGTTAGCCACCACCTTCACCATTCCTCCACCCGCGGTTCCCTCCACGGTCTTGCTTGCTAACTCTTCTTGAATTTTCTCCATCTCCTGCTGTATCTTCTGCATCTGTTTCATCATATTGCCAAAACCTTTCGCCATTTTTTTCTCCTTTTATGCCGAAGTGTGAAAAAATATGGGTTTTGAAATCAGTCTTCTATTAGATAATCTCTCCTTCAAAAGTATCCATGATACTTCTTACCAGGGGATCCTTAGTTACCTCATCTTGAGGTTCAGTGGATTTCAAGTTCTCTGACTTGGCAGATGAAGACATCTTCGCCTCATTCAATTCGAATTTCAACTTAAACGGAGGATCAAAAACCTCTCCCAGTGCTTTCTGAATCAGATTAAAGTTCTCCTTTCTTTCCGCCTGTTTTTTGTGAAAGTTTCTGCCATTGTGAAATTCGACGGTGAGGATATCGTCTTCCAACCCCAAAATTTCCCCCTCTTTGAGGAGACTCCACAAGGATAGTTTGGTCTCTTTGATCTTTCCCAGGACTTCATCCCATCGCTTCTGTATATCTTTCAACGAGAGTCCTTCGATTTTATCGGAAGAGTTTTGCTTGGGAGAAGGGGAAAAAGATTGTTCTTCTTTTTCGTCTATTTTGATCGATTGCTTCGATAAAGAGGGCGTATGTGGCTGAGCATGGAAAGTTTCCGATTTTGTCAAATCACTCGAATTGACGCATCCTGGTTGCCGTCCTTCAAGGAGATTTAATTTATCCAGAACCTCTGATAAGTTAACAGAGGATTCCATCTTCAAAAGCTTCATCAAAGTCATCTCCAGAAGTATTCGAGGATCGGAAGCCCTTTTTAAATTCTGGTTCAAATCCGCCACCACTTTGATCATTTGGAGCAGATCCCCTTCCGCGAAGGCAGAAGACTTTTTCCTGTATTTTTGAATGTAGTTATCCGAAAGATCGAAAAGCACATTTGAATCCCCACCCACCTTTGCCACCAAAAGATTTCGCAGGTGTTGAAGCAGACTATTTACAAATTCGGGTAAATCTATACCGGAATCGATCAATTGATTTAAAATCAAAATCCCTTTGGTAGTGTCTTTTCCTCCTACGGCGTCGGTTATCTCAAATAGCCTCTCTTGATCCACCAGACCTAAGGTTTCGCTGATCAGTTGGGAAGTGATGGCTTTTTTCATCCCCTCATCTGATTCACTTCCGCCGGCATAAGCGATAACCTGATCTAAAAGTGACAGAACGTCCCTTAAGCTTCCATCTGCCCTACGAGCTAAGATAAATGAAGCCTCTTTTTCTATCTCGATGCCCTCCTTTTTTGCAATATCCTGGATGGTTTTGACCAGATCAGTTGTGGATATCCGACGGAAGTCAAATCTTTGACATCTGGAAAGTACAGTCTGAGGTAGCTTGTGAGGTTCTGTGGTGGCAAAGATGAAGATGGCATGTGTTGGTGGTTCCTCCAGGGTCTTAAGAAGGGCATTGAAGGCAGAGTCTGAAAGCATGTGCACCTCGTCAATAATGTAAACCTTGTATTTCTGCTGGCTGGGAACGTATCTGATGTTCTCCCTCAAAGCTCGTATATCATCCACGCTGTTGTTGGAAGCACCGTCTATCTCCATCACATCCAGGCTTCTGCCTATGGTGATCTCTTTGCACGAATCGCACTGGTTGCAAGGTTGGGGCGTGGGCCCTTCCTTGCAATTTAAAGCTTTTGCCAAAATCCTTGCCACCGTGGTCTTGCCAGTTCCTCTGGGACCGGCGAAAAGATAAGCATGAGAAATACGGTTATTTAAGATAGCATGTTTCAGGGTGGTGGTAACATGAGATTGCCCCACCACTTCATCAAAGCTTTTGGGCCTGTATTTTCTTGCCATCACTAAATAAGTCATCTCTTCCTTCCTCTCAATAATGTTTTAGCTTTTAATTCCATGAACTATGAACCATGAACCGTGAACTAATCCCGCCAAGGGCGGGATTCCCGTGCACCCACCCTCGATTCCTGTCTTTTGAGAGAGCTTAGGTAGCCAACTCCAACCAGGCTCTCCCGCGGCACACTCAAGTATTCGCCTACCGTTGCTACCTTCCGGTCCTGGCGGGGTTTGGCGAGCTTAAGTTGCGCAGGACCTGATCTTCAACGTCACACACCCAACCTCCCTTCAGAAGACGAAAAAACCTCAGGTGGGAATTCGACCCCGGTATAGCGGATTCCGGGTTACAGGGCACCGCTAACTCCCCATCTAGCACGGGAAAATTTGATCGAAGATCAAATTTTCAGTTAATGGTTCAAAGTTCATAGTTCATAGCAAAACCTTTATCTTTACTCACTCACCCAAGAAAATCAACTGTTGAACATTTTATAAAGAGAAACTATTTCATGGAGTTAATTAATGCACTTATGGATTTTGCCAGTTTCTGACAATCTTTATGCATTCCTTTTTGCTCTTCTTCCGATATATAATTGTTATCCGACGACAGGTGCAAAATCGTTACGCATTCATATACAGATCCTCTGGCTCTCCTGAGAAAATTTTTGAATTCGGCTTTAGTGAGACTGTTTCCCTCAGCTATATTTAATGAGATAGACGTGGCTGCTCTTCTGATCTGGGAGTCAAAGCAAAAAGCTCATCCTTAGGGAACCTTTTGGTTACTTTGTATATCTGCTTTGAAAAATCTAAAGCATCTTGATACACTCTCAAATTCTCAAAGTTAAATTTCTCAGGAGAATCCATAGTATTGTTAGTATTGTTTTTTCTACGAACTATGAACCATGAACTGTGAACCAGAAATTTGTCCCGCCTTTTGCGGGAAAAATTTCTGGAGCAGAGCGGGCTCGAACCCAGACGGGGCGTCTGCCCGCCGACCTCCCGTACGGGCGCTCTCCCAACTGAGAGAGAAAAAACAGCTACCCCCCGCCTTGCATCAGCTTCCTTTTCAAAACACCACCTTCAGGAGTTTTAAAAAATCTTTCCCTGTCCATCGCCTCCTTCTTGGTCTCAAACTCCTCAAAGTAAACCAGTTTTAAGGGTCTTCTGTTTCTCACAGATTTAGTATGGCCAGTATTGTGATCGCGGAGCCTATTTCCCAAATTACTTGCATAACCAGTGTATAATCTTCCATCTTTTAGGCTTCGCAAGACATAGACGTAATACTTATTCCCTTTCATCTCGGATCTAAATGGAGCAGAGCGGACTCGAACCGCCGACCTGTACCTTGCGAAGGTACCGCTCTCCCAACTGAGCTACTGCCCCGGAAATTCAGTTCATGGTTTTTGGCTCAT
>CAYOFL010000058.1:8854-19287 GCA_964403165.1 uncultured Ignavibacteria bacterium
ACGGGCGCTCTCCCAACTGAGCTACTGCCCCGGAAATTCAGTTCATGGTTTTTGGCTCATGGTTCACAGTGATAGCCAAAACCTCTATCATGGCTTTCCTGATGAAACCATAGCTTACGTCAAAAATAACCTCCAATAATTCTCTTTCACCTCGAACCCAAACGAGCGGACCCTCGCCGACCTCCCGTACGGGCGCTCTCCCAACTGAGCTACTGCCCCGGAAATTCAGTTCATGGTTTTTGGTTCATGGTTCACAGTGAAAACCAAAAACCAAAGTCATTATAACGATTTTGATGATGAAAGCAAGAGTTTTCTATTTTCCATTTCAGGTTCAATATGGGATGGTAAGATTTGCGAATTAAATCGCTGAGAAGTAGGGGCAAACTTTCATGTTCAGTCGAATGCAGGCAGAGCAAAGACCATCATCCGAATTTGGAATCTCCCTCATATCTTTCTGATCTGTCCACTTCACACCAGCAACCACAAGGGTTATTCCAACAATACGTATTATAATAACCTCTCCTGTGCCCCTTTTTCTCGACTGATTCCCAAATGTTTATATGCTAAGTCGGTGGCGGTTCTGCCTCGCGGTGTACGATTCAAAAGCCCCTCTTGAATTAAGAACGGTTCATATATCTCCTCGATGGTCTCCCCTTCCTCCCCCACCGCCACTGCTATGGTGTTGATCCCCACTGGACCGCCTTTGAACTTGTGAATGATCACCTCCATTATCTTTTTATCCATCTCGTCCAAGCCCAACTTGTCCACATCCAACATCAGCAAAGCATCGTGGGCAACCGGGAGGTCTATTTTCCCCTTCGCCTTCACCTCAGCATAATCTCTCACCCGACGAAGAAGACGATTTGCCACTCGGGGAGTGCCCCTGGACCTTTTTGCTATCTCAAAAGCCCCTTCCTTATCTATGCTAACCTTTAATATCTTAGCAGACCTCAAGACGATCTTATACAGATCCTCCGGCTGATAGAAATCCAGCCTCCCCACAACTCCAAATCTTGACCGCAAAGGTGAGGTGAGAAGACCTGCCCTGGTGGTGGCTCCCACCAGAGTGAAGGGTTGCAGATCAATCTTCACCGAGCGAGCAGATGGTCCTTTTTCGATCATTATATCTATCTTGAAATCCTCCATGGCCGGATACAGATACTCCTCCACCACGTGGTGGAGTCTGTGAACCTCATCGATGAACAGAACCTCCTTCTTACCCAGATTGGTCAAAAGCCCGGCTAAATCTGCAGGTCGCTCCAGCACCGGACCAGAAGTGGATTTGATATTTGTCGCCATCTCCTGGGCAATTATGTGCGCCAGCGTGGTTTTTCCCAGACCGGGTGGCCCGTAGAATAGAACGTGATCCAAAGGCTCACCTCTTTTCTTAGCCGCCTGGATGAAGATCTTTAGATTTTCCTTGATCTTCTCCTGCCCCACAAACTCATCGAATTTTGTGGGCCTTAAGGTAATATCATATTCGAATTCATCTTCCAGTCTGTCCGGAACTGTGACCCTCTGTGCCAAAATTCATCTCTCCTTTTATGTATTTAACTATGTTAAAGTTTTCTTTTTACTCCACCTCTTTTCATTAAGTGAAGAGGAGAATAAAAGCAAAAGAACCTTACCCTCCAAATTTCTTCATCTGGCATATTTTAGCGCTCCTTTTATCAGCTCCTCCACCGGCAAAGCTTTGTCTATATTCTCAACCACTCTCTCCAGCGCTTTTTTGGCATCAGGTTTAGTATACCCCAAAGATACCAAAGCTAAAACCGCCTCATCTAAAGCGGGAACGCAGACTGCCTCTTTTTCCTCCAAATCCTTTTTAACACCTAAATCTATCTTGCCTAACTTTTCCTTCAATTCCACGATTAGCCGTTGGGCTTTCTTCTTGCCCACACCGGAGATGGCGGTCAAAACGTCCAAATCCTCCTGAAGAACGGATCTTTGAAACTCTTGCACTGAAATGCAGGAGAGAATGCTTAATGCCATTCTCGGTCCTACTCCATTTACCGAAATCAGCAACTCAAAAAGTTCTTTCTCTGGCTTGGTGGAGAATCCATAAAGCTTAAGCTCATCTTCCCGCACGTGTTGATAGGTCAAAACCTTCACCATTTTGCCAGTCTCTCCCAGACTGCTGTAAGTTGAGACCGGGATATTTACTGAATATCCAACCCCGTTTATCTCCAAGATCAAATGGGTGGGGCTTTTTTCAATTAATTTTCCTTCCAAATAGGCGATCAACTTTCTACCCTCAAAATATTTTTTTGGCTGAAAGTTCACCAGAACCTAACTTAAGTTAGGTTCTGGAACTCGCAGGCGACCGAATTTTAAATTTAATGTTCAACAATTTTTGATCAAGCATAAGACATATCAATCAGCAGACACTCTGGTAGACATTATATAATTACGTCTAATTCTTTGAGCGTGACACAAAGCCACAGCCAAAGCATCAGCCGCATCCGATGGTTGGGGTGATTCTTTTAAATTCAAGAGTTTTTTCACCATGTATTGCACCTGCGACTTGGATGCGTTTCCAGTTCCCACGACGGCGCATTTCACCTCTTTGGGTGAATATTCTCCTATGGGGAGTTTAGCTTTAGCCGCCGCCAGAATTGCCACCCCCCGGGCATGTCCCATTATCAGCGCTGATTTTGCGTTTTTGCTGTAAAAAGCCTGCTCGATGGCAAACTGATGGGGGCGGTTATTTTTTATTATCCTCGATAACCCTTCAAATATCTCCTTTAACTTTTTGGGAAGTGGATCATGGGGAGAAAGCTCGACAACTCCGCTTTCTATCAAAATATTTTTTTCGCCAACCGAATTTATCAGACCGTATCCAGTAACATTACTGCCCGGATCCACCCCTAAGATTATTACTCCGCTTTCTTTGTGCATTTTTTCTGCAAACTGTAAACTGCCAACTGCCAACTGACTACGCGCTCATCTTTTCCATTATCTCTGTGGCGATATCGAAGTTGGCATATACTTTCTGAACGTCGTCGTGATCCTCCAAAGCTTCCATAAGTTTGAGCATCTGTTCTGCCTGTTTGCCCTCTAATTTTATGGTAGTTTGGGGAATCATGGTTAATTCTGCCTCACTGCAAGGAATTTTCTTCTCGTCTAAGGCACTTTTGACCGCCCCAAATTTATCAAACGGGGTAAGGATTTCGAAATACTCTTCCTCTGATTCCATATCTACGGCTCCTGCATCCAGCACGGTCATCATCAACTCTTCCTCATCCGCCTTATTTCTGTCCACCTGAATTATCCCTTTTTTTTCAAACATCCATCCTACACAGCCCGCCTCACCTAAATTTCCTCCATGCATGGAGAAGATATGCCTGATTTCGGAGACGGCTCGATTTTTGTTATCGGTCAACGCCTCCACCAGCACCGCCACTCCACCGGGGCCATAGCCTTCGTATTTGATCTCCTCGTAGGAAACTCCGGGAAGCTCGCCGGTTCCTTTCTTTATGGCTCTTTCTATATTGGTGGCTGGCATGTTTGCCGCCTTGGCGGCCTGGATGGCAGTTCTAAGCCTGGGATTGCCATCTGGATCTCCGCCCCCTTCTCTTGCGGCAACGGTTAGCTCCTTAATCAACTTGGTAAATATCTTTCCCCGTGCCGCATCTGCCTTGCCTTTCTTGTGTTTAATACTGCTCCATTTAGAGTGTCCCGACATGTTTACCTCCTTATCTCATCATTTTCTTCTTTTCGTATCTCTCATTTGAGTCCTTTTCATTCTCAAAACAAAAGTCTGCTTATGGCAATGCCAAAGACAAAAGAATGATTGCCGGTTCCTTTTATTAAATTAATACCCTCTCTGATAAAATGCAACACAAATTTAACCTATCTGAAGCAGCTTGCTCATTTGATGGATATTGATACAAACAGAATAAGTAGGTAGGGGCAATTCATGTGGAACCTCCCGCCAGAGGTGGGGAACTGCCCCTACAAAATACATTCCAATCATAACGCATCCCGAATTTATCCCGTAGGTAGACGCGTAGGGGAGGACCTCTGTGTCCGCCCGAACCTTTCTATCACCATGAGCCAAGCGAAGGGTCTTTCGAAATTCTTCTTCCCGCCTTTGGCAGGATCTTTTTGCGTAGTTGCTCGATTCATGGAACCATCCTGAACCCGCCGAAGGATCGAGCGAATTAGGCGCCCAATGAATTGGGCAACTACAAAAACCAAGACTCTTCCCTTGTTTCGAATAAAAAAGCTCAAGGGTGAAACAAAAATTGCTTGCTTCTCAGGAGGAAACTCGCTTATCTTAAATTAAGTGAAAGGGGTATGGCAGAATAGCCGTTCGATCATGAGGGAGGACTAAATGAACATTTTCATTACAGGAGCTACCGGGTTCATCGGGATTCACTTAGTTAAGCGATTGACCCAGACAGGGCATGAGCTTTTCTGTCTGGCTAGAAAAACCAGCGACGTCCGCAAGCTTGAGGAACAGGGCATCACTCTAATCAACGGCGATGTGACCGACAAGGATTCCCTCCTCGAAGGCATGAGAGGTTGCCAGTGGGTGATTAACCTGGCCAACCTCTACTCCTTCTGGAAGCCTAAGAAACAAATCTTCTCGGACGTTAACATCAAAGGTACACTCAACGTGATGGAATGTGCTTTGGAGACTGGCGTTTCCAAAGTGGTACATGTGAGCACGGCAGGGATTTACGGCAAGCCGGCGGATTCTCCTTTCACCGAGGAAAGCCCGGTTGGTCCGGCTCGGTTTAGCGAGTATTTCCGAACCAAATATGAGGGGGATTTGATCGCCTGGGAACTCTACGAGAAAAGGGGGCTGCCTCTGGTCATGATATATCCTACGGCCGTCTTGGGGGCAGGTGATCCCAAAGCCACCGGTCAATACATCCAAAACTTGATACATCGCCGCCTGCCGGCCACTGTATTTGACGATCGCATCTTCACCTTTGTATACGTAAAGGACGTGGCTGAGGCCATTATCAGAGCGGCAGAGAAGGAAAACAACATCGGTGAGAAATACCTGGTGGGCAAACACCAACTGTCTTGGAGAGAGATCAACCAGATGGTCAGCGAAATCTCTGGAGTCCCACTGCCGAAGATACATCTTCCTGACTTTCTAGCTATGGTCAACGCCAGGCTCCTGACATTAGTGGCCAACCTGATAAAGAAGTCTCCCATCTGGGGGATGGCCATCGATCAGATCAGAACCATGAAAGAGGGCGCCCAGGCCGATGGAAGCAAGGCGGAAAGGGAACTGGGAATAAGCTACACACCTATCCGTGTTGCCCTCGAGGAAGCCATTGCATCGTATCGACAGTGAAAGCAGTCGGCCAGTAGGGGCAATTCATGTGGAAATCCCGCCAGAGGCGGGGAATCGCTCCTAACAAGATACATTCTAATCATAACGCATCCCGAATTCCCCTCCAAATAAACGCGTATGAGCGAACCTCTGCGTCCGCCCGAACCTTTCTGTCACCCTGAGCCTGTAGGGGCAATTCATGTGGAACATACCGCCAGAGGCGGGGAATTGCCCCTACGAGATACATCCCAATCAGAACGCATCCTGAATCCTCCCCCAAATAAACGCGTATGAGCGAACCTCTGCGTCCGCCCGAACTTTGGGCGATGGCAGAGCATCGCCCCTACAGGAAATCTTCGGGATGCAATCCCGAATGCCTCTTTGAAGCTATGTCGGATCGCATAGTTGCTCAATTCATGGCAACATCCTGAGTTTTTGGTTCGACAGGCTCACCACCCCGAGTAAAACCGAGGGGTCGAAGGATCGAGCTAACAAAACGCCCAATGAATTGGGCAACTACAAAAAGCAAACCTCCACCTTGTCTGGAACGAAAAAGTCTAAGTCCGAACAGGTGAAAAATTTCACAAAATCCCCTTGCGAAAACTTTTGAGTTTTGCTATATTCTGATGAACAGTGAACTTTCTATAAAAGGAATGTCTGTATGGAAGTCGAATTAAAATACGGCGACTCGCACAAACAACTGAAGCTGGACGACAAGAACCTGATCGGGATTTTGGAAATCAAAAAGACACCCGGTATCCCTGATGTTGCTGAAGCGGAGATTGAAGCCTTAGCCAATCCCATGGGTTCCAAAAAACTCTCTGAGATCGCCAAGGGTAAAAAGACCGCCTGTGTGGTCGTTTCAGACTATACCCGGGGGACACCCTATAAAAGACCAAATTTTAATCTGCTTCTGCCCATCATTGATGAACTACATGCCGGCGGAATTAAAGATGCGGATATCAAATTCCTGGTGGGAACCGGAGCTCATAGAGCTCATACAGACAAAGAGAACATAGACAACTTTGGAGAAGAGATTGTAAAAAAGTATGAGGTGATCAGCCACGACTGCGACAAAAACAACGTCTCCTTAGGAAAACTCTCCACCGGAAACGAGCTTTTACTTGACAGGGTGTGGGTGGAATCGGATGTGAGGGTCATGACCGGCTTGATCACCACTCATTACTTTGGTGGTTTTTCGGGTGGAAGAAAGGGAATACTTCCCGGAATCACAGCCAGGGAGACCATTCGAAAAAATCACGCCATGATAGTCCGTCCGGAGGTGGATATCGCCAAGACCAAAGGGAATCCCATCTCCGATGAGATGGATGAAGCCGCCCGGAAAGCTGGGGTGGATTTCCTTTTGAATGTGGTGATAAACGACAAAAAGGATATCGTAAAAATTGTGGCAGGCGACTTGGAAGAAGCTTATGAGGAAGGTTGGAAAGCATGTCGGGACCTGTATCTGGTTCCTTTCAAGGAGAGAGCAGACGTGGCGTTTGCCTGCGCCGGAGGGTATCCCAAAGATGTAAGCCTGTATCAGTCGCAGAAGACCATTAATAATGCCAAGTTGGTCTTAAAAGAGGGAGGAACCATCGTTCTGATCTCAGAATGCAGGGAAGGAATCGGATCAGATACCTTCGCCCAATGGCTTCTGGAGGCTTCCTCCTTAGATGAGCTTTTAAATACAGACCCGACAAAAATAGTGGTGGGAGGACACACGGCGGTGGGAAATGCCAAGGTGCTGAAGAAATTTGATATTCTGGTGGTCTCTAGTATACAGAAGGAGGAATTGGAAAAAAGATTCTACAAATATGCTGAAGGGATAGATCAAGCTATTGAGTGGGTCAAGAACAAGCATGGAGAAAACTTCAAATCATACGTGATGCCTCAAGGGGGATTGATTTATCCTTGCCAGGAAGGATAGTTATGTTTTTCCTGATGAAAAAGATAACATATAGTCAAATTACCTTTTATCTGTTCATTAAAGATGATTTAATAAACCTTTAACCAATTTTTAATGAAGGAGTGACAAGATGGCAGACATTATTGTGGATGATGTAAGACTGGCGAAGTTCTCCACCGAGGTTTTTGTGAAGCTGGGCGTGCCCCGCAAGGATGCCCAGATCACCTCGGATGTTCTGGTAGCTTCGGACCTGAGGGGAATTCCGTCTCATGGTGTGGCACGGCTTATGAGGTACGTTGATGGCATAAGAGCCGGGACCATCCTTCCCAGGGTAAAAACCAAGATCATAAAAGAAACATCCACCACTGCCGCTTTGGATGCCAAACACGGTCTGGGCCAACCAGCAGGATATTTCGGAATGAATCTGGCCATAAAGAAGGCAAAAAGAAGCGGGGTCGGTTTCGTGACGGTGAGAAATAGCAATCATTATGGAATCGCCGGATACTATTCCATGATGGCGCTGAAGAACAATTTAATTGGCATCTCCATGACCAATTCGGCTCCCCTGGCTGTTCCCACGTTCGGTCGGGACAGCATGATTGGAACGAATCCCATAAGCGTGGTAGCCCCTTGTGCCAAAGGAAGACCGTATGTGCTGGATATGGCAACCACGGTGGTTCCCCGGGGAAAGCTGGAGGTGCTTAATCGTCTGAACAAGCCATTGCCCTTGGGCTGGGCAGTGGATGAGCGTGGAATCCCCACCACCGATACTGCCCATGTGCTGGACAACATGTCGAAAGCCGCTGGTGGAGGAGTCCTGCCGTTGGGTGGCGCAGGAGAAGATCTGAGCGGACATAAAGGCTACGGGCTTTCTTTGATGGTGGATATGTTCTCCGGCGCGCTTTCAGGAGCAGACTACGGTCCCTGGGTGAAAGCCAAGAAAAAAGATGGAACCAAGGGATTCATCAACGTGGGACATTTCTTCGGCGCGATAAAGATAGACAACTTCATCCCCTTGAGACGATTCAAAGGCACCATGGATGAAATGTTGGGTGGGCTGAAGAAATCCACTAAAGCTCAAGGAGAAAAGAGGATATTTATCCACGGAGAGAAAGAATTTGAGAAATATGATGCATATAAGAAAAAAGGAGTCCCTCTTCAGGATAAAGTGGTGGCGGCTTTAAAGAATCTCTCCAAGGAGTTGAGCATTTCCTACAATATAGAAAAGTAAGCTTGTCCGCAGGATCTATGGGACCCAAACCCCGCCCGCATTTAGGCGGGGTTTTTGGTATCCATCAAAAGAACGACTCTTTGCTTTTTCTGCTCGCCTGGGACTGTCCGTATGGATCCTTCGGATTATCATCCCCGGCTCTTCTGCCATGTGTCCACCGGATCACAGTTGTCCATTTGGATCTCAGTTGAGTCAAATGACCATAAGAGATGAAAACTTCTTCCAAGAGCGGAAACGTCAATTTCTCACAGCTGATTAGTTAGATTAAGCTGATGAGTTGTTGTAAACATCCGTTTAATCCGTTCCATCTGCCTGTGAATATCAGGGACCCAAGCCTTCATGGCTTGGCTATCAAGCCGTGAAGGCTTGCCTACGCTTTTTATCTCACCCCTAGTTCCCTTCAGGGTGAACCCCCTCTTCCCCGCCTCTAGCGGGATTTTCAACCACCGCCGTTGGCGGGATTTTCAACCACCGCCGTTGGCGGGATTTTCAACATGAAATGTAGAGAGAGTTAGGGGGTGAGGTATTCAAAAAGATTGTGCTTTTAACCAAGCGCAGATTGGTTACGTATTAACTATAAGTTTATTCACATAGATGGCACATTTTAATGGACAAATTCTTCAAGAAAGGTAAAAAATGAAAAAAGGGTTGGAAAAGGATTTAAAGAAACTTTTAAAAAAGGATCAGGTTTTAGTCTCTTTAGAGGAGCGGATTTGCTACTCCTATGATGCCACCAACAAAATCTTCCTTCCCGATGCGGTGGTGCTTGCTCATTCTACCGATGATGTGGTTAAGGTGATGAAGTATGCTCACCAGCACAAAATCATTGTGATTCCTCGAGGAGCAGGATCAGGATATACCGGGGGAAGTCTCCCTGTGAAGGGAGGAATTGTGGTTAGTTTCGAGCAGATGACCAAGGTTCTGCACCTGGACAAGGAGAAAAAATATGCCATTGTCGAGCCAGGAGTGATCACCCAGCAGTTCGCCGATTATGTAGAAAAATTCGGGCTGCTCTATCCACCAGATCCCGCCAGTTTGAAGTTCTCCACATTAGGAGGAAACGTAGCTGAGTGTGCTGGAGGACTTAAAGGACGAAAGTACGGGGTGACAAAAAATTATGTTTTAGGGGTGGAGGCAGTCCTGTCGGATGGAGAAATCATCAAGACTGGCATTTTGGATGAGGCGAAGGAAAGCTCTTACGATTTGGAATCACTTTTGATCGGATCCGAGGGAACTCTGGCTTTGATCACCAAGATAGCTTTCCGGTTGGTGGACAAGCCCGAATATGAAAAGACCGTCCTAGCCACTTTTGGCCAGATGGAGGATGCCGCTCGGGTGGTGGCGGCTATAACCACATCCGGGGTGGTCCCCTCTGTCTTAGAATTCATTGACGGAGATACTCTGGAGTGTGTGTTGGAGTATGTGAAGCTGGATAACATCGAAAAATCTGAGGCGGTGCTTCTAATTGAAGTAGACGGAAACAACAAAGAGGAGGTGGATCAAGAATTTGAAGAGGTGCTGAATATATGTAAGGAGAAAAAGTCAAAAACTCTGCAAATTGCTCAGATCCAGGAAGACAAGGACAATTTGTGGAAGCTGAGAAGATCCATCGGCGCCTCACTTTTGAAGATCGCACCCACCAAGGTTAACGAGGATATTTGCGTTCCCGCCAGCAAATTGCCCGCTATGGTAGAGAAGATAAAAGAGATATCAAAGAAACAAAAGGTAAGGATAAATAACTTCGGACATGCCGGAGATGGGAACCTGCACGTTACCTTTATGTGCGACTCCCGGAACTCAGAACAAATAGAGAGGGTGGAGAAAGCTGTGGATGAGTTGTTTGAGCACACCCTGAAACTGGGGGGGACGCTCTCCGGAGAACACGGAATCGGAGTGAGCAAGTTAAAATATCTGGAATGGGAGGTGGGGAAAGAAGGCATCGGTATGATGAAAAAGATTAAATCCGCCTTTGATCCTGATAATATCATAAATCCAGGAAAAAT
>CAYOFL010000059.1:0-18427 GCA_964403165.1 uncultured Ignavibacteria bacterium
GAAAAACCGCCGAGTCTATCACATAAACCCGCAATAAAGATAAAAATAAAACCCCTGAACAGGAGGTATTATGTGGATATTGAGAACTCTTGTGATTATCATCCTTATCACCCTGATAGTTGGATTCGCCATCTATAACTCAGACGAAAGAATTTCAGTCAATCTTTACGGCAAACAGTATTTTGACCTCCCCATGATTTTTGTGGCTTTCTGGGCGTTGGTGGTGGGCATGCTCATCTCTTTTGCCCTGGGGATTGGTTATTATTTTAAGATGTATTCTGAGTTACGTAATCAGAGAAAGGAAAATCAAAAGCTTTCAGAAGAGATCACCGCCCTGCGTAATCTCCCTTTGGAGGAGGAAGAAGTAAAATAGATGGCAAGTTAGAAGGGTCGTCATCGTTATCAAGTGGAGGTGAAAATTGAGTTCGGGTCATATCCTGTCCATTATCTTTGCGTTTATCATAGTCTTTACCGTGATGGCTTTTTTCTGGTCGAAGGCAAAAAGGGGAAGAAGGAAAATCTCCTTAGAGCCATACATTGATGGTTTGAAGGCACTTCTGGCAGGAAAGGAGCAGGTGGCTTTCCAGAAGTTCAAAGAGGTAGCCAGGCAAGATTCGGAGAATGTGGATGCTTATCTGAAGTTAGGGGACCTTTTTAGAAAAAACAAAAGATATGATAAAGCCCTACAGATTCATAAGGAGCTGATCCTTCGGCCATCCCTCTCCCCGGAAGAAAAAAGTGAGGTTTTAAAAAGCTTAGCAGAGGACTTTTCCGCCTCCGGAAATCACGACAAAGCCATCTCGGTTCTGGAGGAGTTGTATAAAGCTTTAGAAAAAGATGAGTGGGTCACCTCCAGACTTTTATTGGAATACGATGAAACTGAAAGGTGGGAGGAAGCTTTTGATCTGAGAAAGAAGACCTTCAGTCGAAAGGAAAACCAGAACAAAAAGATTTTAGCACTTTACAAAGTTCTCTGGGGCAAAAACCGTGCAGAAGGAGGGGAGCTTCACAAAGCCCGGGTAGCTTACAAGGAAGCGCTAAACTATGATGAGGACTGTGTTCCCGCCTATATCTATCTGGGCGATGCTTACTATCAGGATGAAAGGCTGAGCGATGCAGTCCAATACTGGAAGAAGCTTTTGGAGATGATGCCGGATGCTGGGTATTTGGTTTTCGACAAGCTGGAGAAGACTCTGTTCGAGCTGGGGGAGTATGGCGAAATACCTGAAATCTACGAAAACTTATTAAGTCGAAACCCTAAGAACACTTTTGCCCTTTTTTCCTTAGCCCGAATTTATGAGAAAAAGGGGATGATCGAACCTGCTATCGAGAGATACAAAGAGATTGTTGATGCTGACCCCAACTTCTTATCCGCAAGATTGAGCTTGGCAAAGCTTTACCATCAAAGAGGACAGAAGGAGGAGTCGGTTGATCTTTTGGATAATCTGATCGAATGCTTCCCACCAGCAGAAGGGGAATTTATTTGCCAGCGGTGTGGACATAAATCTTCTGAGCCTCTCTGGAGATGCCCCTCCTGCAAAGCCTGGAATTCTTTTAACATCCTAAAGCCATGAAAAGAGGTACCGACCAAAAGAAGACGCATCTTTTTTTTCTTCTTTTCATGCTGGTTTGTCTTCCATTTTTTGACTCCATTTTCGCTCAAACCTTAGACCAAGCCATAAAACATTATCAAGCAGGTGAACTTAGTGAAGCCAAACGCATTTTGCTAAACCAATTGGCAGGGGATAGAGACAACCCGGAAATATTGTTCTATCTGGGAAAGATGGAGGAAAAAGGGGATTTGTCCCAAAAATATTTTGAGGAGGTGATATATAATTTCCCAGGCTGGATGAACTCAGATGAGGCAGAACTTCTCATCTGCAAGTATGAGTTTTCCAAAGGAATGCATGTTACCACAGTTGAGCTGACAGAAAAGTTCGAGCAAAAGTTTTTTGTAAGTGAGATGATCCCGGAAGTTCTGTGGATTTCGGGATGTTCTTTTTTAGCTATGGGTCAACCAGATTCCGCTTTGGTCCGGTTCGACAAAATCATAAAATCATTTCCTGGCTCAAATTGGGCAGAGTGGGCTCAACTTAGCCGAGGTGACTGCTTCTTTGCTAACAAGAACTATAATCAAACTATCGCTGAATATCAGAAGATTTTTGATGACTACAAGGATTCCGAGGTTTTTCCCTTTGCTCTTTCCGGATTGGTGAGGTGTTTCAACCAGCTTCAAGATTCAGAAAGAGCGCTTTTGTATTGCAATCTTTTAAAGGAAAGATACCCTTATTCTATTGAGCCCATTGAAAACCTTGCAGAGAGAACAAGCTCTCAAAGGAAAACAGAAGAAAAAACTAAGGCGGAGCGTTTGGCTGGAGTGAAATACACCATTCAGCTGGGCGTATTCGGGGTAAAAGAAAATGCATTTAGGCTTCGCTCCCGATTTAAAAAACAGGGATATTCTGTCACCATCAAAAGTAAAATTATCAGCGGGAAAAAATATTACGTGGTGCGACTGGGCTCATTTACCTCATACGAAGAAGCTTTAAAACTCAAAAAGAAGCTTGAATCTCAGACTAACGATAGTTACAGGATCGTAATAAGGTGAAGTTACAAAATTGTTAAGTGGAGAATTTGGAGTGTCTGCCTTTAGGCAGACCTTAAATCAAGCTGAAGTCAGCAGGTATCAACCATACGGTTTATACCACAAGACCCATAGAATAGGTCAGGCTAAAGTCGTAGATCACGCCCAGACGGGCGGGCGTCCGCCCGCTTTTTGCGGGGCTTGACACTCCAAAAAAGTATAATCTTTTGAAAGAACTTTATCTTGATAGATGCCATGGCAGAAGATATTACCCCTTTGATGCGCCAATATTTCAAGATCAAAAATCAGTATCCGGAGGAGATCGTATTTTTCCGCATGGGCGACTTCTACGAGATGTTTGGAGATGATGCAAAGGTCGCCTCTGAAATATTAGGTATCGCCCTAACCTCCAGAGGGCAGATCAAAGGAGAGAAAATTCCCTTAGCTGGAGTGCCTTACCACGCGGGAGATAAGTATCTGGCCAAACTCTTAAAAGCTGGAAAGAAGGTGGTTGTCTGCGAACAGATGGAGGATCCAAAACTGGCTAAGGGAATTGTCAAAAGAGATGTGGTGGAGATAATTACACCTGGAACTGTCACCATTGAGGGTGTAATTGAAGGAGCACAGAGCAACTACTTAGCAAGCCTTTCTGAGGAGGAGGACAGGATGGGATTATCCGTCCTGGATTTGACCACGGGAGAGTTCAAACTGGATCAAGGCGAAAAAGCAAACGTTTTGGAAAGGCTAAGTGTGCTCAGTCCCTCGGAGATTATAATATCCGACAGCTGGTCAGATGAGAAGATAAAAAATTTGAAATTATCCGCAGGAGAAACGACTTTAACCACCCTGGATGGCTGGAAGTTTGACCACGATTTTGCCTCTCAGTTGCTTTTCGAACACTTCAAGGTGAACTCTTTGGAGGGATTTGGTTGTCAGGGAATGAAGCTGGGGATCTCAGCCGCAGGCGCTATCTTAGCCTATCTGAAACAAACCAAAAAGCCACTTCTTTCCCACATCAATAAGATTTCCCCATACTTTGAAGATCAGACGATGTTTTTGGATGCCAATACTATTCGAAATTTAGAACTTCTAACTCCTTTAAGAAGTGGAGAAAAAGGTTTGACTCTTTTTTCCTTGCTAAATAGAACCAAGATCGCCATGGGGGCGCGGCTTTTGAAAAACTGGATCATCCGACCCCTTTTGGATTTAGACAAGATCAAGGAAAGACAGAAGGCGATAGAAGAGTTGATTAAGAACAAAGGCTTATCGGATGATTTAATTGAAAGAATTAAGAATATCTCCGATTTGGAAAGGCTTGCCGGAAAGATTGGATGCGGAAAGGCCAGCCCCAAGGATTTGATCTGGCTTAAAGATTCTCTTACTAAAATCCCGGAGATGAAGACCATTTTGAAAGACGGTCAATCCAGCCTTTTATGTTCCATAAAAGAAAATCTTCCGGACACTTCCCATTTAGTGCGCCTGATCGAAAACGCCATTGTGGACGATCCCCCTCTGATTTTAACCGAGGGGGGAATCGTTAAACCTAAATTCTCCTCTGAGTTGGACTGTTTGAAAGAGGAGATAAAAGACAGCAAACAGTGGATCGCCAGCCTGCAGCAGGTGGAAAGAAAAAGAACGGGCATTCCTTCCTTAAAAGTGGGATTCAATCGGGTCTTTGGTTATTTCATCGAGGTGACCAAACCGCATCTCTCTAAGGTGCCATCGGAGTATATTCGTAAGCAGACCATGGTGAATGCGGAAAGATTCGTTACGCCTCAGTTGAAGGAGAAGGAGGCTCATATCTTAGGAGCAGAGGAGAATATCTTTAAACTGGAGTATGACCTGTTTTTACAGATAAGATCAAAGGTGGCGGAAGAAACCCAGAAAATTCAAAAAACAGCTGAGCTGGTGGCGATCCTGGATGTTCTGATGAGTCTTGAGGAGGTGGCTGAAAAATTCAATTATGTCCCTCCACAAGTCGACTCAAACGACGAGATCACAATCGAGGATGGACGACATCCAGTTATTGAAAATATCTTAGAATCTGGGGGCTTTGTTCCCAACCACACCAAAATTGATCTTAACAACGAGCAGATCCATGTCATCACCGGTCCCAACATGGCAGGAAAGTCGACCTATCTAAGGCAGGTGGGTTTGATTGTGCTTTTGGCTCAGATGGGCTCATTTGTCCCGGCCAAATCTGCCCGAATCGGAGTGGTGGACAGAATCTTCACCCGGGTGGGTGCCACCGATTACCTCACCTTAGGACAGAGCACATTTTTGGTGGAGATGATAGAGACGGCAAACATCTTAAACAACGCCACCCCTAAGAGCCTGATCCTTCTGGATGAGGTGGGACGGGGAACCTCAACCTTTGATGGACTTTCTATCGCCTGGGCAGTGACCGAATACATTCACAACAACCCAAAGATTTCGGCAAAGACGCTGTTCGCCACCCATTATCATGAGTTGACCGAGTTGGCTAAGTTTCTGCCCCGGGTTAAAAATTATCAGGTGGCGGTGAAACAATGGGAGGAGGAGATAATATTTTTAAGAAAGATCGTTTTGGGTGGCTGTGATGATAGCTATGGCGTGCACGTAGCCCGATTGGCAGGAATTCCCACGCAGGTTTTAAAAAGGGCTAAGAAGATTTTAGCAGAGTTGGAGGCGGGTGAGCTTTCATCTCCCAAGACAACTGGAATTGCTCCCCAACCTGTTAGCTATCAACTGAGCATATTTTCTCCCAAGGATAATTTGATTGCAGAAGAGTTAAAAGAATTGCATTTAGATAAGCTCACGCCGATAGAAGCCCTGAATATACTAAACGAGCTGAAAAGAAAAGCAGAAGGATAGAAAGTCTGTAGTTGCCCAATTATGGTTATCAACTAATTATCTTGGCGATTTGGAAAACGGAGACCCGTCCGGGAGAGTAAGAAAAGGAACTACTATGCCCCAAAAAAGTAAGCCATCGAAAACATCAAAATTTATAAATAAAAAAATTCGCCTGGGATTAATTATATTAAGTAGTGCGGTTATGCTTTTCATCATCTATTTGGTTTTAGCTAACCTTTTTTCATCCCCCTCGAAACCATCGATCAAAATGATCAAAGAATCAGACAGAGTCTCAGCTGGGGTGATAGATTATCTGGATGGGTTGCCGCAAACCCAGAACGTTCAACTGAAAAAACTTTTCGATAAGGCATTTTCTTTATATGAGGCTGGTGAGTACCCGGAGGCGATATATGCTTTCAATTCCTGTCTTGAGTTAGGACCCAAAGACGACGAAAAAGTGGCGGTTTTGATTCTGAATGGTAACTGCCTTATTCTATTGGGCAATCCCAAAGAGGCAGAATTACACTACAGAAGAGCAGTGGCGTTTGCCAAAAGAATAGAAGATGAGAATGCCATTGCGGCGGCATGGGGCAACCTGGGTTCCACCTATCAGAGGATGGGAAATTTGGATAGCGCCCAAATTTACCATCAAAGAGCTTTGAATCTTTACTGGAAGGTGAAAAGCCAAAAAGAGGAGGCGATCCAATTAGGAAATATAGGGGTGATTTTTCAATACAAACAAAGTTTCGATAAAGCTTTGAAATATCATTGGGATGCCTTAAAGATCTTTAAAGAGACCGACTATCCCTTAGGAGAGCTAAATCAGCTAAGCCATCTTGGCTGGATTTATCAGACTCGACAGAATTTCGACAGCTCATTGGTCTTTTATCAAGAGGCTTTAGAGATAAGCAAAAAGATAGGCTTTGCCCCAGGGGAAGCCAATCAGCTCAGCAACATTGGTATGATATTTCAAAACAAAGGTCATCTAGATACCGCTTTGGACTATTACCGGCAGGCTTTAGATGTCGATAAGAAGACCGGTTTCAAAAAAGGAGAGGCACAGGACCTTCTGACTATCGGCTGGGTTTATGAGCTGAAGGGAAACTTGGATGAAGCCCTAAAGAAGTATAAAAATTCGGCAAAAATAAACCGGAAAGTCGGTTTTAAAAGAGGTGAGGCCAATGCGCTCTCCAACCTGGGCATGATCTATCAACGGCAAGGGAATCTGGATGAAGCTTTAAAGTCTCTTACCGAAGCCCTGGCTCTTCATGCAGAGACGGGAAACAGACAGGGTGAAGCAAATTTGCTGCATATGATTGGCCAGCTTTACAAAGCCAGGGGAGAGATGGATAGTGCTCTTCACAATTTTCAGGAGGCGAAGAGAATTTACCTTGAAATAGGCAATGTCAAGGGTGAAGCCAGACAACTTAATAATATCGCTCTAATTTATAGAGACCAGGGAAATATGGAGGAAGCTTTAAAATATTATCAAGAGGTTTTGAAGATAACTAAAGCTTTCAAGGATAGATACGGAGAGGCTTCCACACTGATCAATATTGCCTTTGTTCAGATTACCATGGGAGATTCAAAGGAAGGTCTTAAGCTTGCCAGAGAAGCCTTGAAGATTTTCCAGGAGATCGGAGCAGAAAAAGAAGCCGCAACCGTGGCGGAGAATATCAAAAAGGTGGAAGAAATGCTCAAGAAAACAAAAAATGACGAATGACGAATCACTGAGAACTGGCGACTGGCGATACTGACGATACTGACGTTACTGACCTTTGTTTTCATAATTTTTCCATGGTTAAAAGGTTCAATGATTCGTTTAGGCATACCATAAATGGTTCGACTACGTGCACCAGAAGTGGTTCGGGTATGTTTACACTAACAGAATTCATATTTGTTCTCCTATAAACTGAGGAGATGTCTGGATCACCATTGAAGTTGTAGTGATTTTGATGACGAATGACGGACAAGAAATGACGGATACAAAATTATCAAAGGAGGTAAGGAGTTAGCCTTTTATCCCGCCGAAGGCGGGACGGATTAACTCCCTTTTCAATGTCGGGGATGATAACATCCCCGAGGAGCAGAAGGAAATTAAATGATGGGAATACTTCAACACTTCATTAGCCCCGGACTATTAATTGCATTGGTTAGTCTCGTTATTACAGCAATTGGTGTTCTGATTACCATCTTTGCCTGGTTTTTACCACGGCGTGCTCGTTTGCGGAAGGAGGAAGAAGAACGTATGAGGCGAATGGAGAAAGACCTCGAGCAGACGAAAAGGGACGCTAAGGAAGCCAAAGAAAATATAATAAATGTTGAAAAGCATCTGGGCATCCCGATCTATGTTGATGGCTTACCTTCTGCTGACCCGCCCGTTTTTGATCCGTTTTTTGAAGGCACGAAATTGATGGCTGAATATAAATGGGATGATGCAATTGCTGAATTCCAAAAGGCAATGAAAGAAGCGAAAGCAAGCCAGTTGGTTGCTCTTTTTAACCTTATCGCAATTTCCTATTACACTTCTGGAAGACTTCCTTTAGCCTTGGAAAAATATGAGGAATCCTTGCGGCTTGCCAGACAATTCAAGGATAAACAAGGGGAAGCCGCAGCTTTGGGCAATATCGGTCTGATCTACAGAGCTAAAGGTGATCCAGATCAGGCTTTGAAGTATCATCAGGAAGCCTTGGAGATTAGTAAGCAAATAGGGCATAGAGAATACGAGGCAAGTGAATTGGGTAACATCGGTCTGATCTATCAAGAGAAAGGTGATCTGGATCAGGCTTTGAGGTATTTGAATGAGGCTCTAAAGATATTTGAAGAAATAGGTATGCAACCGCAGGTGGAGCAAACCTTAAGTAACATTAAAATAGTTGAGGATGAAAAGAAAAGGTCAGGAAAATAGCTGTGACTTTGTAGGGACAGGGCTTGTCCCTGTCCGAAGAAAAGACGGACAGCCACGAGGGCTGTCCCTACGTTGTTTGAAGAAATAGGGATGGCAGAGCAGATTGGGATAGCGAAAAGGAATATTGAAAGAATTTCCCAACAGATCTCCCAACAGATTAAACAGATGGAAACAGATAAAAAATAAATGACCTCACCCCCTTTCGTTCCCCCTCTCCCCCGCCTCCGGCGGGATTTTCAACATAAAATGGAGAGGGGATTAAGGGGGAGAGGTAGAAACCGTAGGTCGGGCTGTCGTTAGACTGCCCGACACTGTTGGAGTGTCAAGCTTCAGCTTGACCCGACTGAAGGCTTTTTGGTTCGCACTCCAGGCTCTCGAGTCTGCATATGAATAACGAAATCAAAATACTCCCCGAAGACTTGGTGGACAAGATTGCCGCCGGTGAAGTGGTGGAGCGCCCGGCTTCGGTGGTAAAGGAGCTGGTGGAGAATTCAATTGATGCTGGAGCAAAGAACATAAGTGTAGAGATAAAAAAGGGAGGAATAAAATCTATCCGGGTTACAGATGACGGAGTGGGGATGGACGAGAAAAATTCGGTCCTGGCGTTTCAAAGACACGCTACCAGTAAAATCAAGGTGGTGGATGATCTTTTCCAGATAGCTACCCTGGGATTCAGAGGAGAAGCCCTACCCTCCATTGCTTCCATCTCATTTCTGGATGTGCTTACCCGAACCGAGGAAAATTTGGCAGGAACAAGGCTTAAGATCGAAGGTGGTATTATAAAGGAAAGAAAACAGATAGGTGCGCCGGTGGGGACGTCAGTGGTGGTCAGGGAGATATTCTACAATGTCCCGGCGCGGAGAAAATTCTTAAAGACGGTCTTGACTGAAACCAGACATGTAATTGATCTTTTGACCAGATACTCCATAGCATATCCGGAGATATGCTTTAAGCTGAAAAGCGACGACAGAGAGCTTTTTAGCTTTTCAAGGACAAGCGATCTGGGCCGGAGGGTGGCAGATGTTTTCGGAAAAAATCAAATGGAGAAAATGGTGAAGATAAAAGCGGGTGATGAAAAACCGATGATTGCCGGTTTTGTGGGGAAGCCGGAGATCGCCCGATCAAATCGAGCAGAGCTTTATCTTTTCGTGAACCGAAGACCGATCGTCTCCAGATCGCTTTATCATGCGGTGCAGGCAGGATATGGTGAGCTTCTCCCCAAAGGCAAATTTGCCTTTGCCGTCGTTCTTATAGATATCGATTCCCGCCAGGTGGACGTGAATGTGCATCCCACCAAAAACGAGGTTAAGTTTGTTGATGAAAGGGGGGTGCATGATTTGGTTTATGCAACGATCAAAGAGTCTCTGATCTCTCCACAGATAATAGCAGATCTCAAAACAACCGAGAAAAGCAAAATGCCTTTTCAGCCTGACGCATCTAAGGAGAAGATCTCCACCTCTCAGAAACAAAAATCTCCCCAGGAGGATCAGTTAAAAGAAGTTTCTTCTTTTGCCTCACAAAAAGCAGGTGACAAAGAATTAACCCAGAAAAGCATTTTTTCTGAAACTTCCGAAAAGCTGGCGGAGGGACTAACTAAAGATGGTGACAGGATAGAGGAAGCGAAAAAAACTTCAGGAGCGGAGGGGGTTGATCCGGGGGTGACCAATTTCTGGCAACTTACTGATACCTATATTCTCTCCCAGGTGAAGGGAAATCTGATGGTCTTGGATCAGCATGCCGCACACGAAAGGGTTCTATACGAGGAGGCTTTAAGAAATCTAACCGAAAAGCAAGCATCCGCTCAACAGGTTCTTTTTCCTACTGTTTCAGAGCTAACCCCCAAGGAATTTCAGATTTTGGAAGAACATAAGGAACTTATTCAGAAGGTGGGATTTGAGATCAAACATTTTGGGGGACGGACAATTCTGGTGACTGCGATTCCTGTACTTATCAGAAACAAAAGTGGGGAGGTTTTTCTTAGAGAAATTTTGACTCAATTGGAGGTGGAGGGGAGGGTGGAAAAGGATAGGTTGAAGGCGGTGGCAAAGTCCTTTGCCTGTCATGGAGCAATTAAAGCAGGGGAGAGGCTCAACCAGGAAGAGATGCAGTGCCTGATGCGGCAACTCTTTAATACGGATGAACCTTACTCCTGTCCTCATGGACGTCCCACGGTGATCAAACTGTCCTTAGAGGAGCTTAACAAAAAATTTGGCAGAAGCTGAGCTCCAGAAAACATGTAGGGGCGAATCTTCAGATTCGCCCGAATACTTTTCAAACATGAAATGCGCAGGGCTGAATGCCTTGCTCTATGAGAATTAAAACCCTTTTTCCAAATAAGGGCGGGAATTTTCGTATGAATGCATACGCATATCCCGCCCAAAGCATATCTTTCATAGAGCCCGAAAGTTTTCGAAATTTACATCTCTATTGTTATAAAAATGGTTTTAAAAACCGAGAATTCAAATAATCGCTGTTCAAATTTCGGACAGTTCGTAAATTCCAACTTTTGATTAACTGAAAGCGATTACATGATTGGTCGAGTGCTGGTGATATTGGGCCCCACTGGTGTGGGGAAAACTCAAGTCTCACTTCAACTTGCCGATATACTAAAAGGTGAGATTATCTCTTTTGACTCCAGGCAAGTATATAAATTTATGGACATCGGAACTGCCAAGCCGACAGAGGAGGAAAGAGAGAGGATACGTCACCACCTGATTGGTCTGATATCTCCAGATGAGAAATTCACCGCCGCCAATTACGGCAAAAAAGCCAGACAGATCATCAGGGAGATAATAGAAAGAGGTAAACAGCCCGTAGCAGTAGGAGGTTCAGGACTTTATCTTAAGGCACTAATAGAAGGATTTTTCCAAGGTCCTAAGGCGAATGAAGAGATAAGGAAGAGATTGCAAAGGGAGGCTCAAGAATTTGGCGAGTCTCATCTTTTTAGTAGACTGAAGGAGGTGGATCCTCAAGCAACAGAAAGAATCCATCCGAATGATTTGGTCAGAATCATCCGGGCTCTGGAAGTATATGAGCTAACTGGAAAGCCAATTAGCATGTGGCAACGTGATGGAGAATACGAACCATTCCCCTTGCAGTTTGTCAAAATTGGCTTGAACCTCGAAAGAGAGAGGCTTTACCAGAGGATAAACCAAAGAACCGAGGAGATGATCTCTCAAGGATTTCTGGATGAGGTGAGAGCGCTCAAAAAGAAAGGATTCACTCCTCAACTGAAAGCTCTGAGAACAGTCGGTTACCAGGAGTTGTTCGACTATCTGGAAGGAAAATTCGACCTTCAGGCGGCAATAGAGAAAATAAAATTAAACACCAGACATTATGCCAAAAAACAGTTGACCTGGTTCAGAAAAGACGAAGAAATCATCTGGATGGATGTAGAGGATGATAACTTAATTGGGAAGATTTTAGAACATTTTAATAAAATTCAAAAAGATCAATAAATAATCTCAGATCAAAAGGGAAGTCTGGAGTGTCCGCCTTTAGGCAGACCCTTGGTCCCGCCAAAGGCGGAGCACTCCATTAAAATGTCTCCAGGTTTTACTTTTTCTGAAGCTTCCTTAAAAAAGACTTGACAGCATTTTGTAAATTTGTTATATAGCAACGATTTATGAATTTCTCGCTGGTGTCAGAAGCTCGAGTGCTCAATTGGCTGACTTTTTTTGGGCTTATTGGCTCGATTTGGAGGCGAAAATGAGAAAAAGAAAGGTCTTTCTTTTTATTCTGTTTTTTATCCTCTTCTTATCTGGTTGTTCCAGAAATCTGATTAAGCCGCGGGTGGTAAATCAACCCGCTCCAGTTAAATCATCATCCGAAGAACCGACAGAACAGGCCATAGATTCCAGCTTTTCTTCAGAGATTACCCCCCGAGACGAATTCGAGGAGGTAGAGCTTTACTATGCTCTGGGTGTAAGCGCCAATCAGGAAGGGAGGTGGCTTGAGGCGCAGGATCGCTTTGAAGAAGCTTTGGAGCTTTTGGCAAATCTGGATATTGAAGAGGGTGATTCTCTAAGAGAAGTCAAATTCGAAAAGCTTCTTAACGAGATTGCTGAAGATTACAAGGTTACTCTGCTTGGACTGGGTGTTCTCACCGGTGAGAGCTCCATCTCTGCATTTCTGCAAAGGTTTCAGGATATAGAGAACTTCAAAACCCTCCAAAAGGGAACGGTAGAAAAAATTGAACCTGCAAAACAGAAAATCACCTATGATATGCCTATCGAATGGAATCAGAGAGTGGAGAATTCCATCATTTATTTCCAGACTGTGGCAAGAGAAGCCTTCCACACCTATATGAAAAGGTCCGGCAAATACAAAGATCTGATGCAGAGAATACTTCGTGAGAAAGGGTTGCCTGAGGATCTGGTGTGGCTATGTTTGGTGGAGAGCGGATTCAATCCCAAAGCTTATTCCTGGGCACGGGCTATGGGGCCCTGGCAATTTATTGCCTCCACCGGAAGGAAGTACGGGTTGAGAAGAAACTGGTGGTATGATGAGAGGAGAGACTTCGTTAAATCCACCTATGCCGCTTGCGATTATCTTACCTTTCTTTACAACAAGTTCAAATCCTGGCCCTTAGCTCTTGCGGCTTACAATGGCGGAGAGGGAAGGGTGGCGAGGGTAATGAAAAAACATAAGACTAACGACTTTTGGAAGCTGAAGTTGAATAAGCAGACTGCCAAATATGTACCCCTGTATATGGCCGCAACCATTATCGGCAAGGACCCGGAAAGATATGGCTTTGACGTTGAATATGATCAGCCAATTCAGTTCGATGAAGTGATAGTTAACCAGCCAGTGGATTTGAAGAAAGTTGCCAAGAGTTTGGGGGCCTCATTTGCTGTGCTCAAACAGCTTAATCCTGAGCTTCGGCGAGGAATTACCCCGCCCAATTATTCAGGTTATCAGCTCAGGATTCCCACTGGCACTAAAGAACTTTTCGCCCAGAAGTTCAGAGGCTACGATGCGAAGACCAGCGGCCTTTTTGTGGAACACCAGGTCAGGAAAGGACAAACGCTTTCCCATCTTTCTCATAGATACGGCGTACCCATCTCCGCCATAATGGAGTTGAACGGGTTGACCAACAAGCATCGATTAAGCATCGGACAGCGCCTCATTATCCCTGCCAACAGAGGAATGACAGCAAAAAGTAGTTCTAAAGTTAGCTCATCAAAAAAAACCAAAAAGAAGGCAAGTGGGTCCTTCATCTATACGGTGAAAAAGGGTGATACCCTCTCCAGGTTAGCGTTAAAATTCAATACCACTCCGGGTGATATAAGACGCTTGAATAGGTTAAAGAATGCTCATCGAATAAATGTAGGTCAGAAGCTAAATATCCCCCAAACAACTTTGAGTGCAGGTGGACTTTTTAAAGAGCATATAGTCAGAAAGGGAGAGAGTCTTTCATATCTTTCAAAAAAATATGGGGTATCTGTGTCGGCAATCATGTCGTCCAATAGTTTGACCAGCAAGCATATTTTGAAAATTGGACAACGTCTTCTGATCCCTACATCCTCAGATGTAACTTTGCAAACTTATATTGTTAAAAAGGGCGACAGCGTCTCTGAGTTGGCTCTTAGGTTTGGGACCAATGCAGGCGAAATCAAAAAACTGAATGGCTTGAGCAATCCGCATTCTATCAAGAAGGGGCAGAAGTTGAGGATCCCGACAAGAAATGGGAATAGCGGAAAAGAAAGAACAAATGGAAGATGGATCACTTATGTGGTTAAGAGGGGAGATACACTGTGGAACATTGCAAAAGCATTCGAAGTTTTGATGGAGAAGCTAATTCAGTGGAATAATCTGGGTGCGCCCTCAAGGCTTAAGGCTGGGGAAAGGATAAGAATATTTCTCACGGATTGACACAATACTATAACTCAGTGTTGCGTATCCCCTTATTGGGTTCGATTCAATAACCCTACCCTGGAGGAAAAAAGGTGGCAAAGAAAAGTGATGTGGTGATTGCGGTTATAATTGTTGTCAGCTTCTTGATCATCTTATCTTTAACTTTATTTGCCTTTATCGGACTTTCCGGTGATGGATCGTTGCTCTGGACTGGTATGGGGAAAAGGGTGGCGATAGTGGATGTGCATGGCATCATCCAGAATTCGTCTGAAGTGGTCCGACAGCTAAGGAAATATGCCAAGGATGGCTCGATTCCTGCAGTGGTGGTACATATCGATAGCCCGGGAGGAGGAGCAGCTCCTTCTCAGGAAATCTACGAGGAGATTAACAAACTAAGGGAAAAAGGCAAAAAGGTGGTAGCCTCCATGGGAAGTCTGGGAGCTTCAGGAGGCTACTACGTTGCCTGTGCCGCCGATACCATCGTGGCTAATCCTGCCACCTTAACCGGAAGCATCGGGGTGATCTTTCAGTTTCCAGTAGCTGAGGAATTATTTAAAAAGATCGGGGTAAAGTTTGAAGTGGTGAAAAGGGGGGAAATTAAGGATGTAGGTTCCATAGCCAGATCCATGACCAAAAGGGAAAGGGAGTCCTTACAGTCAGTGGTTGATGACACCTATGAGCAGTTTGTGGCGGTGGTGGCAGAAAGTAGAGGGATGGAAAAAGAGAATGTTTTAAAAATCGCTGACGGAAGCATCTTCACCGGAAGACAGGCAAAAGAACTGGGATTGGTGGATGAGCTGGGAAACCTGCAGGATGCCATAAAGATAGCTGGAGAAATGGTGGGAATCGAAGATTTCCCCAAAACGATCAAAGAGAGAAAGAAGAGGATATCCTGGTTTGACCTCTTAACTCAAAAAGTGAATGACCTTCTAAAGCTGGATGAAAGTGGAAAATTGATGCCGAGGTTAGAGTATATATTTAAGTAGCTTTAACTTTAGGAAGGAAAGGGTAGGTGCCCATTGGGGCGTTTACAATAGATAACCAAAATCAAGTGTAATCTCGTTTTAACTAATATGCCTATTTACGAATTTACATGTCAGCGTTGTGGTGCTAAATTTGAGATTCTTCAGAGAGCCAATCAAAACGAAAAACCGTCTTGTTCTGAATGTGGAGCAGATGAGGTTAAAAAAATCTTCTCAGTCTTTGGCTTCTCATCTGGAGGAAAATTTGTCTCTTCTTCCCCCAAAGAGAGAAGTTGCTCCACCTGTAGTGTGCGAGACTGCGGCAGTTGCAGATAAGAACGTCATCGGAGGGCATATTGAAAATTAAGGAAAAAAGACTTAGTCTCTAAAATCTTTTAGAGGAGGTGTTATATGACCAAAGCGGATTTGGTTGAAGCGGTGGTTGAAAAGACCGGTCTTACCCGAACCGATGTGGCTGTGGTGGTGGACAAGTTTTTAGAAGCGATAAAGCAAACCTTAGAGAACGGTAACAATATCGAGATCAGAGGATTTGGGACTTTCAAGATCAAACAGAGAAAAGCACGAAAGGCACGCAACCCCAGAACCGGTGAAGAGGTGCCGGTTCCAGATCGAAAGGTGCCGGTGTTCAAGCCCTCCAATGAGTTTAAAGCTTCAATCTCCAAGCTTCCCTTGGAATAAATTACCTGGTATTTACAATCAAACTAATAGATGGAGATAGTATGCCGTGTGGAAAGAAGCGAAAAAGACATAAGATAAAAACGCACAAGAGGAAAAAAAAGCTCAGAGCTAACCGACACAAAAAGAAACCACGTTAGGCTAGTGAGCCCTACCCGGGTATATGATCTTTGTAATCTCAGATACACATATTCCCGAAAGGATGACAAGGCTTCCTCAGGAACTCTTGAACCAGATCAAATCAGATGACATAGTTTTCTATATTGGTGATTTTGTCTGTTAGGAGGTTTTCCAAAATCTCAAAAACCTGGCAACGCTTCATGCGGTTTCTGGGAATATGGATGATACAAAGATAAGAAAGTTTCTCCCTGAAAAAAAGCAGTTGAAGTGCAAGGTAAGAAAATCGGATTGTGTCATGCATCTGGTTCTCCCATTAGATTAGATGAAAGGCCCACTCGAGAGTTCAAAGAGAGGTACGACGAGTTAATCTTTGGGCACTCTCATATTTCTTGCAATCGGAAGATTGACAATATCCTTTTTTCAATCTGCGAAGCCTCTCGGGAAACAGAACACCGCCTTATGGTATTCTTGCCATCGAAGGCGATGATGTATGGACTGAGGTCTTTGAAGTAGAATGAAAGTCTGTCGGTTCTTTACATAGTGACTGATGACTAATGACTGATGACTAATGACTGAATTTCTTCTGCCCCTGTAGCTCAGTTGGATAGAGCAGCGGCCTCCGGAGCCGCGTGCACCCGTTCGAGTCGGGTCAGGGGTATTTAAGGCGGTTCGTGGTTCACGGTTCATAGTTCATGGTAAAACCAAAAGCGTAAGGTGGATTTTGTGGACTGGGGAAGAGACCGAATATTGGTAGCCGCAGGCTTTAGCCTCTGAAAGAGTGCATGGTTCACGGCTCATAGTTCATGGTAAAAGCAAAAGACATCGGTAGCCGTAGGCTTTAGCCTGCGAGAATTTTAAGAAAACTACGCAACCTGAAGGTTGCGGCTACCACAGCAAGCTGATTGAGGGTAAAGTGGAGATTGTTGCATTAATTGCAAGCATAGTTGCAATTTTTTTAGCTTTTTTTGCTATCTGGCAAGCTAATCATCACAGAGATCAAAGCGACAAACTTAACCGAGACACGACTGAAAAATTGGCTCGCATAGAAGCTTTTGCAACCTCCACTAAAGAGGATGCTTTCAAGGAACTAGAGAGATGGGGTGATTTCGCCAGAAGTGGGGGCAAGGCATCGGAGGAAGTAGAGAAAGCGAAAGAAGAAGAAATAAGAAAACTTAAAGACGAGATGCAAGCCACCACCTCAGCAGAAATTAACAAGGTGCTGGAAACCGTGGAGAGTAAGTTAAAGTCATTCACACAACCTTCGACCATCTCTGAAATTAAGAAAGAATTTGAGGAATTAAAGAAACAACTTGAGAAAATTCAACTCGATGGTTTAGGAGAAATTAAGAAACAGGAAATCGAAAAAAAGTTTTGGCTTTTTTGGCTAGTGTTACCGCTGGAGCGACAAGAACTGCTGGTAAAAGCGATGAAAGATCCCATTATTTCAAAGGAGGCGTGGGAAAGGGCGGGGTTCACAAACAGAATTGAAGTCACGCTATTCGGATATAGGTTGATCCATGAAGGCATAGTGGCTGAGGCTCTGTGGATTGAGCCTGGTGTGCGGTATCAAATAAAGCTGACACCAAGTTTTCGACAATTTCTGGAGAGTGTAAAATAAAATGAAATGGAGCCAGACATACATACCCACCTTAAGGGATGATCCGGCAGAGGCGGAGATAGTCAGCCATAAGCTTTTGGTGCGGGCAGGGTATATAAGAAAATTAGCCGCCGGTGTATACAATTATCTCCCTTTGATGCAACGGGTCTTGCTGAAAGTTACTGACATTGTTCGTGCGGAAATGAATGCCGCCGGCGCCCAGGAGATACTGATGCCGGTGCTTCATCCAGCAGAGCTTTGGCAACAGACTGGAAGATGGGATACCGTAGGCAAAGAGTTGATGAGATCTAAGGATCGGCATGATCGGGATCTGGTTTTAGGGGGGACCCATGAGGAGGTGGTCACCCACCTGATCAAAGGAGAGGTCAAGTCCTACCGCCAGCTACCTTTGAACCTTTATCAAATTCAGAATAAATTCCGAGACGAGATCAGACCGAGATTCGGATTGATGAGAGGACGGGAGTTCATAATGAAGGATGCCTACTCTTTTGATAAGGATGAGGAGAGCTTCAAGATCAGCTATCAAAAGATGCTGGATGCATATTTTAAAATTTTCAACCGGTGCGGGCTTAAGACCAAGATGGTGGAATCAGATACCGGAGCCATGGGCGGCAAGGCGGCGCATGAGTTCATGGTTGTAGTTGACACCGAGGGTGGAGAAAACATTATCTTTCATTGTGACCAATGTGACTATGCGGCAAACATGGATAAAGCCAGCTCGTCGGAACTTGAGCCATATAAAGAAGAAGATTCAGAAAAGCCGCTTGAAAAAGTTGCCACTCCGGAGGTCAAAACTGTGGAGGAGGTGACGGGATTTCTTAATGTCCCGGCAAGAAAGTTAGCCAAGACTT